>NZ_CP118605.1:2570000-2872500 GCF_029869925.1 Microbulbifer bruguierae | reverse complement strand
CCGTAAAAACCCTCTGTTTACCATGGAAGAGCGGGTGGAACTGGCGCAACAGGAACTGTCGCACCTGAAGAATATCGAGGTGATCGGTTTCGATATCCTGCTCGCGGACCTGGTGCGGCAACTGGATGCCTATGGTGTCGTGCGGGGCCTGCGCGCAGTTTCCGACTTCGAGTACGAATTCCAGCTCGCCAATATGAACCGCCAGCTGGCGCCGCAGATGGAAAGCCTGTTCCTGACCCCGGCGGAGCACCTCTCCTACATTTCCTCATCACTGGTGCGGGAAATCGCCTCACTGGGTGGCGACGTCACCAAGTTTGTCCCCCCCTGCGTACAAAAGGCGCTGCAGGAAAAATTCAACCGCCAGGCGCCCTGAGCCTCCCTGCATCAGGTCTGATACACTCGGGCGATCTCCACCAAGCCGGATCGCCCAGTGAACAGATTTCTGACCCTTTCCCGCGTCTTTTCCCGAGCCCTATCCCTTTCTGCCGCTTTAATCGCTGCGACAGCAGGGGCAGCACCGCAAAGCGAAGTACAGCCGGAAGTCGCCACCGGGCGCACGGAAATCAAATCCGCAACGGCCAAAAGCTATATGGCCGTCACCGCCAATCCCCACGCGTCTGCGGCAGCTGAAACCATGCTCGCCAAAGGCGGCACTGCCGTAGATGCCGCGATTGCCGCGCAACTGGTATTGGGGCTGGTGGAACCCCAGTCTTCCGGTATCGGCGGCGGCGCCTTCCTGCTGAACTACCGCGCCGATCACAAAAAACTCTACTCCTACGACGGCCGCGAAACCGCGCCCATGGCGGTGAATGAAGACTATTTCATGCGCGACGGCAAACCCCGCGGCTTTATCGAGGCGGTGATCGGGGGCTATTCGGTGGGTGTGCCCGGCGCAATGCGCATGCTGGAGATGGCGCACCAGCGCGATGGCAAACTGCCCTGGAAAGATCTTTTCCAGCCCGCGATCCAACTGGCAGAGCAGGGCTTTGCCATTTCCCCTCGCCTGTATCAACTGGCGCTGCGTATGCCGCGGGTTGCCGTGCGCCCGGCCATTCGCGATTACCTGTTCGGTGAGGACGGCAAGCCACTGCCAGTCGGCCATCTGCTGAAAAATCCGGAATATGCCGCAACACTGAAACTGTTGGCAGAAAAGGGCACACAACCCTTTTACCAGGGAGAAATCGCCGAGGCCATTGTCACCGCCGTGCGCAACGACCCGGAAAACCCCGGCGTGATGACGCTCGAGGACATGGCCGCGTACACCGCCAAGCTACGCGAACCGGTGTGTGGCAAATTCCTGGTCTATTCGGTGTGCGGCGCTGGTGGCCCCTCGTCCGGTGGCACCACAGTGGGCGCCATTCTCGGTATACTTCAGCACTTCCCGCTGGAAGATTACGCGGTGGGTTCCGCGGAACTCACACACCTGTTTGCCGAGGCCTCGGAACTCGCTTTCGCAGACCGCAATACCTATTCCGCCGACGGCGATTTTGTCGCGGTGCCTTATCAAGGGCTGGTGGATCCCGAATATCTTGCGGAAAGAGCCGCACTGATTTCCCTCAGCAAGGCCACGCCAGCGGTTGCCGGTAACCCCACCGCGTTTTCGGAAAACCGCCAGACCGCCAGCTCGCCGGAAATGCCCAACACCAGCCATATGTCCATCGTCGACCGCTACGGCAACGCGGTAAGCATGACCACCAGTATCGAAACCGGGTTCGGCTCGCGCCTGCTGGTGAAGGGTTTCATCCTCAACAACCAGCTCACCGATTTCTCCTTCGTACCGCGCACCGGTGACAAGAAGCTCGTGGCCAACCGCATTCAACCCGGTAAACGCCCACGCTCCTCCATGTCCCCCACCATCGTGTTCAATCCCGAGGGCACTCCACGACTGGTGGTCGGCTCACCCGGTGGCTCGCGCATCATCGACTACACCGCGCGCACCATTCTTTATCACTTGGCCAAAGACATGCCCATTGCTGAAGCCATCCACGCGGGCAATATCACCGCCATTGGTTACAAGGTTGAAGTGGAGCCCGACGCGCTGTCCTGGTGGGAACAGAAAAAACTGGAGCGCATGGGACATGAGGTGATCAGCAAGGAACTGAACAGCGGCCTGCACGCCATTGCCCTGATTGACGGCCAGTTGCACGGCGGTGCGGATACCCGTCGCGAAGGGAGTGCGGTAGGGCGATAGAAGGGCTCACACTGCGGCCCCAGCCAGACGCTGGTTAGCGCTGACAGCGGGGGCAGAAGAAGGTATTGCGCTGGCCGATGATCTGTTCGCGAATGGTCCCGGGACAGTGGCGGCAGGGCTGACCGGCGCGGCCATAGGCGTTGAGCTGCTGGGCGAAGTAACCGGGTTTGCCGTCGCCACCGACGAAATCCTTGAGCGTGGTGCCGCCCTGTTCGATGGCTGCCGCCAGCACGGTTTTGATGGCTTCCACCAGGCGCTCGTAGCGCGGACGGGAAATACTGCCCGCAGGTGTCTGGGGGCGGATACCGGCCATAAACAGCGCTTCGCTGGCATAGATATTACCGACACCAACAACGATCCGACCATCCATGATGAAGCTTTTTACCGGGGCTTTGCGGCCGCGGGCGACGCTGAACAGGTAGTCGCTGTGAAATTCTTCGCTGAGGGGTTCTGGGCCGAGATGGGCGATGAGTTCGTGCTCCGCGATGTCTTCGGTGGTCCACAGCAGGGCGCCGAAGCGGCGGGGGTCGTGGAAGCGCAGGCGCTGACCGCTGTCGAGGAGCCAGTCGATATGATCGTGCTTTTGCGGCGGCAGTTTGCCGTCGACGATACGCAGGCTACCGGACATACCCAGGTGCCAGATGGCGAGGCCTTTGTCGGTTTCCACCAGCAGATATTTGGCGCGGCGATCCAGACGCTGGATACGGGCGCCTTTTATCTTTTCCGCAAAGTCACTGTCCACCGGCCAGCGCAGACTGTGCTGACGGATTTCACAGCGCGTTACCTTGCAGCCTTCCAGATGGGGGGCCAGACCGCGTTTGGTGGTTTCTACTTCTGGTAGTTCGGGCATTGATCTGAGCTCCAGACACAAAAAAGCCCGGAAAACCGGGCTTTTTCGCGAACAGTCAGGCAATCAATTACTTGATTTTGCCTTCCTTGTACATAACGTGCTTGCGAACAACGGGATCGTATTTTTTGATCTCCATTTTCTCAGGCATGTTGCGCTTGTTCTTGTCAGTGGTGTAGAAGTGGCCGGTGCCGGCGCTGGAATTCAGGCGAATCTTGTCACGCATTGTTCTATCTCCAATCTGCTGTTAAAGCAGCAATTAAACTTTCTCGCCGCGCTTACGCAGCTCAGCCAGAACGGTATCAATACCTTTCTTGTCGATTACGCGCATGCCTTTGGCGGATACGCGCAGCTTAACGAAGCGCTTCTCTGCTTCCACCCAGAAACGGTGGGACTGCAGGTTCGGCACGAAGCGACGCTTGGTGCGGTTTTTGGCGTGAGAAACGTTGTTTCCGGTTACCGGGCGCTTGCCGGTTACCTGACATACCTTAGACATCTGATTGGCCTCTTAAAAACTCTCTTGCCCTCTGCTCTGGGGCGGGGCAGGGACGAAATTCGGTATCCAGCGCGACCGCGGGATCTGTACAGAATCTGGCCCGGCCGCAAAGAGCGGCGTTTTATACCAGAACACCCTGGGTGGGGCAAGTTTTGATCAATGTTTTTACTGTCTGGACAGACACTTTCGGTCGATGGCACGAAAACCGACTACAGCTCCACCCTAACGAACGCCACAAAGCATATTCGCCGACGCGACGGCAGGGTGCCGCCACTAGCGCAACTACGAGGCACCGCGATGGCAGATCAAATTAGCCCCCGCTCGGCAAAAGAGCATCCGCCCCCCTCCCCAACAATCAAATGATCCAGCACCCGAATGTCCACCAGCGCCAGTGCGTCTTTCAACCGCTGGGTGATATGAATATCGGCCTGGCTGGGCTCACTCACCCCGGAAGGGTGATTGTGGGCAAGTATCACTGCCGCAGCCCCTCTGGCCAGGGCCGCCTGCACCACTTCGCGGGGGTATACGCTCGCCGCGTTCAGGGTCCCCTCGAACAGTTCCTCATAGGCAATCACCCGGTGCTGGCTGTCGAGAAACAGACAGCAGAACACCTCCCGCGTGCGATGGCGCAGCTGTGCGGATAAATAGTCACGTACTGCCTGCGGGCTGGTCAGCGCATCCGCGCGTTTCAGATCTTCCGCCAGGTGCCGGCGGCCCATCTCCAGCACCGCCTGCAACTGCACAAACTTCGCATCCCCCAACCCTTTACCAGCGCAAAAGTCCCTGCGCTCTGCCTCCAGCAACGGCCGCAGGCCGCCAAAATCTGCCAGCAACTGCCGCGCAAGATCCACCGCCGACACCCCCGGCAACCCCGTGCGCAGAAAAATCGCCAGTAGCTCCGCATCGGACAGCGCCTCCGCCCCCCGCGCCAGTAACTTTTCCCGCGGCCGCTCCTGCGCCGGCCAGTCCGTAATCGCCATACTTCCCCTCCCTGAAAGTGAACGCTCGCTTCCTTTGCGAACCAGTACCACAGTGCGCGCGCTTGTGCCCTAAGGACCATACTGCCCGCCACCCTAAAGTGGTAATCTTACCGGCTCGCAGAGTTTCGGAAACACAGAATATGCCTTCACTGGCCGACAAACGGATATTGCTGGGTGTCACCGGCGGCATCGCCGCCTACAAAAGCGCCGACCTTGTACGCAGGCTCCAGGACCGCGGCGCCAACGTGCGCGTTGTCATGACCGCCGGCGCCCAGGAATTCGTGCGACCGCTGACCTTCCAGGCCCTGTCCGGCAACCCGGTACACACCGACCTGCTCGACCCCGCCGCGGAAGCCGCCATGGGGCACATCGAGCTGGCCAAGTGGGCCGATGCCATCCTCATCGCCCCCGCCAGCGCCAGCGTGATGGCCAGGCTGACCACCGGTATTGCCGACGATCTGCTCACCACCCTGTGTCTTGCCAGCGAAGCGCCGCTGATCCTGGCGCCCGCCATGAACCAGGCCATGTGGCGCCACCCCGCGACCCAGGCCAATGTGCAAACACTGCTGACCCGGGGCGTTAGCCTGCTCGGTCCCGCCGCCGGCAGCCAGGCCTGTGGCGACGTGGGGCCCGGGCGAATGCTGGAACCGCTGGATATTGCCGCGGGACTGGAACGCATCATCGCCCCCACACAGAGCCTCAAAGGCAAAAAGGTCACGATCACCGCCGGCCCCACCCGCGAAGCGCTGGACCCGGTGCGCTACCTCAGCAACCACAGCTCCGGGAAAATGGGTTTCGCCATCGCCGCCGCCGCCGCGCGTGCAGGTGCCGATGTCACCCTGATTGCCGGCCCCGTGCGGCTGGACACCCCCGCCGGCGTACAGCGGGTCGACGTGGTCAGCACCAACGACATGCTGAAGGCCGCCGAACAAGCTGCAGATGACTGCGACCTGTTTATCGCCGCCGCCGCGGTGGTGGATTTCCGCCCCGCGGTCATCGCTACGCAGAAAATAAAGAAGGAAGACGGCAACGACAGCGATGCACTGACACTGGTGAAGAACCCGGACATCGTCGCCACCATTGCCGCCCGCGTGGAAAGGCGCCCCTTCGTCGTGGGCTTTGCGGCGGAGACGGAAAAAGTGGTCGAGCACGCCGCGCAAAAGCTGGCGCGCAAGAATCTGGATATGATCATTGCCAATGATGTGAGCAACCCGGAAGGGGGCTTCAACAGCGACCGCAATGAAGTCATGGTGATCGATCACAGCGGCCAGCAGCCGCTGCCCGCGGCCCTGAAAACGGAGCTGGCGGCAGAGCTGGTGGCGCTGATCGCCGCGCGGGCATTTCCGCACAACTGAGCTGGCCTGCACGACAAGAATCAACAATAACGACACAACAACGCACAAGATTCAGCAAATACTGAACAAGACTGAACTCTGGTCTGGGGAATTTAGTGGCATCACAAGCGCAAATACAGAAAAGGCCGCTGTGGCACCGCGGCCTGACGCTGCCCGCACTGCTGGCTGTGGCGGTATGGCTCGGCGGCAGCCACCTGCTACAGGTGAAGTTGATCGACCAGCACAATGTGGACAGCGTGCAACAGGCAGCACTGCAGACCGTGGAGTCCTACGCACGGCAGCTGCAGCAGTTTTTTACCCGGCGCCAGCAACAGCTGGACACGCTGGCCACGCAGTACAACCCTGGCACCGGCAACACCGTTGCTCCGGCCCAGGCTTCACTACAATTTTTCGCTGCCGATAAGCTACATGTTGGCGCCGGCAATCCGCCCCTGGATTTCGCCCAGCTCGACCTGCTGAAGCGCAGCCTGGAACAGGGCTCGCAGAAGCCGGAATTCCTGCAAAACGCGGATCGCCAATGGCGCTTGTACAGCGCACGGGCGCAAAACGATGGCGCGCTGCTGATCAGCCAGCCCTTCTCGGTTTTCAGGAGCGCACTGCAGCAGCTGGATAGCAGCCCAGGCACCATTGCCGTCAGCCAGCGGTTTCCGGATGGACCGCCGCGGGGCCTGTGGAGCTCACCCGCCCTCCCGAGCGGCGGCGCCAGCGTCAGCGCCCCTGTTGCCGGTTCTTACCTGAACATTTCCTTCACCCCGTCACCGGCATATGCCGCCAGCCATAGTATTGCCCCGGGCTGGATCTACGGACTGGCGCTGGCGGGACTGCTCGCCAGCCTGTTTGCACTGTGGAAATGGTTGCCCGCCGAGGGCAATGCGGCACCCTGGGAAAGGACCAGCCGCAAAGGTGGCACGCCGGCCAGACAAAGTCTCAGCAAGGCGGATCTGGATAAGCCCCCTGCTGCGGCGGCAACCACTGCTGCAGCCGTGCCGGAGATCGAAGTCGCTTCCCGACAGGAACTGATGCGCACTCCCAGTACTGAGATCCCGGCTCATGTATTCCGCGCCTACGATATCCGCGGCATCGCCGGTGAAGAGCTCAACGAGCCTTTCGCCTACCAGCTGGGACGGGCACTGGGCACCATCGCGCTGCAGGCGGGGGAAGAGCTACTGCTGGTCGGTCGCGACGGGCGCAATAGCAGCGAGCTGCTGCGGGATTGCCTGGTTGAAGGCATTCTCGAGAGCGGCTGCAGTGCGGTAGACCTGGGGCTGGTGCCGTCGCCCTTACTCTATTTCGCCTGCGCGAAGGGCAAGAACACCAGCAGCGGCGTGATGGTAACCGCGAGCCACAATCCCGCGGAATACAACGGTTTCAAGGTCGTAATGAACGGCCGCCCGCTGGCGGAAGAAAAACTGCAGGACCTCCGCGCGCTGATGGAGTCCGGTGAATTTGCCTCTGGTAAAGGCAGCCACAGCAACCAGGATATTCGCGAAACCTATATTGACGAGATCTTCAACGACGTCGCTCTCGCCGGTCAGCCCCACATCGTCATCGACGCCGGCAACGGCGCCACCTCCGAACTGGCGCCAGAACTTTTCGAGCAGCTGGGCTGCCTGGTAAAACCCCTCTATTGCGAGGTGGATGGAAACTTCCCCAATCACGCCCCGGATCCGTCGCGGGTCGAAAACCTGCAGGATCTGATCCAGACGGTAGCCAGCGAGAACGCCGACCTGGGTATCGCCCTCGATGGCGACGGCGACCGCCTTACCCTGGTGACCGGCAGCGGCCGTATCGTGTGGGCGGACCAGCTGGTAATGCTGCTGGCCCGGGATATTCTCGCGCGCCACCCCGGCTCCGATATCGTATTCGATGTAAAAAGCACGCGGGCACTGGCGGAGCTGGTCACCCAGTACGGCGGACGCCCGGTGATGTGGAAAACCGGCCACGCGCCGATGAAAACCAAAATGCGGGAAACCGGTGCGCTACTCGGCGGTGAACTTTCAGGGCACATTTTCATCAAGGATCGCTGGTACGGCTTCGACGACGGCGCCTACGCTGCCGCGCGAATTCTCGAAATCATGGCCCTGCGGGAACAAAGCCTCGACGAGCTGCTCGACACGTTGCCCCACAAGGTCAACACGCCGGAAATCCTGATACCGGTGGCCGAAGGGGACAAATTTGCCCTCATCGACCGCCTGCGCAAAGAAGCCAATTTCGGCAATGCAGACCTCAACACCATCGACGGTCTGCGGATAGAATTCGCCGATGGCTGGGGCCTGGTACGCGCATCCAATACGACCGCCGCGTTGACCCTGCGCTTTGAAGCCGACGATGAAAGCGCGCTGGCCAGAATCCGCGACCAGGTCGCCTCACAACTTCAGCAACTCGATCCCGCCCTGGCACTACCCTGACAGGTAGGCCCGGGCCGATCCGCCCACACTGACAGCAAGCAGCAGTAAGGAAAACGCTATGTCTCTGGATCAAAAGTCCGCCCTGCGCGTCGCGCAGGTTCTCAATGAAGCACTGCCCTATATCCAGCGCTTTATCGGCAAGACCGTGGTGGTTAAATTCGGCGGCAACGCCATGGTGGACGAGGAACTGCAGAACAGCTTCGCCCGCGACGTGATCCTGATGAAACTGGTGGGTATGAATCCGGTAGTGGTGCACGGTGGCGGCCCGCAAATCGGCGACCTGCTGAACAAACTCAATATCGAATCCCGGTTCGTGGATGGCATGCGGGTAACCGACAGCGAAACCATGGACGTGGTGGAAATGGTACTCGGCGGTACCGTAAACAAGCAGATCGTCAATCTGATCAACAAAAACGGGGGCCGCGCCGTAGGTGTCACCGGCAAGGACGGCTTGCTGATCCGCGCGAAAAAACTGCGCAGGCAGGAAGACAGTGCAGGTCTGCACGCCTCCGAGATCATCGATATCGGCCACGTGGGCGAAGTGGAAAGTGTGGATACCGGCGTGATCGACATGTTGATCAACAGCGACTTTATTCCGGTAATCGCTCCCATCGGCGTGGGCAAGGGCGGTGAGTCCTACAACATCAATGCCGACCTGGTAGCGGGCAAAATTGCCGAATACCTGAAGGCGGAAAAACTCATGCTGCTGACCAATGTGGCGGGCCTGCAGGACAAGGAAGGCAAGGTGCTCACCGGCCTCTCCACTCTGGAAGTGGACGGCCTGATCGCCGACGGCACCATTTATGGCGGCATGTTGCCAAAAATCGCCTGTGCCCTGGACGCGGTAAAAGCCGGCGTGAACTCCGCGCACATCATCGATGGTCGTGTACCCCACGCGGTACTGCTGGAAATCTTCACCGATACCGGCGTCGGCACCCTGATCACCAATAGCAACCTGAGCGCGCAACCTGGCCAATAACTAAACCAGTAACAACGGCACGCGCGTGACTTTCGTCACATTCCAGATGTTAACAGTCACTAACAATTGATGCGGTGGCGGCGAATCGTTAGGATTCTGCCGCCGGCAATGGTGCTTTTCAGCGACAGAACACGGGCTTCTGACACCCTGACACTGGTTCAAATGCTGTAAGGCTTACAAAGACAACAACACCGGCATCAAAACAAAATCAGTTCCCGGCTGAATTTTCCGGGTATAGGCAGTCAATGAGCAGCGAAAAAATCAATCGGCGCCAGCAGATACTTCAGGCCCTGGCCCACATGCTGGAGGCCAGCCCCGGCGCCCGCATCACTACCGCCGCGCTGGCCAAAGAAGTCGGTTTTTCCGAGGCGGCGCTCTACCGCCACTTCCCCAGCAAATCCAAAATGTTTGAAGGTCTGATCGAGTTCATCGAAGAGACTATCTTCAGCCGCATCAAGATCATCCTGCAGGACGAGCCCAGCGCTCTGGCTCGCTGCCAGAAAATCCTGCACTTGCTGCTGGCGTTCTGCGAGCGCAACCCGGGCATCACCCGCCTGCTCACCGGCGATGCACTCACCGGGGAAACTGAACGCCTGCACGGCCGTATCCTGCAACTGTTCGACCGCCTGGAAACCCAGCTCAAGCAGATCCTGCGCGAAGCCGAACTGCGCGAGCAGCTGCGCCCCGCCATTCCCCTGACCGCGGCCGCCAACCTGCTGCTGGCCAGCGCCGAGGGCCGGATCGTCCAGTACGTCCGCAGCGGCTTCAAGCGCCGACCGACCGAACACTGGGCCGAGCAATGGCCGGTTCTGGTGGCGGGTTTCTTTCGGGAAAGCGCACTGGCGGCGCAGAACGGCTAGGCTAAAACAGCCCTGAGCGGGAAAGGTACCCCTGAGCGGGGGAAAGACAGCCCCGGGCAGGGAAAGCAGCCCGAGCGAAATCGAAAGCCGGCTTAATTGCCGGCCAATTCCTGATAACGGCTGCTGGCCTGATCAAATTCCTGATTGATCGTCACCGCTTCTTTCTCGCGCAGTAACAGTCGCTCACTCACCACTTTCGCTTCCTCACGCAGATTGTCGATCCGCGCCAGCAGTTCCTGGGAAATGGTTTCACCATTGCGCTGGGTGCGGGCAGCGACGGCTTCTTCGTTTTCGATCTGACGCTCAAGGGAGGCGATATTGGAGCGCAGGATGGCCATGTCCTGCTGCACCATGGCCAGCTTGCGGTTGCGCGCAGATTCGATGTCGGCAACGCTGTTGTAGCGCTTAAGGAGTTGCAGGTCCGCCGCGGCGCGGGCTTCGCGACGCTGCTTTTCTGCCAGCTGGCGGCCGGTCAGCGCAGGCTCCACAACTTTCAGCACGCGCCCTGTTGGTGTCAGGATTTCGTATCCGCCAGCCACATAGCGGGGGGGCACACGGTCATCCAGCACCTGTACGCCGTGTTCATTGGTGTAGCGGTACAGCTTTTTGCCGTCCCAATCTCGATCTGCAGCGACAACATCCACTGTCAGAAGAGCGCCAGCCAGCGCCAGCGCAATTGCGGTTTTCACGCGTGCCTCGTCATTATTTTATGTCATTCATTCAGTTTCTGACCGCTGATACCAATCCTTAGTACCTCAGCCTTCGTAGCTCAACGCTCACACTACCGCACTGACACCCTGGCAACCACTTGATTAATACCCGGAGCTGCTAGCCCTGAGCACTCACGCCGTAGCGCGTGCGGTAGTCGATAATTTGCTGCAGTAAAGTTTCACTGGCGGCCTCCGCTTTAAGATAGGAGATAATATCGTCCAGTTCCACAATACCGACCACAGGAATACTGTATTCCCGTTCTACCTGCTGAATCGCAGACAAATCGGTGTCGTCTCCCGCCTTCTCCTGACGGTTGAGACCAATCACTACACCGGCAGGTTCCGCACCCTGCGCCTTGATGATCTGCATCACCTCGCGCACCGCAGTTCCGGCCGTAATCACATCGTCGATGATCAAAACCTTGCCTTTAAGCGGCGCACCCACTAAGGTTCCGCCCTCGCCGTGGTCCTTGGCCTCTTTCCGGTTATAACAGAAGGGTTTATCAACCCCTTTCTGCGCCAGCGCCACCGCGGTCACCGCACCCAGCGGGATGCCCTTGTAGGCCGGTCCGAAGATGACATCAAACTCCACTCCAGAGGCAATAATCGCCTCCGCGTAGGCATTGCCCAGAGCGGCGAGCGCCGCACCACTGTGGAAACGGCCGGCATTAAAGAAGTAGGGGCTCTGGCGCCCGGATTTCAGCGTAAAATCTCCGAAACAGAGCACATCGTGCTCCAGGGCCAGTTGAATAAAGTCGCGCTGGTACTGCTGCATGGCAATTCGATAACTATTGGCTAAGGTGAAGGATGAGCCCCTTGGAATGGGGTACGGCAATCATAGAATGTTCAGACGAATAAAGACTGCAATTTTACACAGTCCGCTGGTAAGGGGCTAATAATGCGAATAGTGAGTTTGTCCGTAGACGGAGTGCACCAGGCTGCACAGCGCGGGCTATACGACTGGCTGGCAGATCAGGACGCAGACATCATCTGTCTGCAGGATCTACGCTCACTGGAACCGGAACTGGATCACCCCATTTTCCATCCGGACGGCTATTACAGCTACTTCTTTGATTCCGGCTCTCCCCACGATAACGGTGTCGCCATCTATACCCGCGCGCAACCCAAGGCGCTGATTTACGGTATGGGCTTCGCCAATGGGGTCGATATGTACGGCCGCTACCTGCAGGCGGATTTCGAGCGCCTGAGCGTCGGCTCGCTGCTGGCACCGGTCGCCACCGACGAAGCCTCTCTGGAGGTGAAGGTACAATTCTTCGACGATATGCAGGCGCACCTAGCCAAAATCAGCCGCAAACGCCGCGACTTTATTTTCTGCGGCAACTGGGGCATGGCCCATCGCCGCGCCGACGTGCAGAACTGGCAGGACCACCAGGACACCCCCGGATTCATGCGCCACGAACAGCGCTGGCTCGACCAGCTGTTCAACGATATCGGTTACATCGATGCGTTCCGCCGCGTGGTGAAGGATGCCGACGAGTTTACCTGGTGGCCCAGTGGCGAAGTGGGCAAGGGCGACGGCTGGCGGACCGATATGCAGATCGTATCGCAGACCCTGAAAAACAAGATCGAATACGGGGCCATCAATAAGAATGTGACCTTTTCCAGTCACCTGCCGGTGATCATGGATTACGATCTGGAAGTCTGACGGGACTCACGCGTACAGCACATGAAGGCCGCACCCAGGTGCGGCCTTTCTCGTTGTTGCGCACTCGAAGCGCCACTACTGAATCCTTGATGCGCTCAGTTTTACATCCGCATCGCGCCAGGCCTTGCGAAAACGGGTTTCAATCAGCGCCGCCTGATCGTTTTTGCGCTGCGCCTTTAGCGCTTCGCTCAACCCAAACAGGGCCCAGCCGTTGTCCGGATATCGATCCAGATTCTGCCAGTACACCGTTTCCGCCTCGCTCGCCTTGCCCGCTTTTAACAGCACTGCTCCAAGGGCGAGCCGCGGAGGATAGTGCCATTCCGAGGGCTCGGTATAGACCAACCCGTCTTCGAGGCGCACCGCGCGATCCAGGTGTGTCACCGCGGTGTCGTAATCGCCCCTGGCCGCCGCCAGCTCCCCCGCCAGAACTTCCGGTGCAATGGCGAGAATACCGGCGGCGGTATTGGGCGAGAACAGGGTGTAATCCAGCTTCGGATCCGCGGCGATTTTTTTCACTGCCGACAATTCAGTTTCCGCAGCCTTCAGATTACCTTTGCCCAGTTGCGCGAGACCGCGCACGTAGTGCCAGGCGCCTTTGAGAAACAGATCGTTGGTCGGCTCTGGCAACGCCAGAATGTCGTCCCACTTTCCAAAGCGTGCCAGCGCCCAATAGGGCACCACGCGGAAACCCGACAGCATGGGCATGGCCGCGAGCGCATCGTCGGGAATCTGCTCTGCCACCTTGTTCGCCGCGTCGATCGCCGCGGCGCTGCGGCCCTGGGCGGTAGTGGCAAACCACAGGAAATGGATATTGTGCGGGTAGTACGCCATGGGATAGAGGCCCTGGGCGCGGCACTGACTGATGTAATCCTCGTCTGCTGCGATGGCGCTGACATTGGTCCTGGCAGAGTCCGCGTAACGCCCCACCCGCTGATAGATATGCGCCGGCATATGCACGATATGCCCGGCTCCGGGCATCAGACCTCGCAAGGTGTCTGCGGCTTTTTCTGCGCGCTCCGGTTGATCCGTAGGTTCGATCAGATGGATATACAGATGCAGCGCGCCTGGATGTTTCGGGTTGCGCGCCATCACCGACTCCAGAAGCGCAACAATCTCTTCAGTGCCCTCATAGGGGGTGCCGTCCCGCATCCAGTAATTCCACGGCCTTAGATCCATCATCGACTCCGCGTACAGCGTGGCAATATCCAGATCATCCACATACGCCTTGCTGACATTGGCCATGGCCTCGGCGTATTTGTGGTCATTGGCGGCGCGGTCCGCCGCGTCGCCAGAGTAGCGCAGCGCCAATGCCTCGATCAGCACCCGCTCGCGGGTATCCGCGGTGTTGCGCAGGGACATGGCTTTCTGCACCAGTTCTTTCGCCTGCGCCTCAACCTCGGGATTCATCGGCGCGTTGATATTCGGCCCGAGTACCAGGGCTTGCCCCCAGTACGTCATGGCGCAGTCCGGAGCCAGGCGCGCGGCTTCACGGAAAGACCTGCCCGACTCCGCGTGGTTGAATGCATAGGCGAGATTCAGCCCCTGATCGATAAAGCGCTGGGCGCGCTCGTTCTTACAGCTGGTCGGGAAGGTGTGCTTGCCGAGGTTCTGCAGCCGCGGTGCCAGGGCGCCGCTTGGGGACGGCTTGTCTGTCGCCGGTTCTCGATAGTGCTGGTGGTGGGGTTTTGCTTTCTGCGGTGATTCTGTGTCCACTTCCTGCGCACTGGCCGCCGCTCCGGCCGCCATCACTGGCATCGCTAACAGTACCGCCATCAATTTTTTATACATGGCTTTGTCTTCCGTGTTCCCGGTCTGGTTACGGAGAGAAGCCTAATACGCAGAACGTCGGTGAAGGGAATCCGGGGTGGCAATCAGTGCCTTTCTGAGCGGCGGGGAGCGCGGGACCGCAATTGCCCGCGCAACCAGTGGTAACGCGGGCAAGGCCGGGGTTATCCAGGCAGGCGTTATTCGGCCAATGCCTTTTTCTGTAACTCGATCAGTTCCCGGATGCCCGCTTTACCCAGTGCCAGCATCTCGGCAAATTGCTGCTCGGTGAAGGGCGCCCCTTCAGCAGTACCCTGTACCTCGATCATGCCGCCATCTTCGGCCATCACCAGGTTCATGTCGGTATCCGCATGACTGTCTTCCGGATAATCCAGATCCAGCACCGCGTGGCCCTGGTATATACCGACCGAAATCGCCGCCACCATATTGATCAGCGGATCAGTGGTGATCATTTTTTCCCGCTGCATAAAACGCAGAGCATCCACCAACGCCACACAGGCCCCGGTAATGGACGCGGTACGGGTGCCGCCGTCCGCCTGGATCACATCGCAGTCCAGGGTGATCTGGTGTTCACCCAGCAGTTTCAGATCCACCGCCGCACGCAGGGAACGGCCGATAAGACGCTGGATTTCCACCGTGCGCCCACCCTGTTTGCCGCGTGCCGCCTCGCGCCCCATACGGGTACCGGTGGAACGCGGCAACATCCCGTACTCGGCCGTGATCCAGCCGCTGCCCTGACCGCGCAGGAAGCGCGGGACCTCCGCCGCGACCGATGCATTACACAGCACCTTGGTGTCTCCGAACTCCACCAGTACAGAGCCCTCCGCGTGGCGCGTGTACTGGCGCGTAATGCGCACATCGCGCAGTTGTTCAGGATTGCGGCCACTGGGTCGCTGCATATAACACCTCGAATTTAAAAGAATCCCTAAAAGCCCGGCATTATAGCCGTCAAATCCTGCAATCACCCTGTGCTATGCTTTGCCGCTCTTTCCCACTGAGCAGCCTTTATCGGAGCAGGGCAGAATGGCCAACAACAAAGTGCGCAGCATGACCGCCTTCGGGCGCGCCGAAGTCAATTACTCCACCGGTACGGCCATATGGGAGATGCGCTCGGTCAACCACCGCTATCTGGAACCCCATTTCCGCCTGCCGGAAGCAGCGCGGGCACTGGAGCCGAAACTGCGGGAAACCCTGCGCAAAACCCTCAACCGCGGCAAGGTGGAAATGACCCTGACGCTGAAGCCCAATGTCGGTGAAGCGTCCCGACTGCAGGTAAACCAGCCGCTGGTGGAAGAACTGATTAAAGCCGCCAACCTGGTCGTCCCAGCCGCCGACAGCCTCTCCCTCAACCCGTTGGAAATTCTCAAGTGGCCGGGTGTGATCGCCGAGCCGGCAACCGATACCAATGAGCAGTCCAATGCCATTTTCGAAAGCTTCAACCAGGCCCTGCAGCAGGTACTGGAAAATCGCGAGCGCGAAGGTGCGGAGCTGGCCGGCTTTATCGAGGCACGCATCAAAAGTATCGGCGAACAGGTCACCGAAGTCCGCGCACTGCTGCCACAAATACTGGAAAATCAGCGCGAAAAACTGCGCACCCGCCTGCAGGAACTGCTGACGGAAATCGACCGGGATCGCATCGAGCAGGAAATTGCCCTGCTGGCACAGAAAGCCGATGTCGATGAAGAACTCGACCGTCTCGACGCCCACATCACTGAAACCCGCCGCGTATTGAAAAACGGCGGCGCCATCGGCCGCCGGCTGGATTTCCTGATGCAGGAATTCAATCGTGAAGCGAACACCCTGTCGTCAAAATCTGTGGTGACAGATACCACCCAGGCGGCGGTAGAACTCAAGGTGTTGATAGAGCAGATGCGTGAGCAGGTGCAGAACATCGAATAATTCTCGGATGTCCCGCAATACGAACAGGAAGCACGCACTACTGATCGCCAAGCAGTGGCCCGAACCCGCCTCCACCGCCGCCGGTCGACGTACACTGGATATTCTCGATCTGTTATCCGAGGCTGGTTATGCGGTGGAGATTGCCAGCCCGGCGCAGCCCACGCCGTTTCAGGCAAAGACCGGTTATGCAGAGCACCAGATCGAGGTGAATGAATCCAGCTTTGACGACTGGGTTCGCACGCTGGATCCGACCCTGGTGATTTACGATCGCTTCGTGATGGAGGAACAGTTTGGCTGGCGGGTGCGGGCGCAATGTCCAGACGCCATCACACTGCTCGACACCAGCGATTTTCACAGCCTGCGCGAGGCGCGCCACCAGGCGCTGAAAAGCGGTGAGCCGGTGAACCTGTTCAATGCCACCGCGGAGCGGGAAGTGGCGGCCATGGCCCGCTGCGATCTCACCATCATGATTTCGGAAGTCGAGGTGGAGCTGCTGAAACAGCACTTCTGCCTGCCGGACTGGCAGCTGCACTACCTGCCGTTTCTGGTGCGGGCGCTACCGGACCCGGAAACACTGCCCGGTTTCGAGCAACGGCAGCACCTGGTAATGATCGGGGGTTACAAACACGCGCCCAACCGCGATGCCACCGTCTGGTTTGCGCAGCAGGTGTGGCCGCGGCTGCATCCACTGCTGCCCGGAGTGGAGTGCCACGTGTACGGCGCCTACTCGGATCACGCCATGCATCGCCTCAGTGATCCGGCAACCGGGTTTCGGGTGCACGGGCGTACCGAGGATGCGCTGGCAACCCTGGCCCGCTACCGGGTGAACCTGGCACCGCTGCGCTTTGGCGCCGGGCAGAAGGGCAAGATTCTGGAAGGCTGGCTCACCGGCACGCCCACGGTCACCACCCCCATCGGCGCCGAGTCCATGGCAGCTGAAAATGCCTGGAGCTATGCGCTCAGCGATAGCCCCGAGCAGTTTGCCGCAACCACTGCGCAGCTTTATCAGAACCCGTCCGCGTGGCTCGCCGCGAGGGACGCCGGTATACGCGCACTGGAAAGCGGGTTTTCCTACCCGCACCACGCGGCAGCATTTATCGAGCGACTCGAAACCATCGCGACGAATCTGGAAGCCCACCGCAACCGCCAGATCTGGGGCCGCATTCTTCGGCGTACCGAGCACCGCGCCGAAGAGTTTATGAGCCGCTGGATCGAAGCCAAGAACAACGCGCAAAGCGACAGGTAACCGCCTGGTGTAACTGTCCGCACAGGGCTTTGACAAAAAGACACGGTAAAGACCGCCGCAAACGTTTCCATGCATAATTTCAGACCCGTCACCACCATCGCCGCGGCGCAACTATTTGGCACCTCTCTCTGGTTCAGCGCCAACAGCGCGGCGGATGATCTCGCCCGCAGCTGGCAGGTGGATACCACCGATGTGGGCTGGCTGACGAGTGCGGTACAGGGGGGCTTTATTCTCGGCACCCTGGTGCTGGCCCTCGGCGGTATCGCCGACCGCTATCGCGCCAGCAGGCTGTTTGTGGTCAGCGCGCTGGCAGGGGCACTGTTCAACGGGTGTTTTGCATGGCTTTCCCACGGAATGGGCAGCGCACTGGTGTTTCGCTTTCTGGTGGGCGTCTGTCTCGCGGGTATTTATCCACTGGGAATGAAACTTGTCGTCAGCTGGGCGCCGGAGCGGGCCGGGTCCGCGCTCGCGCAACTGGTGGCCATGCTGACCCTCGGCACGGCACTGCCTCACGGGTTGCGGGAGCTGGGTACGGGACTGCCGTGGCAACTGATCATCACCGCGTCCTCGTTGCTGGCGGTACTGGCGGCGCTGCTGATCCACCGGCTTGGCGACGGCCCGCACCTCCCTCAGCCCACAAAATCCAAGGCTTTACCTGTGCGCAGCGGTTTCACCCAGCCGGCAGTTTTGCAAGCCTTCCGCATCCCCGCCTTTCGCGCCGCCGCCTGGGGCTACTTCGGGCACATGTGGGAGCTGTATGCGTTTTGGGCGATTGTGCCGCTATTGGTATCGAGCACGCTGCTGGTTGAGCAGTACCCTGTGCTGGGTATTTCGGGCCTGTCGTTTGCGATTATCGCGGCGGGAGCTGTGGGCTGCCTGCTGGGCGGGGCGCTGTCACGGCACATTGGCAGCAGCCGGGTGGCGCTGGGGGCACTGACCGCATCCGGCAGTTGCGCGCTGTTGTTTGCAGTGTTCTGGGACCATTTGCCGGCAGCCACACTGGTGATCCTGCTGCTCATCTGGGGCGCTGCGGTGATTGCCGACTCACCGCAGTTTTCCGCCCTGTCTGCCACCGCTTGCCCGCGGGAGCTGGTGGGCGCGGCTCTGGCGATTCAGAACTCGATCGGTTTCGCCATTACCGTGGTATCCATCACCGGCGTCAGCGCACTGTTTCAGCTGACCGGGCCAGAAGCCGTGTGGCTGCTACTGCCTGGCCCGGTGTTCGGGGTGCTCGGTTTTATCGTTGCCAGCCGACATCAGCCGCTGGCGCAGAGATACACTTAGCCCGCCTGTTGCGCCCGTTCCACATATTCCTGGTACGCGGGGATGGCTACCGCGAAGATTGTGCCGATATAGGCGATGCCCAGCACGATACTCAGAACAAAAGCCACGATTACGCCGGTTGAATTGCGGGTTACCCGCGGGCCAAAGCTGTTGATGCCATCGGTGCCCGGAAAGAACAGCAGATATATGATCAATATAAAGTTCAGCAATGGCACAAACATCAGCAGCGACCACCACCCGGATCGCCCGAGATCATGCAGGCGGCGGATATACACCGAAAGCCCGAAGACCACACTGAACACCACGGTGATCCCGTTGACGATCAGTCCCAACGTCAAGTTGATCGGCACCAGAATTGCGGCGGCAATACCGCCAATGGCCATCAACAGAAAGGCGCCCAAAAATCCGTAAGTAACAAACCGCATACGACCAAGCCGGCCATCGAATGCAAAAAATTTGGGGCTCACTTGCTGGTGATCGAGGCCTGTATCCAGATCAGACGTTTGCGGAGACGCATAGGGATTGGCGACGGTGGACATAACAGTTTCCTTGTATTGTTTTTGTGACCCGGCCTGCGTACTCGCAGGCGCGCTCTCTTCGCGCCGGCGAGACCGGGTCCCGGATTATTGCAATGCAGGAAAAATTGGACAACCTCCAGCGGATTCGCCAATCGAAGTAACCGGAAACCTACCTGACCGGGCTATTTCCCCCTGCATAGCGAAACCAGCGCCAAGCTGGAATTACCCAAGTCATGCAAGCGACGAATGTAGAGCGAAAAGCCGTAGGCAACGCCGAAGCGACTATGGATTAGACCAGAAAGCGTTTGCGCCCGAGGCGGCCGGAGAATGAAAAAAGCTTTGGAGCTGCGGCGGCTAACTCTCTTGGATTTTATGCACCGCTATACAGATTTTTTATTTATCGGTGAAACTACCAAATTCATCCTAATTTTGTCGCGTAAATCATATTTTTGTCCGACCCTGACCATGAGGTTCGGACAACTATCTCCGTTATAGACGGGTATTAGGAAAATTTCTTGGAACAAACCGTTTTCCTGTGCAACGGCGATGTCCGCCCGGCAGATCGATAACCGGCGAGGCCAGGCTTTCCCCTCAGTGATTAAAGGGGAGGGAAGCCCCTCATCAGGTGGGACACTGCCGTCTTTCCCTTTCGGGTCTGGTGATCCTGTCAAACACAATATTCAGGAGATATCAGTAACAATGAAACCAATCCATCTGACAACCAAATGGGCCGGCGCCTTTTTCGGCGCATCGGCACTGCTGCTCGGAACTGCATTTTCCGCGCTGGCAGTGGAACCCGGGCTTTCGGCAACGACCGTCGCGCAAGCAGAAGTCGTCACCGACCGCATCATTATCAAATACAAAAATACCCTGGCCGGCGCCAATGCAAGCAGCATGTCACAGACCGCTCTGGAGCGCTCAGCCCATGTCGCTGGCCACGGCCTCGATCACGTGCGCCGCCTGGGGACCGGTGCGCAACTGCTGAAGCTGAAGAAGCGCACGGACAAGACCGAACTGGACGCCATCATCAGCCGTTTGCAGCAGGATCCGGAGGTGGAATACGCGGAGCCCGATCTGATGATGCATGCGCTCGCCACCCCGGATGACACCTATTACAGCTCTCAATGGCACTACTACGAGTCCACCGGGGGGCTGAATCTGCCCACTGCCTGGGATACCACCCAGGGTGAGGGTATTGTGGTTGCGGTGATCGACACCGGCTACCTGCCCCACGCGGACCTCGCTGCCAATATCCTTCCGGGTTACGACATGATTTCCGACACCTTTGTTTCCCGTGATGGTAATGGCCGCGACTCGGATCCCTCCGATCCCGGAGACTGGACGCTCAACAACGACTGTTACTCCGGCTGGCAGGCTACCAGCTCGAGCTGGCACGGCACCCACGTGGCGGGCACCATTGCCGCGGTAACCGACAACGGCAGCGGGGTAGCGGGTGTCGCCTACAAAGCCAAGGTGGTTCCGGTGCGTGTGCTGGGCCGCTGTGGTGGCTACACGTCGGATATCGCCGACGGCATTGTCTGGAGTGCGGGCGGGTCGGTCTCCGGGGTACCCAGCAACCCCAACCCGGCCAAGGTCTTGAACCTGTCCCTGGGGGGCGGCGGCAGCTGCGGTACCACCACCCAGAACGCCATCAACACGGCGCGCGGTCTGGGCGCCACGGTAGTGGTGGCGGCGGGCAACTCCAGCACCAACGCCTCCAGTGCCACGCCGGCCAACTGTTCCGGGGTGGTTACCGTAGCCTCGGTGGACCGCAGCGGCGGCCGCGCCTGGTACTCCAACTACGGCAGCGTGGTGGATGTAGCGGCGCCTGGCGGCGACACCTCGGTGGCGGCCAATGGCGTTCTGTCCACACTCAATAACGGCAGCACCACTCCCGGCAGCGATGTCTATGCCTACTACCAGGGCACCAGTATGGCAACGCCCCATGTCGCCGGTGCCGCTGCGCTGATTTATTCCATGGACACCACCCTTGGACCAGACGATGTGGAGAGCATTCTTACCAGTACCGCTCGCAGCTTCCCGGCCAGTTGCAGCCAGTGTGGCTCGGGCATAGTCGACGCGGCCGCGGCCGTTGCCTACGCCGGTGGCGGAAGCAGTAGCGGGGGCAGCAGCAGTAGCAGTAGTAGCAGCGGTGGAAGCAGCAGTAGTGGTGGTAGCAGTGGCGGCGAGGCCAGCGGCTGGATCGAAACCAACCTCTCCGACAGCCGCCGCAGATGGCAGCACTTCACCCTGGACGTAGATTCCGGGATTTCCAACCTGAATGTGGATATGTACGGTGGCAGCGGCGACGCAGACCTCTACGTGCGCTACGGCGCCCAACCCACGACCGGCAGTTACGATTGCCGTCCCTACCTGAACGGCAACACCGAGAGCTGTAGTTTCACCAGCCCGGCGGCCGGGACCTGGTATATCAGCATCCGCGCGTATCGAACCTATTCCGGGGTGACCCTGGAGGCCGCCGCGACCCCCTGATTTCTGCCTGGTGCAGATTGCGCCAACCCAACCCTTTGGCCGGCAGATTGCCGGCCTTTTTTGTGCCCGGATACCGTTAAGACAAACACTATTTTCCCGCCTCCAGCACGATCCTGTAGCGGGCCTCCCCGCTTTCCAACCGCGCAAAGGCATCATTGATACGGCTCATGGGGAAGTGTTCGACCAGCGGCGCAATCTGGTGGCGGGCGGCGAACTCGAGCATATCGGCGATGGTTGCAGGGCTGCCGACGGGCGATCCCGATACCTGGCGCTGAGACATCAGGAGATTGAACACATTGAGGTCCAGCGGCGCGGTGGTAGCGCCGACGAAGTGCAGTCGCCCGCGGGGCTTGAGGGTAGCGAGATAGGCGTTCCAGTCGAGCTTCACATTTACGGTGGAGATGATCAGGTCGAACCGGCTGGCGGCGGCTTTCAGTGCTTCGGGATCGCGGCTGTTGAGGGTGTGGTGCGCACCCAGCGCCAGTGCCTCGTCGCGCTTGTTGTCGCTGGAGGTAAACGCAGTCACATCGCACCCCCAGGCGTTGAGGAACTGCAGCGCCAGATGCCCCAGACCACCGATACCGATAACTGCCGCGCGGCTATTGGGTTTGATGCTGAACTGTACCAGCGGGTTGTACACGGTGATGCCGGCACAGAACAGGGGGCCGACCACTTTCGGATCGAGCCCTTCCGGAATGGGTACCACACTGCTGGCACTGGCACGCACCTTATCGGCGAAACCACCGTGATGGCCGATGATGGTGGGCTGGGCCTGGGCACAGAGATTGTGGTGGCCGTTATCGCACTCGCCGCAATGACCGCAGAAACCTGCGTGCCAGCCGAGCCCCACGCGCTGGTCTTTTTGCAGATGGGTCACACCGTCGCCGAGGTCGGTAATGCGCCCGACCACCTCGTGTCCCGGCACCAGCGGGTAGGCACTCATACCCCATTCATTGTTCACCACACTCAGGTCGCTGTGGCACAAGCCGCAGAACTCTACGGAAATTTCTACCTGCCCGGGCTTGAGCTCCCCAGGATCGTAACGGAATGGCTTGAGTTCGGCACCGGCGGCGTCGGCGGCATAAGCGTTGATCATGATGGCTCCGTCTGGTCTGGTTGCATGTCGTTAAAAAATCTCGCGGATTTCGAAATCCGGTCTCCCAGGACATTGTTCACGTCGCCGCCTGTGGCAACATTACCCGCGAGGTCAAAACAACCATAACGATATAGACAACTTGCGAGGTTCCCGTGGGGCTCGTCACCGCCGCCATTCCCTTTTTTCTGCTCGCTGTACTGATTGAACTGGCACTGGACCGCTGGCGCGGCTGGGGGCTGTACCGGTTAAACGACGCTATCGGCAGTCTCAGCGCGGGGATTCTCAGCCGGATTCTGGGGCTGGTGCGGGTGGGCATCCTGATGCTCATTTACATCCCCCTTTACCAGTGGATGCTGCCCACGTATCAGGACCTCGGCATTGCCTGGTCCATGGACAACCCGTGGCATCTGCTGCTCGCGGTGATCGCCTACGACTTCTGCTATTACTGGAAGCACCGCATCAGCCACGAGATCAACATCTTCTGGGCCGAGCATCTGGTGCACCACCAGAGCGAGGACTACAACCTCACCACCGCACTGCGCCAGTCCAGTGACCTGGTGCCGCTGGGCTGGATCTTCTACCTGCCGCTGCTGCTGATCGGCATGCCGCCGGAACTGCTGATCACTGCCGGCGCCATCGACCTGATCTACCAGTTCTGGGTCCACACCCAGAAATTCCCCAAGGTGCGCTGGATGGAGTGGCTACTGGTCACCCCCTCCAACCACCGGGTACACCACGCTCAGAACAAGGTGTATGTAGATCGAAATTACGGCGGTGTACTGATCGTGTGGGACCGGTTGTTTGGTACCTATCAGGAAGAACTGGAGCAGGAGCCCTGTATCTACGGGGTGCGCAAACCGCTCAATACGTTCGATCCACTGGCGGCCAACCTGCAACACTTCAAGCGAATGTGGCTGGACGCGGTTTACACCAAAAGCTGGAAGGAAAAGCTCACCCTGTGGTTCCGCGCCACCGGCTACCGACCCGCAGATGCAGAGGCGGCGATGCCGGTCCCCAGTTGCGACCTGGTTCATTTCCGCCGTTTCGACCCCGAGATCGCATCGGGCCTGCGCTGGTACGCCCTGGCCCAGCACCTGATTTACTCCGGTGCCACCCTGGCCCTGCTGTGGTACGGCAAACATCTTACCTGGGGTACGGCGACGCTGATGGTGTTAATGCTGGTAGTCGGCTTGGTAGTGAACGGTCGCATACTTGACGGTGAAGTCCGCTCCCGCAGCTGGGAGCTCGCCAGGCTGTCGTCCCTGGTGGTATCACTGCCGCTGATGCCATCCGCGCTGTGGGCACCTGTGACCGGCTACTCAATTCTTAGTATGACTGTTTGGTGTTTATTGGTTTTTTCTGGCAAGAACGATACAGTCAATTCCGTTCGCAACTAGCAACAGGAATCTCGTGGTAGCCGCACACCCTCCCCAAAAGGCAAGGCGGCTGAGGTTCCCCTGGCGCTCCCGGCCGGGAAAGGGGTGTCGGCCACTTTGCTGACCGGTACCCCGAAATACCCAACACCCTATTTCCCCCAACCCCGGCCGGGGGACTGCCTGTACTCCGTTCGCACGCCGCCGCCCGCTTTCGCTATAATCCCCGCCCACTCCAAATTCCAGTTATCCAGCAAGGTCCAGCGTGTCTAAAGGTACTCTCTATACGGTCTCCGCGCCTTCCGGCGCCGGCAAAACCAGTCTCGTCAAGGCGTTAATCGAGAACGACAGCCAGGTCACCGTATCTGTGTCCCACACCACGCGGCCCATGCGGCCCGGTGAGACAGACGGGATCAACTATCATTTCGTGAGCCGCGATGAGTTCGTGGAGATGCTCGGCCGGGCCGCGTTTCTGGAACACGCTCAGGTTTTCGAGAATTTCTACGGCACTTCCAAGGCCTGGGTTGAAGAGACCCTCGCCAGTGGCCGCGACGTGATTTTAGAGATCGACTGGCAGGGCGCCGCCCAGGTGCGCAAACAGATACCGGAAACCGTGGGAATCTTTATCCTGCCGCCTTCGCAACAGGCGCTACAGGAACGCCTGACCGGGCGCGGCCAGGACGCGCAGAGTGTGATCGACAAACGCATGGCGCAGGCGATCAACGAAATGTCCCACTATGTGGAAACGGATTACCTGATCATCAACGACGACTTCACTGCGGCACTGACCGAACTGCGCGCCATTCTGGTCGCCGAACGCCAGCGCCTTGCGCGCCAGCAGGTAGAGCACGCAGCGTTGCTGCAGTCGCTGTTGCGCAAGCAGTAGGGCGACGCACCCCGCTTTAAAAAATTCAGTGGCGTATTCATAGCATCATATGTGCACTGTTCGATTTGCGTACACCGCGCGGTCCGGTAGAATAGCTACCCCCAGTCTGTCCGGGCACTGACCCGACGGACAACAGAATTCGCCAATTCTCGCCCATTCGGGCGAACTCACACTGGAACAGAAGCTTTATGGCCCGTATTACCGTTGAAGATTGCCTCGATCACGTAGACAACCGCTTTGAGCTGGTCATTGTTGGCAGCAAGCGCGCCCGCCAGATCGCCACCGGCGGCCGGGATCCGATGGTTCCTGAAGAAAACGACAAGCCCACCGTGATCGCCCTGCGCGAAATCGAAGAAGGCTTCGTGGACGCAAGTATTCTCGACGAGCCGGAAGAAGAGCCGGTGCGCCACGTCACCCCGGCGCCGGTTTTCCTGTCCGAGCAGGATCTGTAATCCAGTTTGACCGTATTAATGCAGGATTTGCAGGAAACCTAAGAGGCGAGCGCGGCTTTGCACACCATCGACAGTCTGGCCCATCGCCTCTCGTCCTACCTTCCCTCCGATCAGATTCAGTTCGTCCGCCGCGCCTATTTTTATGCGGAACAGGCCCACGAAGGCCAGACCCGGCGATCCGGAGAGCCCTACATCACGCACCCCCTCGCCGTTGCCACCGTACTGGCCGGTATGCATATGGACGCCCAGAGCCTGGCCGCGGCCATGCTGCACGATGTGATTGAGGACACCGGCGTACCCAAGGCGGCGCTGGCGGAACAGTTCGGTGAGGAGGTCGCGGATCTGGTGGACGGGGTTTCCAAGCTGACCCAGTTCGAGACCGACAGCCCGGCGGAAAAGCAGGCGGAAAACTTCCAGAAAATGGCCCTGGCGATGGCGCGGGATATCCGCGTGATCCTGGTCAAACTGGCCGACCGCCTGCACAACATGCGCACCCTGGGCGCCCTCAAACCGGAGAAGCGCGCGCGCATCGCCCGCGAGACTCTGGAAATCTACGCGCCTATCGCCAACCGCCTCGGCATGAACGACGTGCGGATCGAATTTGAAGACCGCGCCTTTTTCGCTATTCACCCGCTGCGCGCCAGCCGCCTGCGCGCTGCGCTGGTCGCTGCACGGGGCAACCGCAAGGAGTTACTGGAAAAACTCCAGAACTCCATCGAGCTGCGAATGGAGCGGGAAAATATCGATGCGCTGGTCATCGGCCGCGAAAAACACCTGTACAGCATTTACCAGAAGATGCGCTCGAAGAAGAAGTCGTTCAAGGAAATCATGGACGTCTATGCCTTCCGCATCATCGTCGACAGTGTCGACACCTGCTATCGCTCCCTCGGGGTTATCCACAACCTGTACAAGCCGGTCATTACCGAGTTCAAGGACTACATCGCCATCCCCAAATCCAATGGCTACCAGTCCCTGCACACGGTTCTGCTGGGCATGCACGGGGTGCCGATCGAGGTACAGATCCGCACCAAGGAAATGGACGAGATGGCGAATAGCGGTATCGCCGCTCACTGGCTGTACAAATCCTCCGGCGATGAAGTACTCAATACCGGCGGTACCAGCCAGGTGCGCGCGCGCCGCTGGGTACAGGGGCTGCTGGAAATGCAGCAGCGCGCTGGCGACTCGCTGGAATTTATCGAGAACGTGAAGATCGATCTGTTCCCGGACGAGGTGTACGTGTTCACCCCCAAAGGCAAGATCATCGACCTGCCCGCCGGGGCCACCGCAGTGGACTTTGCCTACTCGGTCCACACCGATATCGGCAATTCCTGTGTCGCAGTGCGGATCAACCAGCGCTTGGCGCCACTGTCACAGCCACTGGAAAGTGGGCAGAAAGTAGAGATCCTCACCAGCAAGAACGTGCAGCCGAATCCCAACTGGCTCAACTTCGTGGTGACCGCGAAAGCACGCAGCGCTATCCGCCACTATCTCAAGCACCAGCGCCACCACGATTCCATCGCCCTGGGGCAGCGGCTGCTGGAAAAGGCCCTGGCCAAATTCCACCTGAAGCTTTCCGAGCTGGGTGAGGAGCAGATCCAGCGCGGGGTCAAAGAGGCGCGCTGCGAGAGCTTCGACAACCTGCTGGAAGAAATTGGCCTCGGCAACCGCGCGGCCTATTCCGCCGCCAAACTGCTGGTGCCACCGGGCACGGTAGAGACCGAGGCGAGCAATATCTCTTCACCGCTGACCATCGATGCCCAGGAGGGCATGATGATCAGCTTTGCGCGCTGCTGCCGCCCGATCCCCGGCGATACGATTATCGGCCATATCAGTTCCGGTAAAGGGGTGGTGGTACACCGGGATACCTGCCGCAATGCGGCGGAGCTGCGGGAGCACCCGGAAAACATTATGGCGGTGAACTGGTCCCCGGATGTGAAGGGGGAGTTTCTCGGCGATGTGCGGGTAGAAGTCGAATCCGAACGGGGCATCATCGCCCGTCTTGCCACGCGTATCACGGAGGAGGGCGCGAGCATTGAGCAGATCCACGTGGACGAAAAGGACGCGCAGCACAGCGTGATCGCGCTGACCCTGGAAGTGGCCAACCGGGTTCACCTGGCACGGGTGATGAAACGCCTGCGCAACCTGCCCGCTGTGCTCAAGATTGCCCGCCCGTAACTTATCAAGTTTCTGAACGGATTCTATAAGTTCGCAGTTGTCCGGCGCGAAGGCAAAGTTACCGATAACTTTGCCACCTCCCAGCGTACTGCCCAGCACCTCTACCCATTACCTCTACCCATTACCTCTACCCATTGCCTCTACCCATTGCCTCTGCTCACTACCTGTGCTCAGTGGTAGTCGGATGATCCGGCCCGCCCCCGGTGCCCACCCGCCAAACAACCTGCCGGCGATCGTTTGTCGCGCGGGCACCGGGGGTGGGCCTCTGTGGTTGGGGCGAACTGGCGGATGTTTTTGCAGAAAAATTGTGAAAATGAACGACGCATTGCGCGATTAATTCAGGAATGTGGATGGGTTCGCATATCGTCCGTATCGCCCCGTCATTGCTCCCCAAACCCCATAAACCGCGCTATATTCTCCCGCTTTCTTTTTCAGCAAGCAGGCCTTGTCAGGCCGGGAGAAGTAATCCATGCCCAATCGCGCCGTGATAAAAACCGATAAGGCACCGGCCGCAATCGGCAGCTATTCGCAAGCCGTCAAAGTGGACAACACCGTCTACCTGTCCGGTCAGATTCCCCTGGTTCCAGAAACCATGGAGCTGATATCCGACGATTTCAGGGAGCAGGCGGTTCAGGTATTCAAAAACCTGCGCGCCGTTTGTGAAGCCGCCAACGGTTCACTGGACACTATCGTAAAGCTGAATCTTTATCTGACCGACCTCAGCAACTTCGCCACCGTCAATGAGGTCATGGAAGAAATTTTCACCAAGCCCTTCCCGGCGCGTGCGGCCGTAGGTGTCAGCGAGCTGCCCAAAGGCGCGCAGTTTGAAGCCGAAGCGGTGATGGTGATTTAACACAGAAATTCGCACAGGCGGCGCCGCCCGACCTATGGGCGGCGCGAAGAGAAGGGAATCAATCGTTTTCCAGCAGGGTGGTGTAACCCGCGCGGTAATCCGGGTACAGCATCCGATAGCCACTAGCCAGCATGCGTTTGTTGCTCAATTTTTTCGAGCGGCGCTCGCTGGTGGCCACTTCCTCTCGCAGATGCGCGCTGGTGTAACCCATAGATTTTGCCAGCCAGCTCTGCAACTCGTACATCGGCACCGGCGTGCAGTCGGCGCCGATATACAAACGCTCAATCTCCATGCCTTTCTTTTGCCCCTCGATCAGATGGGCGAGAAAGCCTACTGCATCGTCCACATGGATACGGTTGCTGAACTGCGGCGGCAACGGCGGCGCACAGCGGCCGGCACGCACCTGGGACAGCAGGCGGTCGCGGCCGGGGCCATAGATTCCTGCAAAACGCACCACGCAGGTTTCCGTCACTGAGGACTGAACAATCTTTTCCGCGGCCAGCAGGGCCTCACCCTGATAGCTGCCAGGCAGGGGTTGCGAGCGCTCATCCAACCACTGGTCACCGCTCTGTCCGTACACCCGGGTGGAGGATATCCACAGGAACAGGCGCGGGGGCCTGGGCAAATCTGCCAGCGACTGACGCAGGGCGTTGGCGGTTTCCACGTAGGCGCGCTGGTAAGCCTGCGGGGTGCTGGCGCCAGGAGTGAAGGTGGCAATGACGATATCGGCACCGCCGCTCAGATGGCGGTGAATATCCTGCGGTTTGGTCGCGTCGCCGCGGCGCCAGTTGACCACGTCGGCGCGCCGCTTGCGCGCCAGTGCCTGCAACGGATTGCGCCGCACGCCAAATACATCGTACGCGTTGCGATCCAGCTTCAATGCCAGACGGGTCCCCAGATCACCGCAACCGAAGATCCAGACTTTTTCCTTTGTCATAACCGCTTGAATAAACCCCCGGATGCCGAAGATCGGCCCCTGATGTATTGCGCGCCACGGGACAGGACACCGAATCGACGCTTCCCGAAAACAATGAAGATAAGAGAATTTTTATGGGTTACTGCGAATTCTCAGTCACAAACCCCATTTATAACCTGTTTGCCGCTCACAATCTGTGACCGGGACCCGCAGTATACTGTGGGCCCCCGCACTCATCAGCCACGAAATGCTAACTTCGCGACTTCACCATCCGGAAAATGAGCAGTAGCACGATGGCGCCGATCACCGCAGTGATGATGTCGCCCAGGGAAAACCCCGTTACCGGGCCGCCAATGCCAACCATCGAGCCGAGCCAGCCGCCGATAAAGGCACCCACGATACCGATGACCATTGTGACAATCCAGCCACCGGGATCCGGGCCCGGCAAGATCCATTTGGCCAGCGCGCCTGCAATCAGGCCAAGAATAATCCAAGACAAGATTCCCATAGCGATTCTCCGCTTGTGTGTACGTTGAACACTTGCCCTTACACATATAGCAAGAAAAGCGCCATGGCACCGGTCGAGCGGCAGTTTAATAGCAAAAATTACTATTAATAAACTTTGCTAATAGCATTTTTTTCTAGGTTGAGACATTTATCCACCCCTATTCGAGATTTGCTGGTCCCCAGGGGGCATTTATGAATAAACTCTATCGCCAAGTTTTATCTGATTGCGATCGCTATGACACTCAACGAATTGCGCTACATCGTTACCCTGGCCCAGGAGCAGCATTTTGGCCGCGCCGCAGAACGCTGCTTTGTAAGCCAGCCCACCCTGTCCATCGCCGTCAAAAAACTGGAAAAAGAACTGGGCGTGGCATTGTTTGAACGCTCCAAGACCCGTGTGCAGGCGACGCCGCTCGGGGAGCGGATCGTAGCCCAGGCGCAACTGGTGCTGGAGCAGTCCGCCGCCATCAAGGATATCGCCAGCGCCGGTAAGGACCAGTTGAGCAGCCCGCTTTCCGTAGGCGCCATCTTTACCATTGGCCCCTACCTTTTCCCCCACTTTATCCCTCAATTGCAGCAATTGGCGCCTCAGATGCCGCTGTATGTAGAAGAGGGCTACACCTCGACCCTGCGCGCACGATTGCGCAAGGGCGAGCTGGACGCAGTGATTCTCGCGCTGCCATTTACCGAGCCTGATGTGGTCACCCAGCCCCTTTACGACGAACCTTTCGTGGTGCTGATGCCCTCGGATCATCCGCTCGCCAGTTATGATGCGCTGGCACCGGAGCAATTGTGTGAAGACAATGTGCTGCTGCTAGGGGAGGGCCACTGCTTCCGCGATCAGGTGCTCGAGGCCTGCCCACAACTGCAGCAATCGATTGAAAAAGAGGCGGGCAGCGGGCATATCCGCACCGCTGCCGACGGCAGCTCCCTGGAAACTCTGCGCCACATGGTGGCCTCGCGCCTCGGCATCACCGTACTGCCCCTGTCAGCGGCTGCCGCTTCCCAGTATGCCTCTGGCGTGCTGGTAACCCGTCCGTTCGTCGCACCGGCACCACAGCGCACCGTAGCGCTGGCCTGGCGCGCCAGTTTCCCACGCCATCGCGCCATCGATATGCTGCGCGACGCCATTAACCAGTGCCAGCTCAAGAGTTCGTGAACCCCGATCGAAACCAGCCTGACCAGCCAGAAAAGACGCTCGCGGAAACTCCCGTCACTGCCCTCAAAGGTGTCGGCGCCAAGCTGGCGGAAACACTGGCCAAGCTCAATATCAGCTCCCTGCAGGATTTACTGTTCCACCTGCCGCTGCGTTACCAGGACCGCACCCGGGTGGTACCGCTGGCGGGCCTGCGACCGGGGATGGATGCCGTGGTGGAAGGCGAGGTGCGCGCCGCCGACGTGGTTTTCGGCCGCCGTCGCAGTCTCGCGGTGCGCCTGCAGGACACTACCGGCAGTATTACCCTGCGCTTCTTCCACTTCACCGCCGCCCAGAAAAACCGCCTCGCCCCCGGCGCCCGGGTGCGCTGCTATGGCGAAGCCCGCCGCGGCAGTGCCGGTGTAGAACTGTATCACCCGGAAACCGAAATCATCGGCGAGGAAATCTCGCCAGCGGCAGAAACACTCACTCCGGTTTATCCCCTCACCGAGGGCCTCGGACAGGGGCGCCTGCGCGCATTGATCGGCCAGGGGCTGGACTGGCTGGCCCAGGGCAATGTCACCGAACTGGTACCGGCATCACTGTTACCCAAAGCACTGCGGATGCCATTGGCCGGCGCACTGATGTACCTGCATCAGCCGCCGGCGGACGCGGACCTCGCACAGCTTGCCGAAGGCCAACATCCGGCACAGCAGCGGCTGGCGCTGGAGGAGCTGCTCGCTCACCACCTGAGCCTGCTGGAGCTGCGTCGCAGTGCATCCAAAGTGTCCGCGCCCCCGCTGGAAGCCAACGCCGCACTGGAGCGGGATTTCCTCGCGCGCCTGCCGTTTTCACCCACCAATGCCCAGCAGCGTGTGGGCCGGGAAATTGCCGACGACCTCGCCGGTACGGCCCCCATGATGCGTCTGCTGCAGGGGGACGTCGGCGCCGGCAAAACCCTGGTCGCCGCTCGCGCGGCACTGCAGGCCATCGGCGCCGGTTACCAGTGCGCGGTGATGGCACCGACAGAGGTCCTCGCCGAGCAGCACCGGATCAATTTCTGCGGCTGGCTGGAGCCCCTCGGTATTACCGTGGCCTGGCTCACCGGCAGCATGAAGGTTTCGGAAAGACGCGCACAACTGGCGGCGATTGCAAATGGCGATGCGCAGCTGGTCGTGGGTACCCACGCTCTGTTCCAGGAAGGGGTGGCATTCCACCGCCTGGCACTGGTGATCATCGACGAACAGCACCGCTTCGGCGTGGCACAGCGACTGCAACTGCGTGAGAAAGGCGCCGTCGAGGGCGCTCCAGGGGACCAACAGCGCACCCAGCCCCATCAGTTGATCATGACCGCAACCCCAATTCCGCGCACCCTGGCGATGTCCGCGTTTGCCGATCTCGACTGCTCGGTGATCGACGAGCTGCCTCCCGGACGCCAGCCTATCAACACCGTCGCCATCTCCAGTGAGCGCCGCTATGACGTCATGGAGCGGGTACAGAATGCGGTGCGCGAAGGGCGCCAGGCCTACTGGGTGTGCACCCTGATCGAAGAATCGGAGACTCTGCAGGCCCAGGCCGCGGAATCTACAGCGGAAGAGCTGGCAGACACCCTGGACGGTGTGCGCGTAGCGCTGGTGCACGGGCGCATGAAGCCCGATGCCAAGGACCTGGTGATGAAAGCGTTCAAGGCCGGGGAGGTGGACCTGCTGGTGGCAACCACAGTGATCGAGGTGGGAGTGGACGTGCCCAATGCCAGCCTGATGATTATCGAAAACCCCGAGCGCCTCGGGCTCGCCCAGCTCCATCAGTTAAGAGGGCGGGTCGGCAGGGGAAGTATCGCCAGTCACTGCGTGCTGATGTACAGCACACCGCTGTCCGCCAATGGCCGCGCGCGCCTGCAGGCCCTGCGCACTCATGCGGACGGGTTCGCGATTGCCGAAGAGGACCTGCGCCTGCGCGGCCCGGGAGAAATCCTCGGCACCCGCCAGACCGGCGAAATCCAGCATCGCATCGCCGACCTGCAGCGGGATGCCCACCTGCTGCCACAGATTCAGAAAATTGCCGCGGCACCGGAGCTCAGTAGCCCAGCCCGCAGTGCCCTGATCCGTCGCTGGCTACACAACAAGCCGCGCTTTGCGGAAGCCTGACACAACCTCCTGCTCCTGAGCTCCAGCCCCATCTCCAGCCCATCCCCAACCTGCAGGATAAATACGCCGCCAGCGCGCCCTTCCACTATCGGTAACACCGCAGAACCGGTATCGATTTTGCAAACTTGTCCACATCGGTAATGAGACACAATTATTGTTTAGACCAATTGGTCAACAATAGTCATTAATATTTTTGCGCTCAACTTCGAGCAATGGCAGCCTCCCCCAAAAGGGCTAACTCATGTCCACTAACAGGGTGATTACAAAAACCCGATTACCGGCTGGCCCAAGTTGCCGGGCAGGCCACCACATTCACGATTACCGAATCAGAATCAGGAAGATTCCCAGTGAACATCTCCAGCGCGCCCACAACTCTTTTCAGTCTCCTGTTGTCGACAGTTCTGTCTGCCTCCCCGGTCTCGGCACAAAGTCTGTTCAGCAGCAGCGACAAGCCCGTACCTACAATCACTCTGGCCAAGGCGGAGATCCTCGCAGATATTCCCACCCCCATGCAGGGCAACGACATCAACGCCCTGCTCGCACAGGCGGCCGGCGGCGGGCTATCGGCCGCCAAAGAAGCTTCCAGTCGTGCATTTAGTGCGCAGTTGCGCAGCAAGCTCGACAACGGCCTGCGGACGCTACTCACTGAAGAGGAAGTACCCGTGGGCACCGATAGCGGCGCGCTGACCCTGCACCACGCGGTGGACATTGCGGTGATCAAGCAGTTGAGCGGCCTCGACAACCGCGGTGACTATGAAATTGAGCAGGGTAACCTCAGTGCCAGCGGGGACTTCCACCTGCGTCTGCAGGCCCCCGATGGTGCGCTGCTGATCGATAAACACCTGGATATCGCCGACCTGCGCCTCAAGGGCAACTACGAGATCAGGACCCCGCTGGGCGACGGTACTATAGAAGACGATACCGAGGCGCAACTCACGGTACTGTGTGACACCCTGGTAAAACGAATTCTCGACCGCATTGATGGCGACCTTAAGGCGAGTAACCTACAGAAACTTGCCACTAGCCAATGAATTCTGCGGTGGGCCCCCGGGCCCACCCGCTGCCCTATCTTCCGGCCCGCCATCCCCGGTCACGCCATTCCCACCTATACCAACTTCCGATCCCGAACCGTGACGACACACACATAGCCGACCGATACTGACGCACAAGTCACGGAAAAATTTTGCTCTCCCCGGTAATAAATGGCAGCCTGTAACTGTTTTTTCATAAATACAGAGCGAAAAAATTCGCCGTATCAAAAAATAATCCCCGTGCGCATAAAAAATAATACCGGGAGCGAGAATGAGAGCTTTAGCAATTCGCGGACTGGCATTCGCCGGTCTGCTCACCATCACGTCCGCAACACAGGCCCAGAGCAGTTTCTGGGGTGGTAATGACCAGGTCCCGAGCCTGAATATTGCCCCCGCAACCCTCCGGATCGATGTGCCCATGCCGGTCTCCGGCGACGATCTACAGTTAATGCTGGCGCAGGCGGCCAACGGCGGCGGACTGGCAGACCTCAAGCAGGAAGCTGTACGCACCTACACCCAACATCTACAGGGCGAATTAACTCGGCTGCTGCACGATCATCTGGAAGATGAACGGATTCCGCTGGTAAAGCAGGAGGGCGTGCTTACCCTGCAGAATGATCTGAAACTCAAGGTGATCAAGCACCTGAGCGCGATGAAGCCCAAAGGCGACTACGATCTGGAGCAGGGCAATGTGGCCCTGAGTGGCGAATTCCACTACCTGTTGAAACACAACGACGGCACCACCCTGCAGGAAAAACACATCGCCCTCCGCGACCTCGGTATCACCAGCAAATACCGCGTGCGCAATTACCGCGACGGCCGCACCAACGACGACAACACCGAAGAAGCGATCAAAGATGCCCTGAGCAAACTGGCGGAAGAGCTGATGGAGTCGCTGGAAGACGACCTGGAAGCAGACAAGCTGCGGGAAATCGCCGCACGGTAGTAAAAGGCCCCCGCTGAAAATGAAAAAGGGCGAACCGAGGTTCGCCCTTTTTTGCGTCCGCCCATGCCGGCAGCCGGCCTCAGGAAGTCGCTGTGCGCTCCTCGCCGCTATTCACCACACTGTGATAGTTGTCGTCGTCGAAGGTGCCCAGATTCAATGCTCCCTCGCTCTTGGCAACAATGGTGGTCACTACCGCATCACCAGTAATATTCACCGCCGTGCGCACCATGTCCAGCAGGCGATCCACACCCATCACGATCGCAATGCCTTCCAGCGGTAGACCCACCTGCTGCAGCACCATTGCCAGCATGATCAGACCAACACCGGGAACACCGGCGGTACCGATGGAGGCCAGAGTCGCGGTCAGGATCACCGTGAGATACCCCATCAGACCAATTTCGATACCGTACAGCTGGGAGATGAACACCGTCGCCACACCCTGCATGATCGCGGTGCCATCCATATTGATGGTGGCTCCCAGGGGGATGGTGAAAGACGCCACCTTGTTATCCACACCCAGGCGCTTCTCCACCGTCTGCAAGGTCACCGGCATGGTCGCCGCCGAGGATGCGGTACTGAACGCAAATACCATCGCCGGGCGCATCTTCTTCAGAAGCTGCAACGGATTCAGACCGGTCAGCAGCTTGAACAGCAGCGAGTAGACCCCCAACCCGTGCAACGCCAGCGCCAGTAACACCACCATGAAATACTTCAGCAACTGCAAAATCGCATCCAGCCCCAGCTGTGCAATCTTGTTGGCCAGCAGCGCAAACACGCCATAGGGTGCGAACACCATCAATACGCTGACCATGCGCATGATGACATCGTTCAGATCATTGAAAAAACCGGCAATCCGCTGGCCCGGCTTACCGCTGCGGGAAATGGCATAGCCCATCAGCAGGGCAAAAACGATGATCTGCAACATATTTCCCTTGGCCATGGCCTCCACCGGGTTGGTGGGGAAAATATTCACCAGCACATCGGACAAAGGCGGCGACGGTTTCGCCTCAAAGGTGCCACCCCCGACAATGCCTTCCAGGCCGCTGCCAGGCTGGATCACCAGCGCCAGCAATAACGCCAGAGAAATGGCCAGTGCGGTGGTCACTAGATACAACACCACCGTCTTGCCCGCCAGCACCCCCATGCGACTGCCTTCCGACAGCGCGCAGGAACCGCACACCAGAGACACCAGTACCAGCGGCACCACCATCAGCTTCAGGGAGGCAATGAAAATCCGCCCGATGATGTCGAACAGGCCACTGGTGAGGTAGTTGTTGATGAAATCCGTTACCCCGGCACCGAGGATCTGGCTGGTATTGAAAAAATTGAACAGCAAGCCGACCGCAATACCTGCGATCATGGCCAGTACGATTTGTTTTGTGAGCCCCATGGTCCGCCCTGTGTTAGACACCACTAGTACCGTGGTTAAAACATTTTTGTTAGATCGTTTAGATAAGAGTGATGCACCCGCTAGCGGCACCGCCACCAAACGGGTTCAAGCCCCACACCAACCGCCACTATATCGGCAGGGCGGTGGGGGGGCAAAGCCGGTCATTCCCACGCATCCCCGCTCGGGTACAATGGGCGCTTTTGAACCTGCGTGGAGTCTGCGTTGTACCACTCCCCCATTGAGTCCCCCTATCTGGCGATCGGCGACTGGTATCCTCAGCCCCTGGAAAGCCTGCACGGACAAACGCCACCGGAACAACTGCTTCCCTGGCTGCTACATCCCGGCTCTCTCACCGCCGCCCTCAAACATCTCAGCGGCGGACCATTCCGGGTGCAGATCCTCAGCCAGGGCTGGCAAAACCCCCTGCTCGAAGAGCGCCGCGCCCTGAACCTCCGGGACAGAACCCGCGCGCTGGTGCGCGAAGTCCTCCTCTACGGCAGTGACAAAAACCCCTGGGTTTACGCCCGCAGTGTTCTTCCCGAACGCACACTCGCCGGCAAATCCCGCTATCTGCGCAACCTCGATAGCCGCCCCCTGGGGGAGCTCCTGTTCAGCCAGCCGGACATCCGCCGCGGCCCCATCGTACTCAACCGCCTAGCACGCAATCCGCGCTGTGCGCTGCCCGAGCTCAACGATTCCGAATCCAGTGCCTGGGGCCGCCGCTCCGCCTTCTGGCTCGGGGATAAACCCCTGCTGGTTGCAGAGACTTTCCTGAGCGGGTTCAATCCCCACAAACCACCCATGGCCTGAGCGGAAACCAACACCGGAAGCATCCTATGCAATTGATCAGCCAACAGATTCAGCAGCGCTGGCCGACGGCACTGCCCTACTGGCAGCTCGCCCGCCTCGACCGTCCCATTGGCTCGCTGCTGTTGCTGTGGCCCACTTGGTGGGCGCTGTGGATCGCTGCCGGCGGCTGGCCCGGGTTGCACTTGTTTGCGGTTTTCTCACTCGGTGTAGTCCTCACCCGCGCTGCCGGTTGTGCAGTCAACGACTTTGCCGACCGCAATATCGACGGCCACGTCAAACGCACCCGACAGCGCCCACTGGCGACCGGCGCAGCCACCACCAGGGGTGCGCTGCTGCTGTTTACCGGCCTGATGCTACTGGCGTTTCTGCTGGTGCTGACCACCAACCGGTTGACGGTGCTCCTGTCTCTGGCGGCGCTGGCGCTGGCCTTTTGCTACCCTTTCGCCAAACGCTACACCCATATGCCCCAGGTGGTACTGGGCGCGGCCTTCAGTATGGGCATTCCCATGGCGTTTGCCGCGGTAAGCGGGGAAATTCCACCGCTGGCGTGGCTGATTTTTACCGCCAATCTGCTGTGGACGGTGGCCTATGACACTTTCTACGCCATGGTGGACCGCGACGACGATCTCCGCATCGGCGTCAAATCCACTGCAATCCTGTTTGGAGAGATGGACAGGCTGATGACCGGCTGTCTGCAGGCAATGGTCATCGTAGCGCTGCTGATGCTGGGCGGCCGCGCGGAACTGGGCGCGCTGTTTTATTGCGGCCTGGCCGTTGCCGCGGGGCTTTTCGGCTACCAGCAGTGGCTCATCCGGGAGCGCGAGCGTGACCGCTGCTTCCAGGCGTTTTTAAACAATAACTGGGCGGGCGCCGCGGTCTTTGCCGGTATATTTCTCCATTATCTGACCCGTTGAATCCCTTTTTCATTGGCTTTTCACTGCCTGCCGCTGCTACTCGGTACGACTGTCATATATTTGTCATTAAAGTGACGTTAAATGACCGCTTAAAAATTAATGTCAGACGAGTGACAGCAAACCATTGGGGTATGGCAGGCAGATGCACAGCAAGACGATTCTAATAGTCGACGACGAAGCACCGGTGCGGGATATGTTGCGGGTGGCGCTGGAGATGGCGGACTACCGCTGCCTGGAAGCGGAAAATGCCCAGGAAGCCCACGCGCTGGTAATCGACGAGAAGCCGGATCTGATTCTGCTGGACTGGATGCTGCCGGATGTATCCGGTGTGGAACTCGCCCGCCGCCTGAAACGGGATGAACTGACGTCCTCCCTGCCGATCATCATGCTGACAGCGAAAGGGGAGGAGGACCACAAGATCAAGGGGCTGGAGACCGGCGCTGACGATTACATCACCAAGCCGTTTTCTCCCCGCGAGCTGGTGGCCCGCCTCAAGGCGGTGTTGCGCCGCACGGGCCCGAGTACGCCGGAAGAACCGTTGACTGCCGGCGGCCTGGTACTGGATCCGATCAGCCACCGGGTAACCATCCACGGCAGCCCGGTGGAGATGGGCCCCACCGAATTCCGCCTGCTGACATTTTTCCTTTCCCACCAGGAGCGCGCCTATACCCGCACCCAGTTGCTGGACCACGTGTGGGGTGGCAACGTGTACGTGGAAGAGCGCACCGTGGATGTGCACATCCGCCGCCTGCGCAAAGCTCTCACTGTCGATGGCCACGAACGCTACATCCAGACCGTGCGCGGTACCGGTTATCGCTTTTCTGTACAGACTGTGGAAAGAGTGTAACCATCTCCCTACGCAATTTTCGGGCATTCCGCGAAGCGTCGCGGAAAGTCCGGTGCTTTGCCTTCGCATAAAGTACGCAGGTGCACTGAACTCCGGTCAATGCACCCCAAAACAAGATGGCCGAACCATCATGCTCGATCGCAGTATTGGCGAGTTCTCGCGCTTCATCGTAATCGCCCTCGGCACCACCATTTTTGGTTTTTCCTCTGGTCACTGGTGGCTGGCACTGTGTGTCGGCCTCGCGGTTTACCTGTTCTGGCTGCTGTGGCAACAGAACAGTTTCGACCGCTGGCTGAGTAACGGACGGCGCGGGCCGGCGCCGACAGCGTTCGGGGTGTGGGGTGATATTTCCGATGATTTCTATCGCCTGCAGCGTCGTCACCGCAAGGAAAAGCAAAAGCTCCACGCGATGCTACGGCGGGTACAGGACAGCACCAGTGCCCTGCGTGAGGGCATTGTGGCACTGGAGGATGAGGGCAATCTGGCGTGGTGGAACCCGGCGGCGGGGCAGATGCTGCGGCTGCAGCCGGACGACGCCGGACAGCCACTGGTGAACTTTATCCGCGATCCGCGTTTTGTGGAGCACATACACCTGCGCATGCGCCGACACAACCATAGCGCCCAGGAACCGATCACGTTGCCGGCGCCCGGGGATGATTCCCGTATCCTGACATTGGAAGTCACCCGTTTCGGACAGGACGAGGCGCTGGTTATCGTGCGCGATGTGACACGGCTGCACAATCTGGAGCAGATGCGACGGGATTTTGTGGCGAATGTCTCTCACGAGTTGCGCACGCCGCTGACGGTAATCGCGGGCTATCTGGAAACCTTGCAGGCCAGTGGCATGGCGCCGCAAAAATGGGAGCGACCGCTGATGCAGATGAGCGAGCAGACGGTACGCATGACCAGCCTGGTGAATGATCTGCTGCTTCTGGCGCGACTGGAGACTTCGGAGCGCGACAGCGGCCGCGACCGGGTGTCAGTGCGCGAGCTGATGGAGCGGGTGGCCGGCGAGGCCAGATCCCTGAGTGGTGGACGCCACGATATTGCCGTAGCCTGTGAACAGGACAACATCATTACCGGCGATGCTGGCGAATTACACAGCGCTTTTGCAAACCTCGCGTTTAATGCGGTCAAGTACAGCCCCGACGGCGGCCCCATTGAGCTGCGCTGGAAAACCGACACAGACGGCGGCCACTTCGCGGTGAAGGACTGCGGTATCGGCATCGACTCACTGCATATCCCGCGCCTGACCGAGCGCTTTTACCGGGTGGATGCGGGCCGCTCGCGAGAAAGTGGCGGCACCGGCCTGGGGCTCGCTATCGTCAAGCATGTGCTGCTGCGGCACAGTGCCAACCTGAGCGTCACCAGTACCCCGGGGCGCGGCAGTACCTTTACCCTCAACTTCCCCCCGCAGAAACTGACCCCAGGCAGCTCTGCCTGATCCCCAGTGGATCCGGTTGTGGACTACCCGCAACAAACCAGTTCAAACCGACACAAATCAAAAAGGGGCCCGCAGGCCCCTTTCGTATAACAGTCTTAATACAGACCGGGAACGCTTACAGTTCGATACCAAACTGTACCGCCGCGCCGTAAGTATTGTCGGAGGCCTGGATCGCGGACACGTGCAGGTGGAGCACATCGAACGGGCTGAAGCCGATACCAGCGGTGAGCGCGTCTTCGTAGGTGCCTTCCATGTCGTGGCGATAACCTACCCGCAGCTGGGCCCAATCGAACAGGTCCATTTCGATGCCCAGGCGGGCATTCTGGGTAGCGCCGGCACCGTCAAACAGCTCCGTGGTGGTCAGATCCACGTCGGCGAGCACGGTGAAAATTTCTCCGGTGTAGCCGAAACCTGCGGTTACCAGCGGTTCCAGTTGAATTTCCATGTCACCGCTCAGGGTTTCGTATTCCTGGGCGAGGGCGTTGCGCACGGACAAACCACCCTGCAGCGCCCCCCAATTGATGGTGGCACCGAGGTCGACGTTGAAATTGGTGTGCTCCAGCGCGTAATCCTCATACTCGACATCATCACCCTCAAAATCGGCGACGACTTCGCTGTATTCGAAGGTTTCCACACGCTGATGTTTCGGTGTTATACCGAGGGAAACCAGGGTCTCGCCGAACGTGAATTCGCGCGCGAGGGCAATGCCGATTTCCTGCATCCGGTAGCCTTTGATCGCGGCCTCGGTCATCAGGTCGTCGCCATCGATGATCAGGTCGTCTTCGCTTGGCGGGTTGTTAATATCGATATCAAGGTAGCGGTCGCCAAAGTTGCTCAGAAAATCAACATCTTCTTCCGCAAGCTCGAGCTCGGTGGCAACAAAACCTGACTCGCGCACAAACAGTAGTGCAGAAGCGGCACTGTTGGGGATGGCAATGGTCAGCTGAGCGCCCACGTCCAGGGTCAGACGGCCCCGGTCCATCTGCTGCAACTGATCCAGCAGGTAATCCGCATCGTCCTGGGTCGCGTACATTTCTTCGATTTCATCGAGATAGTCGGTCAGGTTTTCCGCGGAATCGATGAAATCGTTGACGTCATTGGCCAGCAGCCCCACATCCACAGTGAATGCGAAATCGTCATTTTCCTTGAAATTAGTGGCGGTGGCCGGATTGATCAGCGCACTGTAGGTGTAATCGCCACCGGCAGCGCCGGCACCGCCCATAGAGGTGCCACGCCCGGAAAATACCTCTGCGGCTACCGGTGCCGCCCCCAGAATAGCCCCCGCAGCAACCATGCTGGCAATTTGGTTCTTGGTCCACATGTTTAACCTGTTCCTTGTATAGATTCGCGTCAGAAGTTCTTTTTGTAAGCCGATCATTAGAATATTTGGCACAGGAAAAATACCCGCCAAAATCGGTCGTGGCAATGGCTCTTTTGGACTATTTGGCAAAATATCCGTGACGTATATCACTTTACTGGTGGAGCTGCGGGCAGGTTGTAGCGAGGCACATAAAAAAGCCCCATTGTGGGGCTTTTATCAAAATCGGAGGGCTGCAGGGCGCTTACTCAAGCTCCTGCAGGCGACGTTCCTGTCCGCCTGCGCGGTAGTGCACCGGCTGATCGCCACTCACCGGCTCAGAAGTTCTCTGCACCGTGATATGCACCAGTTTTCGGACGCTGTCACGAATCAGCAGGTGCTCGCGCCCCTCGTCATCCACTGGCAGATTGCGCTCGCCGATAAGGCCATCCCGCAGGGCGCGCAACTGCGGCACATCGCGATAGCGATCCAGATCCTTGGACAGCTTTTGCTTCATGCGCTCGGACTCATGCAATGCGGCGGCAGTCTCGCGGTATTTGGCGAAGAAAAAAACAGCGGCGATGGCGGCGACAACCGCGAGAGAGGTTTCAAACCATGGGGGCATAATGCGCTCCTTTTAATACGTTCTTCCAGATAGGTTCTTCAACTTCATGGGTGTTGCAGGCACTTGCCTACAGGCCGGCCCCTACAACAGCGTGAGTGATCAGGTTCGCGATCGTTGCCACACCATGAGCTGGTTGTTCGCTGGCAGAAAATTGTTTTCTACTCGACTCAGGTCCTGGGCCGCGGCGAGCAGGTCCAGCCACTCCAGGTCGCGAATACCCCGCAGCGGGTCCTGCTCTTTTAACCAAACGTCAAACCCTGCATTGCCCGGGCCTATGTATTCACCGGCGATCTTTACCGGGCCATAGACAATCAACTGACCACCGGGCTCCAGTATCTGCGGCAAGCGGCGAAAGAAAATCTCCACCGCAGCTGCGGGCATGATGTGCAGTGTATTGGCGGTGAACACCGTATCCACCTGCAGCTCAGGCCAGGTCCCGGTGACATCCAGTTCCAGTGACGGCGGCAGATTGTCCGCCGGGCGGTGGGCAAGCCAGGCCTGAACCTCGTGCAGGTTTTCCCGGCGCTCGGAGGTCTGCCAGGTAAGCTGTGGCAGCCGTGGGGCAAAGTATGTAGCGTGCTGCCCGGTACCACTGCCCACTTCCAGCACTCTGCGGCTGTGTGCCAGCAAACGCTCCAGCTCCTGGAGAATCGGCTCGCGGTTGCGCCCGGTGGAGGGGGCGTCCGGCAGCTTGCCGTCATCCCTCTCAGGCCGACTGCTCATCACGCAGGAATACCCAGTCGTTGCCTTTGGAGTTTTCTTCGCTGAAATAGTAACCGGCGACGTCGAAGTCTTTCAGTTGCTCCGCCTTTTTTACCCGCTGGTCGATGGCCCAGCGGCTCATCATGCCGCGGGCCTTTTTGGCAAAGAAACTGATCATCTTGTACTGGCCGTTTTTCCAGTCCTTGAAGTGGGGCGTAATCACGTCCGCATCCAGATTTTTGGTCTGCACCGATTTGAAGTATTCATTGGAGGCAAGATTGACCAGTTCGCGGCTCTTCAGCGCGGCGAGCTGTGCATTGAGTGCCGCGGTGATGCTGCCACCCCAGAATTCGTACAGGTTCTTCCCCTTGCTGTTGGCGAATTTCGTACCCATTTCCAGGCGGTAGGGCTGCATCAGGTCCAGCGGACGCAGCAGGCCGTAAAGACCGGAGAGCATGCGCAGGTGTTTCTGGGCAAAGGCGAAATCCCGCTTGTGCAGGGTTTCCGCGGCAAGCCCGGTGTACACATCCCCTTTGAATGCCAGCAGCGCCGGGCGTGCATTGTCATCATTAAATGGGCGCTTCCAGTTGTGAAAGCGGTCGTAGTTGAGCACGCCCAGCTTGTCGGAAATCTTCATCAGCGCAGAAATGTCCTGGGGACTCAGCGATTTCAGCTCTTTGATCAGGGCTGCGGATTCCTTGAGGAAATCCGGTTGGGTAGTTTCCAGCTGCGGGATTTCACTCTCGTAATCCAGGGTTTTGGCGGGGGAAATTACAATCAGCATACAGCGAGCTCTAAATTAAATTTTCGGCCTGTTTAGGCTCAGAAAGCGTAGCGAGTGGGTGGCTGGTGGTGACCGCCAGAGCGCAACAACCGGAGCGTACTTACCCTACGTGAGGATTGTGACCGGGCTGGCGTACCAGCACCGCCGGGCGCTGCCAGGTGCACGCGCAGTAGCTTTTATTCGGGCTTGAGAATGTCCTGCCACCAATTCAACGGCGTCTGCCCATCCACCGGATCGTACACATTGCCGTAATACCAAACGCTGTTGGCACCATCGCAGACACTGTTGAGCATCTTCTCGATCTCGGCGAAACCGCAGCTGACATGAATGCTGTAAACCAGCAGTCGCGGGCTCTCCAGATCCAGTTCGCCACCGAGCTTCTCCAGTTCCGGGGTCAGCTGGTCTGACAGCTTGGTACTGTCACCGCGGCTGAACACCCGCACCGCCAGGTTGCCGGAGCGCTTTACCAGCTCGAAGCTGGGCTTGTCTGGATCTGTGCGATCGACCTTGATGGTGTCGCCACTGGCGATACCCTTGATAAAGGCCGGGGACCGCACCAGCTGTACGCTGTCGTCTTCGTTGACCCGCACCTGCAACCGCTCTACCACCGGCTCGCCGTCCGGATTGGTGCCGGCAAATAATTCGATAATCTGCAGCGCACTCGCCATAATCTCGCTCTCCCGACTGTGTACAATGGCTTCAATTATTTGCTGTCAAAACATCACTGGCGAGCGGCTGAGCGTGGCCGCCCGCGAAGCAGCTTTGAATCGACCATTATACAGGGAGAGATCTATGATTCCGCGTTCAATTGCAAATCGGCTCCTGGCCAGCGCCATTGCAGCCTCACTGGCTGCCGGTCTCGCTGGCTGTGCGGTCAACCCGGTGACCGGCAAGAAAGAGCTATCGCTGTTGTCCCAGAGCCAGGAGGTGGCACTGGGTGCAGAGCAATACCCGAAAGCTCAGCAGACCCAGGGTGGTGAGTACCAGATTGACCCCGCATTGCAGAGCTATGTGAGCAACGTGGGCCAGAAACTGGCAAAGGTTTCCGACCAGCCACAGCTGCCTTATGAGTTCGTGGTTCTGAACAACTCGGTACCCAACGCCTGGGCGTTGCCCGGAGGCAAGATCGCGGTCAATCGCGGGCTGCTGGTGCTACTGGAAGATGAGGCGGAGCTGGCCGCGGTTCTGGGGCACGAGATTGTGCACGCGGCAGCGCGTCACTCCGCTGCCGCGATGTCCCAGCAACAGATCCTGGGTGCCGGTATTGCCATTCTTGGGGCGACCACCAAAGACACTGCCTATGGCGACCTGATCTCCCTCGGCAGCCAGTTTGGCGGCTCCGCCTATATCGCCAAGTACGGCCGCGATAACGAACTGGAGTCCGACCGCTACGGGATGAAATACATGGCCGCCGCGGGCTATGACCCACAGGGCGCGGTGCGCCTGCAGGAGAAATTCGTACAACTGTCGAAAGGCAACCAGGCCAGCGGTCTGGATGCACTGTTTGCCAGCCACCCACCGTCGCAGTCGCGGGTCAACGCAAATATCGAGCACGCCAAAAAACTGTCCGCAGGCACCGTCAATCGCAACCAGTACCAGAAGGCGATTGCGCAACTGAAACAAGATGCGGATGCGTACAAGAGTTACGACGATGCCGTCGCCGCAGTAAAGAACAAGAATTACGATCGCGCGCTGACCCTCACCCGGCAGGCACAGAAGCAACAGCCGAGAGAAGCCGCTTTCTACGCACTGGAAGGTGATCTACTGGCGCAGAAAAAACAGTACCAGTCGGCGCTACAGTCCTACGAGATGGCGGTACAGAAAAATCCGACCCTGTTTTCCAACTGGCTGATGCGCGGCATGCTGAACGCGCAACTGAAAAACTACACCGCCGCCGAGCGCGACCTCAATCGCTCCACCCGCCACCTGGATACCGCGCACGCGCACTACTATCTTGGGCAGGTGTATGAACAGCAGGGCAATACCAAAAGCGCACTGAGCCAGTATCAAATCGCCGCTGAGGACAGTGGCGATATCGGCACCAAAGCGCAGGCACGGGTACAGGCGCTGGGCAACCAGGGATAAAATTTCCAGGCACAAAAAAAGGCGGGCGAAGAAATTCGCCCGCCTTTTTTATTGGTCATTTTCCGCAGAGAAAATTACAGCTGGACGGTAACCCCGATGCTGAAAATATCCGCATCGTTAAAATCGCGATTGGAGCCGTAAGCGACTTTGCCCGCAACGTTGCGGTTGAAGAAATGGGTAGCGTCGATGAAATAGGTATCGTCCTCACCGTAGCCGCCGCCAACAGAGGTATTTTCGTTGAAGTAGAACTCGACTTCACCAAACCAGTTCAGATCGGAATTGTCGCTGTCCTGAAGACCCAAACCTGCCGTCAGGTACTGGCCACCGGCCAGCGCGGTGAAATACTTGGTGGACACACTGCGGTAATCAAAATCGTCACCAATTTCTGCGGTGAAACCGATGTAATCCGTTGCCGTCAGCTGATGATTATATTTACCGCGAACATACAGATCGGTGCTTTCATCTTCGCGTTTTACCGCCTCGATTTCGCCGAGCAAATTCGGTGAAAACAGGAAGCCCACGCCGGCACTGTAGTCTGTGGAGAAGTCATCATCCGCCAGTTCACCAAACAGTTTCCACTGGCCGGTGTAGTATTCACCACCAAGTGTCAGAACGTCATTGTCACCTACATCGGTGTCGATCGCAGCGAGACCGCCGTAGATATTGTTGACCGGAAGAATATAGGAAAACTCTTTGCGCGGGCCCAGAGAGTTCAGGGCACCGAAATAGTACTGGGACTGCAAGCTCAGGATGTCGGCGTCAAAGTTACCGTAGTCCGCGGAAATAAAATCGACGTCGGTAAAGGATTGGTACTGATCAGCACCGGCAACGGCAGAGGCCAGCATAAGCGGAAGTGCGAACTTGAAGTTCATGGAATTATTCCCTGTTAATTGACATCACTTTAGCGCCCCCGTGACTTTCCAGGGCGTCATCGGCGCGGATTCTAATGCAAAGAAAAATTACTGCGCGATCAAAAGAATTAATTGTGACTGGCGTCGCAACGCAACTGAGATTCAGGTAAATACGTTACCGCAGACAGGGGAGAGTATGTTGCTGAACAGCTGAACCAAGTCTGAACGATGAGGAGAGTCCGGCGAGGGGAATGTGGCGAGGAGAATTTTTTGGCGCGGGATGGTACAAACCTGAGAACTCGCAGGTCGTGCTCAGCAATAAGCCTCATAAAATAAAAAAGGCCGCGAAAGCGGCCTATTTTTGGGAAAAGTTACGCATGCTCAACGCAAATTGCTTTCGTTACCGTGGCGTATATCGGTACCTTTCACCAGGTAGACTACCTGCTCACAGATATTCTTGGCATGATCGCCAATGCGCTCGAGGGAGCGCAGCGTCCACAGCACGTTGATCACCCGGGAGATACTGCGGGGATCCTCCATCATGTAAGTAATCAGCTCGCGCACGGCACTGCGGTAGTCCATATCGACCTGCTCATCTTCGGCGAGGGTTGTCATTGCAGCCGCCACATCAAAGCGGGTATAAGCGTCGAGGGCGTCGTCGAGCATCTTGCGTACCGCATTGGCGATATGCCGGATTTCGGTGTAACCGCGCGGCGCGGTGCCCTCGTCGGTAAGCGCAATCGCCATCTTGGCGATTTTGCTTGCCTCGTCGCCCATACGCTCCAGATCGCGGGCGATACGGATTACCGACATCACCATGCGCAGATCCGATGCTGCCGGCTGGCGCTTGGCAATGATCAGGGTGGCGTGCTCGTCCAGCTCCATTTCACAGCGGTCGATATCCTCTTCCACACGTAAAACTTTTTCCGCCAGCTCGCTATCGGCGTTCGCCAGTGCGTCCACCGCATCCGCTACCTGCCGGGCGACCAGGCCGCCCATTTCCAGCATTTCCGTCTTGAGGCCTTCAAGCTCTTCGTTGAACTGGCGGGAGATATGTTGATCGAAATGCATTTCCATAATCTTTTGCGGGCTCCCCCCAACCTTAGCCGAAACGGCCGGTGATGTACGCTTCTGTAAGCTCATGTTCCGGATTGGTGAACACGGTCTCGGTGTCATTCACTTCCACCAGCTTGCCGAGGTGAAAATAGGCTGTGCGCTGGCTCACCCGCGCCGCCTGCTGCATGGAGTGGGTGACGATGGCGATGGTGTAGTTCTCGCGCAACTCGTCGATCAGCTCTTCGATACGCGCGGTGGCAATGGGGTCCAGGGCCGAACAGGGTTCGTCCATCAGGATCACTTCCGGACTCACGGCGATGGCGCGGGCAATGCACAGACGCTGCTGCTGACCACCGGAAAGGCCGGTACCGGGCTTATCGAGGCGGTCCTTCACTTCGTTCCACAGGCCGGCGCGACGCAGGCTGTTTTCGACAATTTCATCGAGTTCCGCGCGGCGGCTGGCGATGCCGTGAATCTTGGGCCCGTACGCCACATTGTCGTAGATCGACTTGGGAAAGGGGTTCGGCTTCTGGAACACCATACCCACGCGGGCGCGCAGCGGTACCACATCCACCTTGGGTCCATAGATAGCTTCGCCATCCAGGGTCAGGTCGCCCTCGACGCGGCAACCTTCAATAGTGTCATTCATGCGGTTCAGGCAGCGCAGGAAGGTGGACTTACCGCAACCGGAGGGACCGATCATCGCCACGACTTCGTTGCGCCCGATATCCAGGCTTACATTGTGTATGGCCTGAGTCTCGCCATAGTACACATTGACGTTACGCATACGCAGCTTGGCGTTATCGCACAGCGGCTTGCCCACGGTCTTCAGAATTTCCGCTTTGGTTTTCACAACGCTCTGCTCCGCGGCTGGATTTTTGGCTTGGTCACCGGCGGTTACCGCCGAGCCCGCATTCAGGGTCATGGTAGTCATGGCTCTTTCTCGGTTTGCAATCTTAGCATTGCCGGCGCTTTACCAGCGGCGCTCAAGTTTTTTGCGCAGCCAGACTGCGCAGGTATTCATGGTGATCAGGACGGCCAGCAGCACCATGATCGCGGCGGAAGTGCGCTCTACAAACGCGCGCTCCGGGCTGTCGGCCCACAGAAAGATCTGCACCGGCAGTACCGTGGACGGATCGGTAACGCCGTGGGGTACATCGACGATAAACGCCACCATACCGATCATCAGCAGCGGCGCTGTCTCTCCCAGTGCCTGCGCCATACCGATGATGGCACCGGTGAGCATGCCCGGCATGGCCAGCGGCAGTACGTGATGCAGGACCACCTGCATGCGCGACGCCCCCATACCCATGGCCGCTTCGCGGATCGACGGCGGCACCGACTTCAGTGACGCGCGGCTGGAAATAATGATGGTCGGCAGTGTCATCAGGGTCAGCACCAGGCCGCCCACCAGAGGTGCCGAGCGCGGCATCTCAAAGAAATTGATAAAGATGGCCAGCCCCAAAAGACCGAATACGATGGACGGTACCGCCGCGAGGTTGTTGATGTTTACCTCGATCACATCGGTCCAGCGGTTCTTGGGGGCAAATTCCTCGAGATAAATCGCCGCGGCCACACCGATGGGAAAGGACAGTGCCAGGGTGACCAACAGGGTCAGCAGGGAACCGACCAGCGCTGCGCGGATGCCGGCCTGCTCCGGCTCTCGGGAATCGCCATTGGTGAAGAAAGTGGTATTGAAACGCTTTTCGAGTTCACCGCTGTCACGCAGGGACTGGATCCACATCGCCTTCTGTTCCGAGGTGCGGCCGAGGAAGCCCTCGTCACTTTTTGACAGGCTTTTTACATAGGTATCCACATCGTCATCTGCGTTCACCCACACGGTCTCACTCTGCCCCAGCAGGGCGGGATTGTTTTCCAGCCGCTCGCGCAGATTGAAGCCGGCACCGCTGGAGACAAGAGAGTAGAGTTCACGCTTGTCGCGGCGACCAGTGACAGTAGGAAAGCGCTCGCGCAGGGCACCGCGGATCACGCCATCGAAATTGGCCCAGGCCAGGCTTTCAGGGTCGACGGTGTCGATACCCAGCTCAGCAGGATCGTAGGTGACCTGCAGCTGAATCTGGCTCTGAACAAAAGCGCTGCTGCCTTTACTAATAATGTCGGTGAACAGCACCAGTACCGCGAGCACACCAAAGGCAATACTCACAATTCCAAAGCCACGGAAGATTTTTTCCGTGCGGTGGCGGCTGGCGAGCCGCGCCGCGATACGCTCGCGCACCTGTGTTTGAGTCAGATCAGTCATACTGTTCCCGGTATTTTTTCACGACGTGCAGGGCGATAAAGTTCAGGATCAAGGTGGAGATAAATAGCATCAGGCCCAGGGCGAAGGCAGCCAGGGTTTTCGGGCTGTCGAACTCCTGGTCCCCCACCAGCAGGGTGACGATCTGCACCGTCACGGTGGTGACAGATTCCAGCGGGTTGGCGGTGAGGTTGGCAGCGAGGCCCGCGGCCATCACCACGATCATGGTTTCGCCAATCGCGCGGGATACCGCCAGCAGTACGCCGCCGACAATACCGGGCAGGGCCGCTGGAATCACCACCTTGCGCACGGTTTCCGATTTGGTGGAACCGAGCCCCAGGGCACCGTCGCGCAGCGACTGCGGTACCGCATTGATCACGTCGTCGGATAGCGACGACACAAACGGGATAATCATGACCCCCATGACCAGGCCGGCGGCAAGCGCGCTTTCACTGGACGCTTCGAGGCCCACCGACTGGGCAAGGTCACGGATAAAAGGTGCAACCGTCAGTGCGGCGAAAAACCCGTACACCACAGTAGGCACACCGGCGAGAATTTCGATCATCGGTTTGGCGAACGCACGGACCTTGTTACCCGCATATTCGGCCAGGTAGATCGCCGACATCAGGCCCACCGGCACGGCCACCAGCATGGCGATGGCAGATACCATCAGGGTGCCGGTGAACAGGGGCACCGCGCCGAAAGCACCGCTGGAACCCACCTGATCCGCGCGCATGGCCATTTGCGGGCTCCAGTGCAGACCGAACAGGAATTCGGTAACCGGCACCGCGTGAAAAAAGCGGATCGACTCCAGCAGTACCGACATCAGGATGCCGACGGTGGTGAAGATCGCGGCGCAGGCGCAGGTCAACAGTACCGCACGCAGCACTTTTTCCACCTTTTCCCGTGCGCGCAGCTCCGGTGTAATACGCAGAAAGGCATAGGCACCGAGACCGCCCGCAAGAATCAGAATCAGCGCGGCCTGCATATACTGGCCGTTCTGACGCAGGTTGGTGAGGTGCTCGGCGGCCGCCTGCAACTGGGGCGTGACTGCTCCGAGCTGATTGCCCGCCGCGAGATTCTGAATCTGCGCATACAGCAGGTTCTGCCCGGAAAGACTGGCTGGCTTGTCGGCAATGCCACCCAACACCAGCGCGCGAATGATCGCGTCGTCAAACGCCAGCCAGGCGCCCAACAAGATCAGCGCCGGCAAACCACACCAGAGTGCGGTGTGCACACCGTAATAGCTGGGCAGCGACGCCAGGCTGCGGATACCACCGCGACTGCGGGCAGCGGCAATGGCCCGGCTGAAACCGGTGCCGTAAGCCACCAGGATCAGTAGCAACAGCAGGGCGAAGAGAGTGGGGGTCTGCATCGATTCGCTCAGTTAAAAAATTGGTCGGCAATTATCCGGTCTTCTGACGACTTTTACATGACAGTTTTCGGTGTCTGCGCCAAGCCGCGCTCATTTATATGTAAAACGGCCAAGCCCAGAGGGCTTGGCCGGTAATTCCGTCTACCTGATCTGACGCCCTAACTAAAGGTGCCGCCGCAGTTATTTCGCAGCCAGGTTGGTCAGGGCATTCAGCTTGCGGACATTGGCAGCAACCTGCTGGCGCGCAGCGGTGGGCAGCGGGATCATGCCCTTGTCCGCCAGGTAACCCTCCTCACCCCAGGCGCGATCATTGGTGAACTCGGCGAGGAATTGCTTGATACCGGGCACTACGTCGACATGCGCTTTTTTCACGTAGATGAACAGCGGGCGGGAAACCGGGTAGCTGTTGTCGGCGATGGACTCAAAGGTCGGCTCCTGGCCTTCGATCAGGGAGCCCTGCACCTTATCGGCATTCTGATCGAGGAAGCTGAAGCCGAAGATACCCAGCGCTTTGGGGTTGGCCGCCAGCTTGTTGACGATCAGGTTGTCGTTTTCACCGGCTTCAATGTAGGCGCCGTCTTCGCGGATGTTGTGACAGATGGCTTTGTAGGCATTCTTGTCCGCGTCTTTCTTGGCGGCAATCCAGCCGAATTTCTTGCAGCCACCTTCCATAGCCAGTTCGGCGAAAGCGTCACGGGTGCCGGAAGTGGGGGGCGGACCCAGCACTTCGATCTTGATGTTCGGCAGTACCGGATTGACGTCTTTCCAGGTTTTGTAAGGGTTTGCAACCAGGGACTCGGAACCGTCGGGGTTGGGTACATCTTTCGCCAGCGCCAGGAAAATGTCCTTGCGGCTCAGCTCAAACGGCGTGGCAGCCTTGGCGTTGGCCAGTACGATGCCGTCGAAGCCGATCTGCACTTCCACCACATCAACGCCGTTGCCGTTGCACATTTCCAGCTCGGACTGCTTGATACGACGGGAAGCGCCGGTGATGTCCGCGGTGTTCTCACCCACGCCCTGGCAGAACAGCTTCATGCCGCCGCCGGTACCGGTGGATTCCACAACCGGAGTCTTGAATTGGGTAGCGCGACTGAAGCGCTCCGCCACTACCGTGGTAAACGGGTAAACGGTCGAGGAGCCGACAATACTGATGTGGTCGCGCGCGGCCAGGGCGGCATTGGAAGCAGCAATGGTCAGGGCTGCCAGGGCCGAAGCCAGGACCTTGTTGTTCGCAGAACGCTTGTTCATGAGAGTCTCCAGAGTGTTCAAAAAATCTGCACGCGGCGCATGCTATGTCGAACTGGTGACGATTCTATGAATGAAAGGTTACAAACAGATTACAGTGAACTGCTCATTAATCGACCGATTGGCGCCTTCAGGTCGCACTGGCATACGGCGGGCAAAAGCGGCAGCGCTGGCAGGATCCCTGACCAACAGGTACGCTCCCCCGAATAACACAAGAATAAAGATGATTTGAGAGCACTCAAATGAAGTTTCTGCTACACACGGCGAGAGGGTTGGATCGCTTTTCCAGTGCCTGCGGTCGTCTGCTCAGTTGGCTCACCCTTGCGATGGTGGTGATTCAGGCCCTGGTCGTCGCCCTGCGCTATGGCTTCGATGGGGGCTCCCTTGCGCTACAGGATACCGTGGGCTATCTCCACGGGGCCGCGTTTATGCTCGGGCTCGCCTATGCACTGCAAACCGGCGCCCACGTGCGCGTGGATGTTTTCTACCGCGGCCTTTCCGCCCGCGGCAAAGCCTGGGTGGATGCCACAGGCTGCCTGATTTTTCTGCTGCCCCTGTGTGTGTTTATTGCGCTCGGCAGCTGGCACTTCGCAGCCAACAGCTGGGCGGTACGGGAAGCCAGCGCCAGTGCAGATGGGCTCGGCGGCGTATACCTACTGAAAAGCCTGATGCCGCTGGCAGCAATCACCCTCGGCCTCCAGGGCATCGCCCAGTTTGCCCGCGCCCTGAACACCCTGATGCAGGTAGAGTCCCCGGTTACCGCGGTCGGCAAGGCGCCCGTTCCCGCTGGATCGGCAGTGCAAAGCAGGCCCGACAAGGCGACCGTGCGCCAGTCTCCCAGCGCGGAGGTGGGCGCATGATGGAATTGATCCCGCTGCTCATGTTTGTCGCCGTATGCGCATTTCTGATGCTCGGCTACCCGGTGGCATTCACCCTCGGTGGCACCGCATTGATGGCCGCGAGTCTCGGCATTGTCGCCGGCGCTTTCGATGCGGAACTGCTCAGAGCCTTCCCCGACCGTCTCTACGGCATCATGCAAAACGGCACCCTGATGGCGGTACCGCTGTTTGTGCTGATGGGCGTGATGCTCGAACGGGCGCGTATTGCCGAGGAACTGCTGGTCAATCTGGCGAAGGTCTTCTCAGGCATTCCCGCGGGCATGGCGGTATCGGTGGTTGTGGTGGGTGCACTGCTCGCCGCCAGCACCGGCATCGTCGGTGCCACCGTGGTGACCATGGGGCTGATGTCCCTGCCCACCATGCTGAAGCGCGGCTACTCGCCCAAACTCGCCACCGGAACCATCTGTGCTACCGGCACCCTGGGCCAGATCATCCCGCCGTCCATTGCGCTGGTACTGCTGGGAGACACCCTGTCCAATGCCTACCAGCAGGCACAGTTGAATCAGGGCATATTCAATCCCAAACCGGTAAGTGTGGGCGACCTGTTTATGGGCGCGATCATTCCCGGCCTATTGCTGGTCGCGGCCTACATACTCTACCTGCTGTTCATCGCCCGCCGAGAACCTGCGCATACCCAGCGGCCTGATGAAGACATAGAAACACTACAGATCCTGAAAAGCCTGTTCCCGCCCATCGCCCTGATGCTGCTGGTACTTGGCTCCATCATCACGGGGGCCGCCACGCCCACCGAGTCTGCCGCCGTCGGTGCCCTGGGTGCAGGGTTACTGGCCTGGGGGCGCGGCGCCCTGAACTGGCAACGCGCCGGCGAAGTGGGGCAGAGCACTCTGCAGGTCACCGCCATGGTGTTCGCGATCCTGATCGGCGCTTCGCTGTTTTCGCTCGTGTTTCGCGGTTTCAACGGTGAGGAAGTGGTCACGCACTTCTTCAGCAGCCTGCCCGGTGGCGTGGTTGGCGCGACGCTGCTGGTGATGCTGGTGATCTTCCTGCTGGGCTTTATCCTCGACTTTATCGAGATCACGTTTGTGGTGGTGCCGATTGTCGGCCCGGTGCTGCTGGCGATGGGGCTGGACCCAATATGGCTGGGTGTGATGATTGCCCTCAACCTGCAGACCTCATTCCTCACGCCCCCGTTCGGCTTTGCGCTGTTCTATCTGCGCGGGGTAGCCCCGGCGGAAGTAGCCACCGGAGCCATTTACAGCGGCGTGGTGCCGTTTATTTTCATCCAGCTATTGGTGATGTTGTTGCTCGCGGTTTGGCCCTCACTGGCGACCTGGTTGCCTAGCTTCGTAGCCGGGTAGGTTTCGGGGTTTTAGTGCTGGCCCGGTGGTGGTAGAGCACCGGGTACGGGTTTTCAGGACCGCTGTGAACCCATCCCTGGGCGCTTCGGCGCAAACATCCTGTTTGCGACGATCCTGAAAACCCGCACCCGGCACCCCACCTTCAATTTTCACCACGTAACTTCGTAGCAATTTTCGTAGCAATTGAAGAGACCACTTACGAAGCGCAGCAGTTACATGCGAAGGCCAAGTGCCGGGGATTCGTTTTTGAAAGCGTCGGAAACAGGGATGTTTCCGACGCAGGCTACAGGGACGTATTCATGCCGGTTTCAAAAACGAATCCCCGGTGCTTGGCCGCCACCGGACCAGCTTCAGAGCACCTCACAACCCCCGGGCTTTCCACAGACGATAAACCGCTGGCAAAACCACAAGCGTCAGAAGCATCGCACTGACCATCCCCCCCACCATCGGAGCCGCAATCCGCTGCATCACTTCAGAGCCGACTCCCGAACCAATCATCACCGGCACCAGGCCAATAAAGACCGTCGCGGTGGTCATCAGTACCGGACGCATCCGCTGGCCCGCACCGCTGCGGATGGCATTGCGCAAGTCGTCCAGAGTCGGTCTGCGATCGTCGGCTTCACTTTCTATCTGCGCCTGCTTCCAGGCCTGATTGAGGTACACCAGCATGATCACGCCGATCTCCACCGCCACCCCGGCCAGCGCGATGAAACCCACACCCACCGCCACCGACAGGTTGTAACCCAGCCAGTACAGCAGCCACAGGCCACCGATCAGCGCCAGCGGCAGGGTGCCCATGATCACCAGTACCTCGCCCACATGGCGGAAGCTGAAGTACAGCAACAGCACGATGATCCCGAGAGTGATTGGCAGCAGCAGCCCGAGCCGCTCGCGCGCGCGCTCCATATATTCGTACTGCCCGGACCAGGCCAGCGCATAACCCGGAGGCAACTCCAGCTCCTGCGCCACCAGCTTCTGGGCCTCCGCCACCCACGAGCCCAGGTCGCGACCGTGAATGTCGATATACACCCAGCCATTGGGACGCGCATTCTCGGTCTTGATCATCGGCGGACCGCCCTGCACCTCGATTTTCGCCACATCCCCCAGGGACAGGTGGGTACCGTTCGGGGCAACCAGAGGCAGCCCCCGTAAACTCTCTGGTGAGTCCCGCCAGGCCTGTGGATAACGCAGGTTGATCGGGTAGCGCTCCAACCCCTCTACGGTTTCGCCGACTTTCTTGCCGCCCACCGCGGTGTCGATCACCGTCTGCACGTCCTGGATATTCAGGCCGTAGCGAGCCGCAGTACTGCGGTCGATCTCGATATCGATATAGCGCCCGCCCTCGACCCGCTCGGCAAACACCGACGTAGTGCCCGGGACCCCGCCCACCAGGGACTCCAGGCGGGTGCCGATGTTTTCAATTTTGTGCAGGTCGGGGCCGGCAATCTTGATCCCCACCGGGGTCTTGATGCCGGTGGCCAGCATGTCGATACGGGTCTTGATCGGCATCACCCAGGCATTGGTCACGCCCGGCAACTGCACCGCCGCATCCAGTTCCTCGCGCAGTTTTTCCGGGGTCATGCCCGGGCGCCACTGGTCGCGGGGCTTGAAGCGCACGATGGTCTCCACCATGGTCAGCGGCGCCGGATCGGTGGCGGTCTCAGCGCGGCCCATTTTGCCCCACACCTGTGCCACTTCCGGCACCTGCATGATCATCTTGTCGGTCTGCTGAAGCAGTTCGCGCGCCTTGCCGATGGAAATACCCGGATGGGTGCTGGGCATGTACATGATGTCGCCCTCATCCAGCGGCGGCATAAACTCGCTGCCGGTGCGGGACAGGGGATACAGGCTACTGGCGAGCAGCAGCAATGCCACACCGATGACCCATCTGGGATGGCGGATGGCCAGCTCCAGCATCGGCCGATAGGCCGCGGTGAAGGCGCGGTTGATGGGGTTGGCCTGCTCCGGCTTCACGTCCCCGCGCACCAGGTAGCCCATCAGCACCGGCACCAGGGTGATGGCGAGGCCGGCAGCGACGGCCATGGCGTAGGTTTTGGTGTAGGCCAGCGGTGCGAACAGCCGTCCTTCCTGGCCTTCCAGCGCGAACACCGGCAGGAAGCTGAGGGTGATGATCAGCAGGCTGAAAAACAGCGGCGGCCCCACTTCGCTGGCCGCCTCACCCACTACCTGCCAGCGGTTTTGCTCCGTAAGCGGGGTGCGCTCCATATGCTTGTGCAGGTTCTCGATCATCACGATAGCGCCATCCACCATCGCCCCAATGGCAATGGCAATGCCGCCGAGGCTCATGATGTTGGCGTTGATGCCCTGCAGGTGCATCACGATAAACGCACCGACGATGCCCAGCGGCAGGCTGATGGCGATCACCAGCGACGAGCGCAGGTGAAACAGGAACAGGGCGCACACCAGCGCCACCACGATGAACTCCTCCAGCAACTTTTGCCACAGGTTATCCACAGCGCTGTCGATCAGCTCGCTGCGATCGTAGGTGGGGACGATTTCCACGCCTTCCGGCAGGCTGCGCTGCAACTCATTCAGCCGTGCGCGCACGTGGTCGATCACCGCGCGGGCATTTTCGCCGTAGCGCATCACGATCACGCCGCCCACCGCCTCGCCCTCGCCGTCGAGCTCCGACAGGCCGCGGCGCATCTGCGGCCCCAGGTGTACATCGGCCACATCCCGCAGCAGCAGCGGGGTGCCGCTGGCGTTGACCATCAGCGGCAGCTCCCGCAGGTCTTCCACGCTCTGGATGTAGCCGCTGGCCCGCACCATGTATTCCGCTTCCGCCATCTCCACCACCGAGGCGCCGGACTCGCGGTTGCCACGCTCGATCGCCGCCTGCACCTGGGCCAGGGTCAGGTCGTAGGCGCGCAGGCGCAGAGGGTCCACCTGCACCTGGTACTGGCGCACCATGCCGCCGACGGTGGCCACTTCGGACACCCCGGGCAGGGTCTGCAGCTCGTATTTGAGGAACCAGTCCTGCAGCGAGCGCAACTGCGCCAGATCGTGCTGGCCACTGCGGTCCACCAGCGTATAGCTGTAGATCCAGCCCACTCCGGTGGCGTCCGGACCCAGCTCCGGGGTTGCCGCTTGCGGCAGGCGCGGGGCCACCTGGCTCAGGTATTCCAGGACCCGGGATCTCGCCCAGTACAGGTCAACATCGTCGTCGAAAATCACGTAAACATAGGAATCGCCGAAAAACGAGTAGCCCCGCACTGTATGCGCACCGGGGACGCTGAGCATGGCGGTGGTGAGGGGGTAGGTGACCTGATCCTCCACCACTTGTGGCGCCTGGCCCGGGTAGCTGGTCTTCACGATCACCTGCACATCAGACAGATCCGGCAGTGCGTCCACCGGCGTATTGCGCAGGCTGTAGAGACCGGCGAGGGCCAATGCCACGGCACCGATCAACACCAGCGCGCGGTTGTGCAGGGACCAGTAAATGATGCGCGTGATCATTTCTGTGGCTCCTGGGTGTGGTCATGGGACATGGAGCCGTGATCCATCTGCGAGTGATCCACCTCACCCTGACCGCCGTCTTCGTCGTTCATGCCATCGTGATTCATGTCTTCGTGGTCCATGCCGTCGTGGTTCATGCCTTCATGGGCCCCATCGCCACTGGCCAGCGCGCGGGTGGCGATCACTTCGTAGTTGCCGTCCTCCCGCTTGCGCATCTGTACCCGGAGGCTCGCACCGCTGTCGAGCGCCGCACGCAGTGCAGCCTGCGCCGGCTCCGCCACATAGAAGCCCATTACCATGCCGGGCCAGTCCCAGGCCGACACCGGCCCGTGCTCGAGGCGCGCGTAGTGGTTGTCATCGGGCATGCTGAGCACCCTGGCCTCAGCCCACGCCGTATCCGCAGTCGCCGCCGGTTCGCCGCGTTTATCTTGCGGATCACCGCCAATGCGTTGCAGATCGGCGCTGATGCTGGATTCCGAGTCGATCAGGAACTGGGCCGAGACCACCACCTCGGTACCCGCCTCAATGCCTTCGAGAATCTCCACCCGATCGCCCAGCTCGCGGCCGGCACGCACCCGCACCGAGCGGTAGCGGCCACCGCCCTCGGCAATTACCACGCGATCCATCTCACCCGTGCGGATCAGCGCGCTGCGCGGCACGGTTAACGTATCCACCTGCGGGCCGTCCAGCTGCAGGCGCACGAACATGCCCGGACGCAGGGATTTATCCGCATTCGGCACCAGTACCCGCACGCGCAGTGTGCGGGTCTTCGGATCGAGATCCGGCAGGATATGCACCAGCTCCCCGCGCCAGCTGCGGCCGGGTGCGAAATCCCCGAACAGGGTCGCGGTGTCGCCCACGCGCACCTGTGCGCCCTGTTTCGGGAACAGCTCGCCCTCGACCCATACGGATTCCAGCGGACCGATGCTCATCAGGGTGGCGGCGGGGGTGATGTACATGCCATCGCGGGCGGCAAATTCATTCACATAGCCGTGAATCGGCGCAAACAGGGTGATGTTCTGGCTCACCTTGCGCGAGCGGGTGACCTCGCGCACCTGCTCGGCCGGCACCCCGAGACTGTTGAGGCGCTCGCGGGTGGCTTCGATCAGGGTGCGGTTGCCGCTCTCCAATGCCGCCACCAGCTCACTCTGGGCCTTCACCAGTTCCGGCGAATAGATTTCCAGCAGCGGCTGTCCCTGCTTGACGTGGTCACCCACCGCCTTGACCCAGCTCTTGTGCACCCAGCCACTCAGGCGCGTGTGGATGTGATGTAGCTTGTCCTCATCCAGCTGCACCAGCCCCACGGTCTCCACGCGGGTGGTCACCGGGCCTTTTTCCGCGCGCGCGGTACGTACGCCGAGATTGCTTTCCACCTGCGGCGAGATATTGACGGTACCGGGTGCCGCGTCACCTTCCTCACCTTCGTACACCGGGATCAGGTCCATCCCCATGGGCGACTTGCCGGGCTTGTCGCGACGAAAATTGGGGTCCATGGGTGCGACCCAGTAGAGAATTTTTTTTTCTGCCGCCGCGCCCGGGCTCGCGTGTTGCGGGGCGTTATCGCCGGTGGTCAGGCCGCGGCCAATCAGCACGCCCACGACCAGGGCAATCAGGGCAATCAGGGCAATCAGGGCAAAGGCGGCGAGTTTTACTTTGTTCATAACGTCTGGAACCGGTTGTTATTTGAAGTTGCCGACGGCGTCGCCAGGGGAAGGGGCATCGAGCGCGCGCAAGTAGCGAATACGGGCGAGGGCGCGGAAGTAGCCATAGGTGAGGCGCGCCGCGCTGATCTGTGCCTCGATCGCGTCCATGCGCGCGGCGATGACTGCATCCAGATCCGCGGTGTTAGCGGCATAGCCCTTGAGCACGGCATCGGCAGTGGCTTCCGCCTGGGCCAGCAGTTCCTCGCGGTATTCGCGCCGGCGGCGATCCAGGTTCTGCGCCATGGCCACGGCGCCATTCAGTTCCGCGTGCATCTGTTGCAGCAGGTTCTGGCGCTGCAGCATGCCGGCACTTTCCCGTGCGTGGCTGGCGGCCAGGCGGCGATCCTGGCGGTTCTGGCGAAACAGCGGCAGGTCAAAGGTGACCGTGACACTGGCGAAGTCGGAACCGTCGCTCATAGGGGTTCGCTCGCGCTGGCCGTAGCTCAGGTCCACCCCGAACTGGGGCTTGTAGGCTTGCTGGGCCAGGGCCACATTCATCCGCTCCGCAGCGACGCGCGCGTTGCTGGCAGCAACGGCCGGGTGCTGCTCGATCAGCGCCAGGGGTACCGGCAAAGTCTGCGCTGAGAGCCATTCGCGGGTGTCCCGCCACGCCGGCGGTTCGGGATTCAGGGCTTGCCACGCAGCGCCGCCGATCCAGCGACTGAGCTCGCCGCGAGCGCGACTGATCTCGCCATCGATTTGCGCGATGCGATCGTCCAGACGCGCCAGCGCCAGCTGGGATTGCAGCAGCTGCTGGGACTGGATCTGGGCACTGGCCAGGCGCGCGCGGTTATAGCCCACCAACTCCTGCATCCAGCGCCGGTTCTCCGTCAGCAGTTCGCGTACTCGCAGTTGCTCCGACAGGGAGAGAAACGCCAGGCCCACATCCCGCTCCAGCAGCAACGCCATATCCCCGGCACTGGCAAAACCCGCCTCTGCCACATGGGCACCGCGCGCACCCGCCAGTCCGGCGGAATCGCCGCGAGGTAGTTTCTGACTGATCCCGATGACTTTCTGGGTCATCGGCTGGTCGTCGAAGGCGAAGGTGTCGGTGGGCAGGTTGGCGATGCCCAGCTTAAGTCTGGGGTCTTCCCACTGCCCGTCGGCCACGGCATCTTCCGCTGTGGCCTTCGCCGCAGCAATTGCCGCAGCGGTCTGCGGGTCCTGTTCCCGCGCCAGTTGCAGGGCGCTCTCCAGATTCAACTGTGCCCGGGCGGGCAGGGCGAAAGCACAAATCAGCAGCGCTGGGACCAGGGGCCCCAGGGCGCGCAATGCATATCCCATGGATTAATCCTGTGTGTCTGATACGTGATCGATGACTCGACCGTAGAATTCAACGCCAACTGAGACGTTAATCGGCAAGCATCAGGCGCCGATGGGGGGGCGCAACAGGTTGCGCTGCGATGCAGCGAGCGGAGAAGGGGAAATTGATTGGAACAGTGCCGTAGCCGTTAGCGCGGTGTCCTGCCACTCCTGCGCGAGGGGCACAGCAGCACCGCAGCCGCCAACGGCACAGGTCAGCTGGCAGAGTTCTGCCGCAGAGTCCTCATCCGTTTCATCGCAGCAGGACATACTGTGGTGGTCACCGGCGTGCGTATCACTCACCGAATGCGCGGCGCCATCCGCCATCATGGCGGCGTGATCGCCGTGGGAATCGGCACCGGGATCGCAGGCAGGGGCTATCGCCAGAGCCAGGCTCTGGACGGCAAAACACCACAGGATCACGGTTAAAATCAGTGCACGCATGGGGCGGAGTCTAGGAGATGTCGGAAAAACAGACAAGCTGGCGTAGATTATGCTGCATATACACAACAATTTGCTCGACCAGCACTGGCTAATTAGTACCCAGTTTGTGCTAGAATGCGCCACGCCGACGGAGGCATAACCAGCCCTGAAGGTTCAATAAATCTAAGAACGTGAGCACCTGCGATGTCCGCCATAGATGAAGAGCCGCAACCCAGCGGTACCCTGACCCTGCAAACCCAGTCCATGCCCCGGGATACCAATCCCCAGGGTGACGTCTTTGCCGGCTGGTTGATGTCACAGATGGATGTGGCAGGCGCCATTCTCGCCCAGGGCATCGCCCGTGGCCGCGTTACCACCGTTGCGGTCGGCAGCATGGTATTCCTGCGCCCGGTACCGGTGGGATCCACAGTCAGCTGCTATGCAGAAGCGGTGGAAGTCGGCCGCTCCTCCATCAAGACCATGGTGGAAGTATGGCTGACCCGGGTGGATACCGGCGAGCAGGTAAAAGTGACCGAAGGCGAATTTGTCTTTGTCGCCATCGACGACCGCGGACGCACCCGGCCACTGCCCTGACCACACGCAGACGAGCGGCCTGATCCACAACACTACAGTGTCAGGTGTCAGGCGCAAGCACAAAAAAGGCAGAGCTGGCTGGCTCTGCCTTTTTTATTTTTCCTGTCAGTACTTTTGAGAAATTTGCCAGGTACTCTCTGGTTAAGGCTCGAGAAATTCCTCTAGCAACCCGCCCGGACGCAAATGCTTACTCCAGCTCCAACCGTACAAAATTGCTCACAAACGGCTCCACCTTCAGGGTACCCGTCGTCGCATAATCTTCCCTGGAAATATTATTCACCGCCTTAACATAGTAAGTTCCCGAAGCGATAACGATGCCGGTCCCGCCCTGATTTCGAATAGAATGGCCTTTCGCAACCAACCTACCGTCAGCGGCCACCTCATACACATATACGGTGCAATCTATAGGTCCTATCCGGGCGCTAATACAGGAGTCCAGCACCAGCTTGGTTTGTGACCGGCTATTTTTACGGTTCTCCAGCGTGACTATTTTTCCGTAATCCCGTGAAGATCGAATCGGCCTTGCGACCCATACTCTTTCTTTATTTACATGACTCTGCTGCGTTCCGCTACTCGCACTATTGCCAGAAACTCCAGTCGCAGAAACATTCCCTACGACTTCCCTGAGTGCTCCATCGACAGCACCATTCGTTATCCGCGAAACCTCCGTGCTAGTGCATCCCTGCAAAAAAATCACCAAAAACAAACCCAACTTGAAACGTACCATCCAATTTTCCTCCCTGTAAAAATTCTTCCACTAAAAATTATTCAACTACTGAATATTTTTTAATTCCTGATAAAGTTCGTTGAAATATTTTATCTCGTATTTGTAATACGGCTTATCCTTGTTTTCTGAAAATACTTTCTCAAGAAAATCGCCATACTCCAAAAAGTCATCGGTTTTTAACAACCCCTTCATTATCAATGACCGAACAGGCATCGGATCGCGAATAAAATAATTTCTTTCTAGAAGAGGCATGCTCTCCATTTCTCTGTAAACATCTTCAATATTTTGGTATCTATCGAGAAAGGGGAGAACATCACCATAAACCCATTCCATAAGCATCGGCTTTACCTCCTTTAGGGTTACTTCAGAAGTAATTTGATAATCAAAGAAGGGGCTCTCGAAGTTAATTTTTGCAGAGCTCTTATGGATCGTGCCGAGATCCCGAGAAATATGGTATTTCTTGTAATATTTCGCCAAAATATTTTCAATTTCCGAGAAGCTTTTCCGCCCCGACACACCCGTCCTGAAGGAATATCCATCAACCATATGGTAATACGAAAAAATCAACTCAACAGAAGTTTCTGAATTTTGTTTTTCGAAGCAAATCGCCCCAGGGGCATTGATCTTTTTGTACTTTTCCAGGCCAAGCTCCGCTCTCAAAGCGTCGCCAAGAGCCGCAATACTGAATGTCACTCTAAATCTCCTTCAGTCCGCTTATGACTTCACCAGCATCTGAATCAAAAATTTTTATCCACTTATTCGTACCAAAGATTTCTTGTGTTGACTCTAGTGTTCGACCGGAAACATCACTAACGGGATCCTTTAGGGCGGATCTAACAGTAAGCGTATCGAAATTCTTTGCCGCGCTCTGATTTACAGTAAGCCGCGTAGCATCCGTTAGCTTGTTTTCAATAACTACTGTATCTATCGGCACAATACTTCCTGACCCGTCCGGTGCTGGCCCCCATTTCACGTAGACCTGGTCACTCACAAAATAATCGTCTCCGCTACCATAGCGAAACTGCACCTGTGAATACATATCGTATTCATCCAGATCAACGCCGTATTTTCCCAGTGTAGTTGTTCGCAACCACTGGTACTCCGGCGACATACGGTTTACCAGACTTTTAAGTACCGTTTCAGTTTCAAATTTTCGCCCCAACGCCATACGCCGGAAAAATTCGGATTTCGATTCAGCAGCGAGCTCCGCCTTTTTTTCTTCGTCCAGCCGGCGCATCAACTCATAAGAAAAGTCAGCGTCGCCGTCTGCCTGCTTATACAGCGCAAAGAATTCAGGGTTACGCAGGTCTTCCAGGAGGTTCGGGTCGGTATCGAGCTGCCTGCGCAGTTTTTCGATCAGGCTGCTGTCAAGCTCGTCGAGAGGAATATCCTCGATACCCTCGAGCGGATCGGTCGATTTTGTTGGATCGCGCCGGGAGAGGTCGCATACCTCGTTTGCGTTGTGAACCCACAACCCATTTCCGGACACGAAGTAGCTGTGATCACTGGCCACGCGGAAGTTGTACACACGGGTTGTCCGCTCAACTTCGTCAACCGTCCGAATCAGGATATCGCCATTCGCTGTGGCGATGGCATGACCCGGGCGAAGGCCGGACGCAGGCTGCCATCCCTCTCCCTGCACCCAGAATGGGTGCTCTCCGGTCACTTCGATATGATCAAAGCCGGTGGATAGTCGATACACCGAATCGACTTCCCGCTGGAACAGGCGCTCTACAGGCTGATATGAATCTACGTATGTATGGTCATTCCGCGCAAGTACCTTGGTACCTACAGTAATATCCTGAATAGAGATCTGGCCGTGTTCCGTCCAGACAAGTGTGTCTGCAGCAAAACTGCTACAGGCCGTGTCCAGTTTTCTTGCCGACTTGGCAATATCCGAAAGCTTTGAAGCAACACGTGCCATCGCCGCCGGGCTCACGTTTTCGCCGATGAGGCGACCTATTTCATAGGGATCTCCGCTTGCTACGGCGGCTATGTCCTCGGCAATTTCATCGATAATCAGCTGCATCGTGCCATCGAAGTCCCGCACCAGGCCTTCGCCCAGCTTGTACATCGCCACTGCCGTGTCAATCGGGTGCAGCACGATCTCCACCAGGCCCCAGAACTGGTCTTTAAACCCCTCCCAGAGTCCCTCTACAAACTGGGCGGCCTGAGCGATGATGTCTTCATCGTCTTCTGTGGGCGCACTTCCATCACCACCGTCACTGGCCCCTGAGCCGCCGCCGTCTCCGTCACCTGTACCGCTTCCCGTACCGCCACCTGTGCCACCGCCTGTGCCGCCGCCCGTGCCGCCGCCTGTGCCGCCGCCTGTGCCGCCGCCTGTGCCGCCGCCTGTGCCGCCGCCTGTGCCGCCGCCTGTGCCGCCGCCTGTGCCGCCGCCTGTGCCGCCGCCTGTGCCGCCGCCTGTGCCGCCGCCTGTGCCGCCGCCTGTGCCGCCGCCTGTGCCGCCGCCTGTGCCGCCGCCTGTGCCGCCGCCTGTGCCGCCGCCTGTGCCGCCAGGATTATGACTTCCGTTTCCGGAACTGGGAGTCGTATGTTGAGGCACGCCGGCTATTTCCTGCGAAACATTGCCGCCGTGCGAACGAATTTCATCGCCGAAAGTCCGCCACGCCACCTGCATTCCGATAGAAAGTACGAGAACCAAAATCGGAAGATATTCGGTAAGTGCTGAACCGACCTGTCGGGAAAACCCGTTAAAGAACTTGTCTGACATCCTGTACTGCCTTGATCATGGCCAATCCGCGGCCGCAGTTGTGGTTAATGCATCGATTGAATAGGGCTAAAACTGTTTCCGACTCGTGAAATCAAGTGAACCAGGTGCGGCAGTTTCCCGGGGAGGGTAATAACCGTCATGGATACCGGGTGACCGGAAAGTGACCGCCCAATATAGAGCTCCACGTCACGAAGACTGCTGTTATAGCTCGCGGTAAAGTTCGCGCGGAAACCCGAAAATCGTTCGAACTCAAACGGTTGAAGGTCTATCTGCGATACATCGAGAACAATCCCGAATTTTTTCGAGGACGCCGATACCGCTTCCATAGCTGCGGTTCGGATTGCCTGTAAGTCATTCTTTAAAACCCATTGCGGGTAGTAACTGAACTCTACGACTGTCGAAGGGTAATAATTACTGGGAGATTCCGCAGTAAACACGGGTGAATTGTTTCCCGTCAGCACATCCCATTGCCACGGAGGATCGGTGTCAACACCCAAGCGAAATAAGTCGCCAACCTGAATAATTTGTAATTGTCTCGACTGAATCGGCGCCGAATCGGCCCGGGAATCCATAGAGCACAACGTCAGTAATACGCAAAACAAGACCGAGTTCAGACGGCGAAATTCTAGAAACCCTGATATCCTATTCATGGAAAAATACATGGCTAGATTTCTGCTACTCGGTACGCGATTGGAAGAACCAGCAATAAAACAATAGCCCCCAACCCCCAACGCCCATGTACTTTACTGACAGATGCGTGATAGCGGAACCGGCTCAACACCAGACAAATAAACCAGACGAACAGATAACAGAAAATCAGCCGTCCAAACAAAAAACCAATCGAAAAATTATCCATAAGTCTTCACTTATTCAATCCATTAATACCCACACCCCAATCATTGGGTGCCGATAATATATTGATATTTCCAAACATTGAAATACGGAGTTTGGATTTGTCGGAATTCATTTATTGGTATCGACAATCGATTAACCTGTAAAACCTAAAATATTGGCACGACCGTCCCACATACGGACAATGGATTACCTCGAGCACAACATTTGGTTATAGCGTTCGCTAACTCGAAACTCCCCGAAAAATAAATAAATGGTACGAATACACCAATTACACATAAAAATAGAAAGTGATATTCATCACAAACAGAAATTTTCTTCTTGCGAACTTTAATTCCAATAGCTAGCTTCGCGGCGTCGCTAATCACGCGACAGCCAGATATCTAATGGAATCAAATGAGCACCAGACCAAGTTCATTAAATTGAAGAGGGATCTAATGTTAATTCGCAGCAAAAAACCGATTCACTTGCGCAGCCAAAAGAAACAGCTGGGCCAGGGCATGACCGAGTACATTATCATCGTGGCACTGATCGCTGTTGCCGCAATCGGGGTTTTCCGCCTGTTCGGCGATACCCTTCGCAACCAGATGGGTGGGCTTGCACAGGAGATGTCCGGCCAATCTGGCACCGCCCAGATTCAGCAAGCACAAGGGTCGGCGAATGAGGCCAGGGATGAGGCGAACACCGAAAAGGATTTATCAAACTACTCTTCCGGCAACCAGACCGGCGGAGACGCTGGCGGTAACTAAGCCCGAAAATGATCTTACCGGTAGAACCCTGGGTTCTGCCGGTATTCATTAAATTTTTGATACTTCGTGGCTCGATAGACGCAAGAGCCACACCATTCGATATTTTGAAACGGATTTCAAATGAATCGTCAGAGAGGGAATGTTATCCCTTATCTGGTGGCGTTGATGATAACGATACTGCTCGCGGCACAATACGTTTTTAATGCCTACCGGATCACCAATGAGACAACCCGCCTGCAGAATACCGCCGATGCAGCGGCTTACAGTGTGGCCAACGTTTACGCACAGAATCATAATTTTGTCGCGCTCTCCAATCGCGCTCTGGTAGCCAACCAGATCACCATGGCACAAGTGGTAACAATGACATCCTGGTCAAGGATGCTAAACACCTTTGCCCAGACCATAAACGATATCGGCCAGTTTATCCCTTATGTGAACTCCGTTACGGGCTACATCGAGAACATTTCTAACAGCGTTCAGTCTGGTATCGAAATCGCAGCGCCGGTTATTGCACAAACAATCGGGCTCTATTCGTTTATGGTCGCCAGACAACAGGAGTTCGCCACGCCCATGGTTACATTGATTGCCCAGGAGATTCTCTCTGAAGTGATCGAGGCTAACGATCCCGATGTGGATTACTCTGCAGCCGAAGTTTCCGTCACTGCGTCCACAGTCGCCCATCTGAGAGAATTTCACGGTCCTAATGACTGTCTCGATGTTTCCGATACCGTACGTAATCGGGGAAATTTTCTCTCGAGTCAGCGCGAAACCGTCGCTCGCTGCCATCAGTTTCGCAATGTCGTAATGGAGTCAAGGGATGGATTTAGCGAGGCGCGAACCTATCGTTTCAGCTTCCCCGGCATGCCCAGCCGAATCACATTGTTCGGAATCCCCGCGGAGGATGTCAGTGGCGTGCCCCTCTGGTCTCGAATTTCCATTGAACGTGCGGGTGAAACCGTTTTGGGTGGAGACACCAACTCGGTAAATCGACGAGCCCCATTTACGTCGTGGAGCGCCATCGACACCATCTCGCTCCACTCGTCGACCCGCTATTGGCGACTCTTTCGCGGCACTCGAACTACTCGCCATCAGGAAAGGGTAAAACTGGGAGTAGGTCATGCCTATACCGGTCCGGAAAATGATGACGGCCACCACATCATTCATGAAAATCAGCCAGCATGGCGAGTCAACCCGCGCGGCTCTGCCTGTACAGACCTCGATTACGCGAATACAAGGCGGGCCAGAAATGATGGTGGCTTTATTCTGATGGATGTCATCGGTCTGAATTGCAACGACCTCGCGAATGACTATTCCGATAGCCTCAACACTTCCGACAATACCGGTCTGCAGTCCTTCAAGAATCTTCGCCAGGAGGGATATGTGGAAATGCAAAGTCCCGCATTTATCTATATCCGGAAATCGGGCGGAAAAATCCAAAGCGCCGCTGAAGTTGCAGGAAACATGAGTGACTCACATGCGCTGGATGAATATCCCGGAGCCGCTGATAACGCCTTTCATGGCGCGGCGGGTTCCGCAGTATTTTTCCGGCTACAAAGTGACAGCTGGATGCGAACAGACACCTTACGACGTGACCGAAGGCTGGAGTTTGGCAATGCCTACAACCCCTTCTGGGAACCACGCCTCGCCAGCATGACAACTGCTCAACGTATAGCGCTTAGAACAGCGGTTGGAGGCTGATATGAAAAAAAACCACGGCCAAGCGGCTTTGGAATTTCTTGTTGCGGCGACCTTCGTACTCGTACCGCTACTGTTCATCATTTCATATCTTGGAAAGACCGGAGATGTAAAGCACCGCGCCTACGAAAGTGCTCGCTATGCAGCCTGGGAGGCGGCGACAACGACAAAAACCCCGTCGGAAATCAATTACGAGCTCAGTCGCCGCGTCATTTCGCAGGATTTCAGCGGAATTGACAGTGTACATGACCGTACCGCCACAGGTACCCGGGATGCAGCACCCGCCCCCCTTTATTTCCATACCGATACAAACGGAATTTACCGACCGATTCTGCAAAAGCTGAGCGGAAGCTTCTCTCAATACACTCTCGCGAACAAAACACCAGACGGCGACGTGTACGGCGCGCGTGAAACGTTTCTCAATAATCCGCTTGTGGACTTCGATCTTGAACAGGATGGGCTCATTAACGCGAGCGTAAACTATCAACTAGCCCAAGAACGAAATCTGCCAAATATTGCGTCGCTGTCACCAGGCGCTAACAACGCACTGTATGCTCAAAACTGGCGTCGTGTCACATTCTCCAGCCTGGAGAATTCACTGGAGGGAGCAGTGCTCGGTGAGCGTGCCTTCGACAATTCATTATTTGATCAACTGGCTCAGTTGGCCTCGGCTGTGGGATTTGAAGAATGGGACGATTTTGAGCCCGGCATTATCGAGCGAGATGTCGTTCCCTGCAGCCGTGTCGTAGGCGGCGGCAACAATCGAGAGGCCGCCTGTGAATAAGTGCATATTATCCCAAGTCGGATACACCGCATTTAGCTATTCAATTCTACTGCTAACAAACCCCGCCCTAGCTCTTGATCTGGTGTTTCCCGATGACGCCCAGGTGAACATTGTCAGTGAGCATATGTCGGTCAACGGCCTGCCTCTTTTAGCCTATGAATTCACCTCTCCGGATGATGGTTCATCTGCACTGAAATTTTATCGAAATCATTGGCAGGAACATATCGAAGACGCCGATACCGAGCAGGCCTATCTCGAAACAACCATCGGTCAGTGGCAGGTGCTCTCGCGCCTCGAGGACGAGCACAATATTACTGTTCAAATCGGAAATCGCACACTGGCCGGATCACAAGTACTGGTCGGTATATCACCACTACCAAAATATCTCGAAAACGGCTTCAAAAACACATCCAACAATAGTCTTCCTGAACTCGGACGAGCATCCATTATCTCGCTAGTCAGATCAACTTCCGGGAATGATGCGTTCGAATCCTACTGGCTGGAGTCCGCAGACAGTGTAGAGAGCACACTAACCTATTATGCAGACTATTACTCCGCGCGACGTTATCAAATAAATAGAAAGCGTGTTGTCGATGAAATCAACCGAAGCACTGAAGCGGCAATGCTGACCGCTGTCGGACCAACTAAAAATATCAGGATAGATGCGATCAAGATGGACGATAAAACCAGATTGATCGCCACCATTACAAAGCAAGCCCAACGATGATCAATAAAAGTTTAGGGCAGTCATTTCCGGAGTACCTTGTTGGACTTCTTGTAGTGGCCGCAGCCTGCTTTACGCCAATACCCCCCCTGGATGATCGCTCGGTCGTCGGGTATCTGGTAGACGCCTTTAAAAAGAATTATCGCGCATACGAGTACGCGATATCCCAGCCCTCAGAAGAATAGCCGGAGCCTGCCAGGTGGGAGTTTTCCTCAGATTTAGATACCCGATCGCTATGATTTTCGCAGTAGCCTGTATTGCAGGTGTGATTTATTTAACGAAATTCTATTTTGAACAAAAAGAACAGCAACTCAGAGACCAAATACGTAACGAACAGAAACTTACCAGGGTTGTAGTCGCAAAACGCAATCTGGCCATCGGAGACCCGATCAATCTGGAAACAATGACTATTAAACACATCCCATTTGAGTATGTTCCCGACGGTGCGATCGTTCCGGACCAATATGCAGCGGTAGAATTCAAGCATTTGCAAGATCCAATGACCGCAGGAAAGCCTCTTCTCAGACAATTCGTGGAAGGTGTTTCGCGTATTGCCAGGTTTTCCGACCTGCTGTCAGAAGGAGAGAGAGCCATCACCCTTGAAGTGGATGGCGTCTCGAGTATTGAGCACATGATCGAATCGGGAGACTTTATCGATCTGGCCGTCCGCAAAAGCAAAGGACAGGAAATAGAGCTCCTTCTTGAGCGGGTAAAAGTGCTTTCCACAGGTAAATTCACTACCGCCGACCCGAAATTTCCGGGAATGTACAAAACCGCACAATACCCAACAATTACCCTCGGAGTCCCCAGTGAAACGGTGCGCGACGTCTTTGCAGCCGACGGCGCCGGTGACCTGGTATTTTTGTTGCGAAACCGTCGCGATGAGATGAAACCCCGCTATGAACTGACTGATAGTGAGCGGAATACTGTGACCGTTTACCAGGCAGGTAATGAAGATAATGGAGTACTTGTCGCGAAAGTGGAGAAAGCTTCTGTCAACGCTGTTCAGAACAACTCAGCAAAGATTGTTCGAAATTCCAACGGACGGCTTGCACAGATTGCACGAGACATACCGATTTCAATCGTAGCTGGACAAGAAGAAAGTATACCGGGAAGGGTAATAGATGAAAGCCTGTAGAAAATTTTATGCGGTAATTTTCTTGCTGTTGGCGTTCGTCTGCAGTGACGTGTTTGCGAAAAATGGAGCCAATAACCTCGCCTTGCATACAGGTGAAGTACACATATTGAACATCGAGGGTATTACCAGAGTAGCAATAGGTAGACCGGATGTGATCAGCTATAAGACCCTGGACAATGGTCAGATAATGATCATTGCGGGAAAGGCCGGCAGTACCAGCTTGCATCTGTGGAGAAATGGCGGGCGCGAGGTTCGCTACTGGGTAGACGTTGAGGATCGCTATGTCTCGGATGATGTCCGCATAGCGCAGATGCTTACCAAACACCTCCCGGCATTAAGGGCATATTCCCTGGATCACAGGCTGGTTGTCGAGGGGGAAATTGACCAGGGAGATATTCCTGTTATTGAAGCCATAAGAGCAATGGTACCCAATACCGTGTTTTTGTTACGTGAACGACCATTCGCCAAAAAGCCGCTGATACGTGTCGATGCATTACTCATCGAAATTGGTAGCAACGATGTCTCGAAGCTCGGCATTGACTGGAACACATCAATGTCGGGTCCAGCATGGGGATTCCATAAAACAATCACTCCGGGAGATTTTATTATTTATGAATCAGATCCAAACGATATCAACGAACAGATCGTCCAGACAGTGCCGATCGGCGATACAAGTTTTTTTCAGTATTTCGGCATCACCTCCCACTTGCTATCAACCATAAACTTCCTGGAAAGCTCGGGTCGAGCGCGCATACTTACCTCTCCAAAATTGACCTCAGCAAGCGGAGAACCTGCGACTTTCCACGTTGGTGGAAGCTTTCCTATACCCGTTATTAACGCCGTTGGCGCAGCGAGCGTACAACGGGAAGATTACGGTGTAATTCTCGAAGTCTTGCCAACTATGTTCGGCGATGACATCAATTTGGAAGTGTCCGTAGACTTGAGTGACATAGATCCTTCAGTTTCCGTCAACGGTGTTCCCGGAACCAAAAATCGGCGCACAGAAACCGTTGTACAACTAAAGCATAATCAGACCGTCGCAATATCCGGGCTATTTGCAACCGCCGATTCCCAGGCTAACAGTGGAATCTCATACCTGAGCCAAATGCCGGTATTGAAGTACCTCTTCGGCGTTGAAGACAGTGATATCGAAGACCGACAAGTGGTTGTGCTTTTGACGCCAAAAATAATCACACCCGGAGATAATGAAGATGTTTTTCTTAGTGATTTTGCCAGGGAAATGATCACAGAATATGAGGCAAAGCTAACCGTCGATGCGGCTCTCAAGGAGTAGCAATGAAGATCATTGTCGAGACACGTAAAGGTACATTAGTCGGTCGCTACCACAGTGAACGTGATCGGTTCATCATCGGAAAGGGTAAAGAAGCACTGATTGACTTGGCAGGCTGGCGTATCGCGAAGCAACATGCGGTGGTGTCAACAACAGATAACCGGATATTTATTGAGGCCGCCGACAAACGCGCCGAAGTTCAGGTAAATAATACCAGGATTAACCAGAAGTACGGGCCGCTCAAAGATGGCGAAAAAATTTCCATCGGTGACTATCTCGTTACCATTGAAGATAGCAGATTACTCGGGAATAACCCGATTTCACAGCCGGACCAGACCTGCAATACCGATGAATCCATTCCGCATGTAATCAATTCATCTTCGCCCGCCACAAATCAAGCCCAACCCCTCTCTACACCGTTGAATCTCGAAGTAGTAGCGTTGGCGAGAGAATGGAAACTAAAGCTACACGCAGGCTTGATAAAAACCATGGACCTCAGACGGACAAATATCTCGAATTTGTCCGTCGACGAGCTGAGAGATTTGTCCGCCGGAATCCTGAAAGAAGTATTGGATACAGAGCACGAATTCCCGGCGGAAAAACTTGATCGGGGAGACATTCTCAAGCAGGTTCTCGAGGAAGCAGTGGGTCTGGGACCACTGGAAGATTTACTGGCCGATCCTGACATCAGTGAAGTGATGGTGAATGCTTACGATGAAATCTATTTCGAGAAGTCCGGTACTCTCCAAAAATCGGAGATTTGCTTCTCCGATGACAGAGCTGTACTGAGCGCCATTGATCGTATCGTTTCTCCTCTTGGACGCAGGATCGACGAAAGTTCACCAATGGTGGACGCGCGTCTTCGTGACGGCTCTCGGGTAAATGCCATTATTCCACCACTGGCGATAAGAGGCCCCTCGATTACCATCCGGAAATTCATGCAGGAGAAGCTCACAATGGAGCACCTGAAGAATTTTGGATCAGTAAATCGAGCAATGATTGATTTTCTGGAGATGGCTGTTACCCAACACCTGAACATCATTATATCCGGCGGAACCGGCTCCGGAAAAACCACCCTGCTAAATGCATTATCAAATTTCATCCCCGATGACGAGCGTATTATTACCGTCGAAGATGCCGCAGAACTCAAGTTGAACAAACCTCATGTTGTCTCCCTGGAGGCGAGACCACCGAATCAGGAGGGTTCTGGAGCAGTGACCATCCGTGATCTGGTTAAAAACTGTCTTCGTATGCGGCCAGATCGAATCGTCGTTGGTGAGTGCCGTAGCGGTGAGGCACTCGACATGCTTCAGGCAATGAATACTGGCCATGACGGATCCCTGACCACAGTACACTCAAACTCCCCCCGCGATTGCATTTCACGCCTTGAAGTTCTGGTAATGATGTCTGGAATGGACCTTCCGGTTACCGCAATCAGAGAACAAATCGCTTCGGCAGTACATTTAGTTGTGCAACAGTCACGCTTTGCTTGCGGCGCCAGAAAGATCACTAGCATATCCGAGATCACGGGAGTAGAGGGAACTACCGTTCAGATTTCAGAAATATTCCGCTATCAAGAATTGGGGTTTGATGCCAACGGAAAAACCAAAGGCTATTTCGAAGCCACGGGTAATGTTCCTGAATTTTACGAGAAACTGGCAACACGCGGGATCCCGGTGGACATGTCGATTTTCAGAGTTCAGGAACGTACGCTGTGAATCCGCTTATTCTCATAAGCATATTGTGTGTCGCTGCGCTCGCAACTTTTTGCTACGCATTGTTCGGGTCCGCTAAAACCGCCGTAGAACAGTACAATAACGACATTAAACACACCGCCAGTAATTCTCTGGCGGAAATGTTTATATTTATCGATGATAAAAAGCTCAAATGGATCAGCTTTGGGGCATTTACATCAATCGTATTAATTTCATTTCTATTGTCCGAATCGGTGCTGATATCACTTGGATTCGGATCCGCGGTCTATTTTCTTCCTGGCATAGCGGTTTCAATTTTACGACGCCTTCGCTATCAGAAATTCAGTAAAGACCTTCCCGACGCTTTGCTGTCAATGTCGAACATGATGCGATCTGGCCTGAATCTATCGGGAGCACTCGGCCTGGTGGTCAAGGAAACGGGAGGGCCATTGAGCCAAGAGTTCGGAATGCTTTTGAACGAGTTAACAATGGGCCGAAATTTCGATGAAGCATTGGACGAAATATATCGCCGGGTTCCAATACCAGATCTCGAACTCGTTGTTGCGGGAATGAAAATATCGCGCGAAGTCGGAGGTAGTCTCGCGGATGTACTTGAGCGACTCGCAGATACAATCCGCAAACGTCTTGAAATGGAAGGGAAGATAAAAAGCCTTACGGCCATGGGCGTACTCCAAGGTTGGGTTATGACCTTGCTACCCATTATTGTAGGTGTGGGTATCTATGCGATTGAGCCAGAGACTATGTCCTTACTTTTTACCGATTGGCGCGGATGGATTGCTTGCTCTGCCGTAGTAATTCTTGAATTTGCAGGATACAAGTTCATAAAAAAGATCGTAACCATTGACGTATAAGTAATGAATCTTGAATTTTATAAATACTGGGTACTCATACTAATACCTATTTCCCTGGTGTTGCTTTATACGTCTATCAGGGGAATTAAAAATGAGATACCTGAGGAGGAACGAGAATACCTGGATCCAGTCCCCAGAAGACTGAGAAAAATATGGCCTCTTGTGAATCTGGTTTCGTTCTATATCGGCGAAAGACTTCCAGTGGAATGGCTGGTGCGCTATCAGAAATCTCTCGTTAAAGCGGGATTGAATTATGTAATGTCGCCCGCTCAGTATTTTAGTCTACAGCTTACGTCAGCCACGCTAATGGCATCGATGGCTACTTTTCTATCGATGATGCTCGGAGCATACGACTACCTATACACCGTATTTGGCGCCGCCATCGGTTACGTCATGCCGATGATGAGCGTGAGGGATATTCGTGTGAAGCGGCAAAAAGATCTTGTCCGCTCACTGCCAATTTATCTCGATTTTTTGACGCTATCGACACAAGCCGGGCTGAATATATCCGGTGCAATCATGCAATCGGTAGATAAAGGGCCAGAGTCACCAATGAAAGTAGAATTCAGGAAATATTTGCGTGACCTGCGCGCCGGAATGTCTCGTGATGACGGTCTTAGAACAATGGCTGAACGCCTCGATATCGCGGAAATTAACGCGTTTGTTTCTGCCGTAATTCAGGCAGAGAAGACCGGTGCGTCGGTGGGAAATACCCTGAAGATCCAGTCTGATCAGCGGAGAATCGAGCGGTTTCAAAAAGCAGAAAAGCTCGCGATGCAGGCACCTGTAAAACTTATCTTTCCGTTGGTCGTTTTTATTTTTCCGACCACTTTTATCGTTATTTTCTTTCCAATTGCGATGAAGTTAATGGAGGCACTATAAATTGAAGCGAATAGATAACAATGGTATTCCAGACCTCTATATCGCTGACACATTCTTTAAGCGCTTGCGTGGTATATTCCCTAAGGCCACTAAAACTTACGATGGTGTCTGGATCAAGCCTTGTAATTCAGTACATACGTTTGCGTTATCCGATTCGATAAACGTCTATTTTATTGATAACAACAATTTCGTTATAAAAGCTTTGATCCCAATGAAAATGAACCGGGCTGCGTTTTGTTTCGGCGCCAGTTCGGTGATAGAAGTCTACAGCGATAGATCTTCTCCAATATGGAAAGTAGGAGACAAAATTGATGTATAAATTACTAATTATCTTTACAACTATCCTCATCGTATCCGGTTGCGCAGGCAACAAGCACAAGACTCTGGCTGAAGATATGGAGCTTGCTGAACATTTTTACAATCGTGCGCTATATAGCGAAGCAGAACGAATTCTTTTGGGGCTTCGTGACACAATGCCAGAAAATTACGACATTCATTTTCGTCTCGGAAACATATATGTGAGGACAGGTCAATTTCCCGCAGCGGAATCAATGTATAGAAAGTGCATAGATTTGAACCCCGAAGAGCCCAAGGGTTGGTATAACCTGTCGCTTTTGCGTGTAAAGCAGGCTATCGCCATTTCAGAGCAGGGGAGTCGAAAAACAGCACTGACAGATGCCAACTACTCACGGCAATTTGTAATGCTGCGTGAGGGCCTTATTACGGCAATTACCGGCAAATAGCGATGCTACCTTTTTTACGTGACCAGAAAGGCCAGGCTCTGCCAGAAATGCTGATCGTATTTCCGATCGTTGTTATTCTCGTAATGGGAATTATACAGGTATCTCTTCTGTATAGAGGAAAGGCAACCCTAAATAGCGCGACTTTTCACGCTGCGCGCGCCGGAGCCCTTAACCACGCGTATCTTTCCTCCATGCGATCGGCATTTTTTCATCGGATGGCTGCGCTTGGTCATGTTGCTGACAGCCGTAAAACAGCAATCACTGAAGAAATGTATGATGATCCGGACCTTATTTCTTTAACCGCGATGCGCACAGCGGTGGAAACTTCGCATCTTTATGATCCTGTAAAACTGGAATGGCCCACAAAGGCTGTATTCGATCACTTCGCGGTACGCTATCGACAACTAGAGGCTTGCTCGGGAAACAACTGCCCGTTTTCAAATTTCGGCGGCCGCTTTCGGGTTAGCAATAGTAGTGGTGTGTTCCAAATCCCACACGAAAACCTCGATGCACGTATAAATACTGTACAAACTATAGACGGTGGAAATGTCGACCTCCAGGATGCAAACCTGTTGCGGATACGAAGTATGTATTGTTACGACCTGGAAGTTCCTGTGGCCAATTTTATTATCTGGCGTACATTGCGAATGAGCCAGTCTACTGATCCAGATTGGCAGGTCTGCGAGACTCTACGTCAAACTTATGGTAATTCGAAATACCTGATGCCTCTCCGAAGCTATAGTGTCGTGCGAATGCAATCAGGTATTCGCTGCGAGGGCGATGAGCAGCAAGGACGTAACTGCCAAAATTTACATTAAGTCATCTCATTCGGTCTCTCTTATCTCAGCACAAGAATCTTGATTGATATGAATATAGTTAAGCCTTCTATGCGATATCTGTTATTTCTTTTATTCATTAGTTCACATGCAGAGTCTTCCGGCATTTTGGAATCGGAAGATTTTATCGACCGCCAAACAAAGTTTGTTCGCGAATTAGAAAAGCTTGGCTCAGAAATGCAACAACATGTCCAGGAAGAATTCAATAGAGTAATGTCCATTCCCGACTACGTTATTGACTATAGAAATCCTTCGATCAGAGCGCGAACACATGTACTCATACTCAACGCCATTCGCTTCAAGGAGGAAACACTTAGTAAAGTTAAAAAAGACGATAATCGTCTATGCCAAAAAAAAATTAGCGAGTACCGAACTGGTGAACTATCGGATTTGAAAGAGATTCTCAATCGTTACATCGAAGATGAACATCATGTTTTGTTTCCAGTGCTGGTCGCTGGGTATGCGAAAAGCCAAGGCAGGCTTATTCATGCATTGACCACATGCGAATACTATAAAGAGATAACTTTAGATTAACATGCATATTTTCAACACATTTATCGCCATTTTACTTTACACATTCTCCACGTTGGCATACGCAAGCTCTGTTGAACATAGTTTACTAAAGCGTTTTCCGGCTTCAAAACTCTTTAGCACAAACCATCTCTATCATGCGGAACTCCCTCTACCTGCAGATTCGGTTTCGTATCGAGATAGCAAAGAAGATGATGAAGGTTACTATTCGGAAAAATTGCTTACGGTTTCCGGCGAGCTAACCACTTTCGTACATGACTTTAGTAAACAACACACGAGTGAGTATCTTTATAAAGAGTTTCTTGAATCACTTACCGACAGTAATTTCGAAGTCCTTTACAAATGCGAAGCGGAAGATTGCGGTGACATAACTGGCTGGAAGCTTTTTCTATCTGAACACGTTTTTGGTAGTGAATTGAGTCAAAAATATATTCTGTCACGGCGACAGGATTCTGACGGGAAGCACTGGCTTGTACAATTTTATGCGATTGATCTCGATGGGGAACCTCGTACCGTATTGAGGTTCATAGAGGTAGATTCCGTACCCGAGTTGGATATCGTATTTTCAAATGATATCGAAGGCGCTCCAAATTTTTCAGCGTTCAAGGCGTTGCCTCAGGAGATCGCTCCAATATACTTTGAATTTGATAAGGCCGATTTGACGGAGCAGAGTAGGTTTACAATTGGCAGCATGGCTGATGAAATCTTGAAATCTCGTGCAACGAAGATTCTTATCACCGGGTATGCCGACAAAAATGGGCCTAGTTGGTATAACAAACTTCTAGCGACCAGAAGGGCAGAAACACTTCGTGACGCTCTTAGACAATATCCTGAGTTATCTGCTCTTGATATATCAACGTATGGATATGGAGAGGTCGACAAGGAAAACGTGGTTTCTCCTGATTCGATGCAGCGACGAGCTAACGTATTTTTCAGATGACGGCTACTCACGTCGCTTTAAAACCCCCAACCAAGTGCGCCGCTCGCTTCGTCAAGTCAATTATTTTCAAATATTGTAGCGGCGTTCATGGCTATATTTTGACTCCTTTATAACTCCAACGCCCCACCGCAGTGCTTCGTCGGCAAACAAGAAGATAAATGCATACTGACTGTCACTCCGTCAACCGTTTATGGAATTCGTCAATTGGAATCTATCGAAAAATCTATTTTTGTATTGCTAGATATTGTTCCAATCTGGCTTAGGGGTATCCTAATTTTGTGTTGCGGAATTCTTGCCAAACGTAAAAGCAGAAATATATTTGTATGGTTAGCGCTTTCACTTATCAGTGGTGTTTTTGCATTCATTCTTATTGCGCTACTTCCTGCGCTTTGCCCTTTGTGTAAAAACAGGTTACGGGTTACTGACGGGAAGATTTGTCTAAAATGCGGACAACCCGTTCATTTGAATAGTTATGATTTGTAATTATTGTTTGAATACGAGAAATATGACCATTGAGTGATCTGGAGCTTTGACTCTATTTACGAGAACTTTCATCAGATTCTGTCAATGTTAAATAGATGACACAGAATTCTGAACACCCTCGTCAACGGCGGTGATGTAGAGGATTTCGCCTCAGTTGTTCTGCACTTCGCTGAGTTGGCGGGCGTCGTTGCAGTGGTAACACTGCCTTTTGCTTCGCCGAACTTAATTTAATGTCGCGTCTTGTTTGGTGTCAGAATGTTACTCCGACCCCGGTTTTAACCCCGGTTTTACCCCGGTTTTCTTACTCCGACCCCGGTTTTCCGGTTTTCCGGTTTTCCGGTTTTCCGGTTTTCCGGTTTTCCGGTTTTCCGGTTTTCCGGTTTTCGCAAGTTGACCAAAACCAAGGGCGGCTTCGCCAGCGAGAACGGCTTACTCAAGCTCCTGTACGCCGGTATACTCAAAGCCTCTGAGCGCTGGACGCACCCGATTCAGAACTGTAACCTGACGCTGTCGCGGCTCTCGATCCACTTCCCTGAGCGACTGGAAAAACACATTAACCTATGAGGCTATTGGCTGACACAGAGTTTTGAACACCCTCTGTTTATAGCTGGCTAAAATTAAAAATCGACTGAATAGTAAATTTAGTTGAATTTTCATTATTCTCATCCATCCCCTCTATTGCTAAAGTAGCGTGAATATCTCTATCTATGGGGAGAGTTTTCGGGCCTATTTCGTTCGTATAGTAAAGGCATGGATTTTTTCCATACAGAATTATATCTGGAAGTTTAGTAGGCTCCATCAGAGGGTCATCTTCAAATCCCAAGCAATTAACTTCCCAATATACGTCCTGAGACGAATCTGTACTCTTGAAGATTATTTTCCTAATAAGATATTTATCTTTCTTAAACATAAATTCCGACTCAATTTTTTTCTGCAAGTTGGTGATAGAAACTTCTCCATCCTCAATTTTTGCGTCAACGAGAATATATCCAGAAGAGGGCGGTATTTTATAGCAAGACACGAAAATGCAACCCAAGAATGGAAACAGCTTTTTCCATTTTTTTAGATTTAAAGCAATGTTCATACGATAATGTAATTTCTTAATCACGCTTTCCGTTTTTTTTCGCTAAATAGTTGGGATCATTCAAAAAGTCTTCCAGCGCGACCTCATAGTCAAATAGTGTGTACAACTGGAGGTAGGTCTGAGACCCCCAATCAGCTGTCAAGTATCCATTTCTCATGAAAAAAAAGTCCATTATCAGATTTCCTTGAGCCTCTAATGGCTGGTCATCAAATCGACCATCCTCAGTGCATATTCTGCTACCTATTACATATTCATAGTCTCTCTCAACCATACCTCGGCCTATAACACTTTCCCCACTCTGATACTGCCATACATGCGTCATTTCGTGGATAAATAGTCCTTGTAGCGACAGCCCAGATTTTGAAAAATCTTCCCTGTAGCTTTTATTTTCCGGATGAAAATATATTTTCCCAGAAGGGGCCATAGCTCTATTTCTTGGAACAGGTATTATTCCAGCAAATCGCTCTTGCCGTATTTCTACTTTTTCATATTCTATAGAATCACCAAAAATACTCTTGGCTAATGTAATCTCACCTTGAGTTAGGGCTCTCAGTCCCAGGTTATCAAAAAATGAGAGCGGGCTCGCCCCTACATAAGCGAATATATTTAGACCGCCATTTAACCCTATCGGATCACTCTGAATATAACGCCCCAAGCCAGGGTCGTAATCTCTGAAGTAGTTGTAATGTAGCCCGGATTCCTGATCGTAGTATTGCCCCGGGAATCTCAGGTTAATTGTGATTTGGTTTTCTTTGCTGGATGTTGATTTTTTCATCGGCACACCGAACGCATCACTTTCCCAGCGCCAGGTGATGTTATTGGTTTTGTCGGTTCCTGCTCGCGGTGTGTTTAGGTGGTCGGCATGGAGATAGGTGATCGCCTGATTTTCGTTACTATCTTTGATGTGTGCTATCGGAGTTGAACCCAACCAAAGATAGTGGGTTTCTTTTGTATCTACCGCTTCTTCTATTTCGATTTCCTGTGTCAGCTGGGTGGTGAGTAGGTACTGGTAGTAGATGCGTTTTGATTCTGTTTGCTTAACTGTGCGTTGACCATTCCCGGTATAGCGGTATTCGGCGATTTGCTTCCCATTCTTGAAATAGGCAGCCAGCCGGTTTTTCTGGTTATGCCGGTGCTCTTCCAGATCTCCTTCTTCATTTAGCTGCAATCTGACATTGGGAGACTGGAGCGGCGGGTTCTCAAAGCTTTCGCTTGCTGATGTCGGTACAGATTTCTTATTTTTGTATTCGCTTTGTTTGGGTTGATGTAGATATTTTACTTGGCCCCATTGTGTCAACCGGTTGCCAGTTTCGTATTGGTATTCTGTTAGTTCTCCGTTATGCGTCTTGGTGAGGCGGTTGCCGACACCATCATAGGTATAACCGGTGGTGTAGCTATTTTCTGGACTTGAGGCCTGGTGCTCCTCGCCGGTCAGTCGGTGCAGGTCGTCGTAATCGTAGTCGGTTTTCTGCCTCTGGCCCTGTTCGATTTTTTCAATCTGGGTGATGTTGTTGCTGGTATCGTGCTGGTATTTTTGTTGCCAGAGGATTTCCTCGTCATCGGTGAGCCGGATTTCGGTAATGCGTCCATCCAGGTCGCTTTCCCGGCGGTAGTTGAGGCCGTTACCGGTTTGCCATGCCTTGGGTCCGGCAAATGCTTGGTATTCGATGTCATCCAGGATGGGGTGTTTTTTACCGGTGTTGTCGATGTAGTCGACGGCGGTGATACGGTCTTTTTTATAGTGGTACCTTGCCTGGGCACCGTTGTTGTACTGGATATATTCGAGGGCGGCGGTGTCGTTGTAGCCGTAGCGCAGGATCTGGGTGTCACTTTCGCTGGGATTGTCGTTGAAGGTACGGATTTCGGCGGTGGTCTGGCCGTGGTCGTTGTACTGGTAGTCGGTCTGGCTGTGGTGATCGATCAGGCTGGTGAGTTTGCCGATGCCGTTGCCGTGGATGTCGTCGCGCTGGTCGTACCGGTACTGGCTGTCTTCGGTTTCCCCAGGATAGTCGGCGTGGGTGAGGCGGTTGAGGTGGTCGTAGTGCCAGAGGGTGTGGTTCGGGTTTTCGCCGCTCTGCTGGCGAATGATGTTGCCGGCAGGGTCGCGCCAGTAGGTGCTTTCGCCGGTGGAGTCGCTGCCGCGCCAGATGACTTCGCCGAAGCCGTTGTGGATATAGCGGGTTTTGCTGCCCTCGGCGTCGGTGACTTGGGCGACGGGGCCCTGGAGGCTGTATTCAATCTGGGTTTTGCCCTGCAGGGCGTCGATGCTGGTAACGAGTCGGTCGAGACTGTCGTAATGGCGCTCGCTGGGGTTGTCGATTCCTTGTTGAGTGACGGTTTTGATCTGGCCGGTGCGGGTGTAGCCGAATTCCGTGTGCTGGCCGTAGTTACCGATGATCTGGTGGACCCGCCCGAGGGCGTCGAGCATGCGCTGGGATTTGCGCACCAGCTGGCCGCTGGCATCGTAGATTTCCTGGGCGGTCCAGTTGCCACTGATGTCACCGGGGGTGATGTAGAGGGTTTCGCCCCAGTTGTTGTTGACTTCGGTGAGTTGGCGGGCGTCGTTGTACTGGTAGCGCTGCCAGCTGCCGTCGGCGAAGGTGATGCGCTCCAGGGTGCCGTTGGGGTTGTGTTGGAAGGTGGTGGTGATCTCTTTGTCTGAGCTCTGCTTGGTAAGGCTTTGCAGCCGACCCTGGTGGTCATAGCCGAGCAGGATGTTCAGGCCGTTGGCGAGTTGCGCGGAGGTGGGATTGCCCTGCGCGTCATAGCCGTCGATTTCGGTGGTGTGGCCGAGGGGGTTGGTGACGCGGGCGATCTGTCCCCGGTCGTTGAATGTGTAAACGTATAGATCGTCACGACCATCCGCGTCCGGCGCCCTTGGGCCATCAATCGTGAGACTGGCGAGCACTCCGGGGAGGTTCGGGTTTTCGGTGTAGTCGTAACTCCAGCTGCGGGTATCGCCGTAGGTACTGTAAGGAAAACTCTGCTGGCTGATGTCGGTTTGGGTGGTGCTGACACGGCGGCCGCTGGGGTCGTAGCGGTGGTCGACCTTGAGGTAGCTCTGCCATTGCCCTTCGTGAAAACGGCTGTGGGTCACTTCGGTCATCAGCGGCAGCTCCGGGTGCCACTGGCGATCGACACGGCGGCTGCCCTCTGTGGCGACCCACTGGCCCTGTTGTTGCACTAGGCCGTCTTCCTCCAGTTCCACTAGTCCCCGCGGGTTGCGCTGCAGGCGCAGGGCGTGGCCTTCACCATCGACCGACAGGGCGAGAAAGCCGTGCTCGTCGTATTGGTGATTTTCCCGCACGTCGGGACAGGTGGGGGTTGCCTTGCCGTCGACGCGCACCAAGCGGCGGTAGCCCGGGCGGGCCGGCTCCAGGTGATAGGTGGTCTGCAGGCCCATGGCGTTGGTGGTAGTGACGGTGCCGTCTTTGTTGTAGGCGATTTTTATCTGATTGGTGTTGTCCCCGTGGCGACTGAGGGTCGCGCGGCCGAGGGCGTCGTAATCCCAGGTGGCGAACCGTTTGTCGTCAGCGTCGGTGATGCCGGTCAGGGCGTGGGGGAATTTGGAGTGTTCGTAGTGGTAGGTGGCATCGCTGCCGGCCAGCACCCGCGAGAGGGATTGCCAGGCGCTGGTATCGGTTTTCCGGTACCCGCTCAGGTTGCCATGGGTATCGTAGTCAAAATACAGGCTCTGCTCGCCGGGGAGGGCGACGCGCTCGAGTGTTCGGGATGCGCCGTAGTAAAACTGGAGCGCCGGGCCGCGGTTATCCTCGACCCGCTGTAGCAGACCACCCTGATAGGTGAGGCTGTGCCTGGCACCGTCTATGTATTGCACCGACTGCAGGCGGCCGCCTGCATCGTAGTCTTCGGTGGCGCCTTGCAGGGTGGTGTATCGCCAGCCGTTGTCCGTTCGGGCAAGTCGGTCTACGACGCCCTCGGCCTGCCATTGCTGGTTGTCGAAGGTAAACCGGTAGTAGCTGCCGTCATCCCGGAAGGCGTGTACCACCTGCGTATCGCTGTCCTGCTGTTCACTATCCTGCTCGATATCCAGACGCCGCTGGAAGCTGTGTCCCCAGCCATGGCCCAGGGTGCGGGACTGATCTTGCTGCAGGCTGTTGTAATAGCGGGTAAAGACCAGCGGGTTGTTCAGGTAATGGCGATAATCGGTTTCCGCCTGATGCTTGTTGCCGTTGCCAAAGTTGATCGGGTTGCCGACAAAGGTGTTGGTGGGGGCAGCGCTCGGGAAGGCTCCGCCGTCGCCGCCACCGTCTGACATGCACATACCCAGGCCGCCGCCACCGGTGCCGGGGGGCAGGGGATTGCTGACGGGTGGCGGGGAAATCGGGTCCTCACCGGGGTCGAGGGGATTGCCCGGGTCTGCAGGATCTCCCGGTTGTGGGTTCGAGGGATCGCCGGGGTCTGCGGGGCCACTGGTAGGCGGATTGCCCGCGCCACCCCTGACCGGCGGAAGTGCTTCCTCCGCTTCCGGATAAAACCATCCCTTGTAATAGTTCGAGGCAATTTGCTCGGAGGCCTCGGCAATATGCTCCCGTACCACGCCGCCATACTGCTGCACGCCGATTGCGCCCATGAGTACGCCGATGGAAATAATGGGGAGATATTCTGCGAGGGCGGCACCGCGAATTTTTCGGAACGAAAAACGGAACCCTTTTGACAGAAAAGAGTAATTGCGCACGAACACATCCTTGTGTTTTCTAAACAGGTCGCGTTGTGTCACAGCGTGTGACAAAGAGGCTGCGAACTTAGAGAACTGGATGCCAGTCAGGTGTGCGCAGTTTCACATTCTCTGAGATTGGTACGTAACTAAAGACGAAGAAAATCTAATTGAGACGATCGTGTAACGTATTTTTGTTCAATTCAATACGCTAGTACAAAGTACCGTGAAATTAACCAGGTGCTCTGCGAGCATCCGTTTATTCGGCACTTATTTCTCGCGTCTCGTAATAGGCTTCTTCACTAATCCGATGGTAGGGAATCACCTGGGATTCAAATTCCAGGAAAGCGTTGTAGACACGCTTGAACTGGGGATCCTTCGCCGCCGTTTCCTGCATGATGTGTTGATTGATTTGTTTTAAATGTGCGATGACATCGTCCGGCAGCTTGCGCAGCTCTATTCCGTGTTCTTCCACCAGTTCTTTCAGCGCGCGGTTGTTGCGCGCGGTGTATTCGTCGAGCATGTCCTGGTTGGCGTCGCGAGCGGCGGTGCGGACGATGGCTTGCAGATCCTTCGGCAATTTTTCGAACGCGGTTTTGTTGATGATGATTTCGAGGATGGAACCCGGTTCATGCCAGCCTGGGTAATAGTAGTATCTGGCAATCTGGTGAAACCCAAACGCCAGGTCGTTGTAGGGTCCGACCCATTCGGTTGCGTCGATCACGCCGGTCTGTAGCGCGGTGTAGAGTTCGCCACCGGGAATCGTGACGGCGGTACCGCCGGCGCGGTTCAGAACCTCACCGCCCAGTCCCGGAATGCGCATTTTGAGGCCCTTCAGATCCTCGACGGAGTTAATTTCCTTATTGAACCAGCCGGCCATCTGCACGCCGGTAGAGCCGCCGGCCATCGGGATCAGATCAAACGGCTCGTACAATTCTTCCCACAGCGCCAGTCCGCCGCCGTAGTGCAGCCAGCCATTCATTTCCTGGGCGTTCAGGCCGAAGGGTACCGCGGTAAAAAACTGTGCAGCGGGGAGTTTTCCCTTCCAGTAATAGGCCGCGCCGTGGCCCACCTGCGCCGCGCCATCGGATACCGCGCCAAACACGCTCATCGCGGGTACCAGTTCACCGGCGCCGTAGACTTTGATCTTGAGGCGACCATCGGACATTTTTGCCACATTTTTTGCGAAACGTTCGGGGGCACTGCCGAGGCCGGGGAAATTTTTCGGCCAGGTGGTGACGAGTTTCCACTCGAAGATCTGCTGGCCTGAGCTTTTCAGCGACTGGTCTTTGAGGGTGGACACGGTTTGTTCCTGGTCGCTGCGCGAGACGACGAGGGCACCGAAGGTAAGGACCAGCAGGGCGAGCAGGCCGAGGATTACGGCGGGGTACCAGTTTATTTTTTTCATATCCGTTTGATTTTTATTCTTTGTTTTATTCCGTCATCCCGGTACCGGATCGAGTCCGGCATGACAAAAGCATCCGGGATCCAGTGGGAATGGCAGGGTATTTGAGGTTTCTGCCGATCCTGTGGTTTCTGGATCCCGGCCTTCGCCGGGATGACAGTGTCGATACTACTTACAGGGGCTGCAGTTTCGCCATGGATACTACCAACCATTTACTGCCGGCATCGTCGAAGTTGACTTGCACTCTTGCACGCGGGCCGCTGCCCTCGAACTGCACCACGGTGCCTTCACCGAACTTGGCGTGGTCGACGCGGCCACCCAGTGCCAACGGTGGCAGATCGTCGTCAAATTCCGGGGCGGCATCGGAATAAGGGTTGATACCTCCACCAAATTTACCGTAGTTCGGCTGAAATAGCGGCTTGGAAATTTCCGTCTTGAGTCGCACCTCATGGATATATTCCACCGGGATTTCACTCACAAACCGCGACGGTTTGTTGTAGGTCTCGCTGCCGAACAGGCGGCGGCTTTCCGCGTAGGTGATGTACAGCTTCTGCATGGCGCGAGTGATGCCCACGTAGCAGAGGCGGCGCTCCTCCTCCATACGCCCAGGCTCCTGGGCGGACATTTTGTGCGGGAAGAGGTTTTCTTCCACGCCGGCCATAAATACCAGCGGGAACTCCAGGCCCTTGGCGGAATGCAGAGTCATCAACTGCACCGCATCTTCAAATTCGTCCGCCTGGCCTTCACCGGCGTCCAGCGCGGCGCTATCGAGGAACTGGTTGATCAGCGGGATTTCTTCCTCATCCACTGCCTCACCATCGGGATCGACGGTAGGGATGCCGTCGAAACTGCGGCAGGCGCTCACCAGTTCCTGCAGGTTTTCCACCCGGGTCTGGCCCTTCTCACCTTTTTCTTTGCTGTGGAAATCGATCAGGCCGGTCTGCTCGATGGCCAGCTCGGCGATATGGTCGAGGGTTTTATCGGTGCTCTCTTCGTCGAGCGCGTCGATCAGGCTGAGGAAGTTGGCCAGCGCATTGCCGGCGCGGGCGGCGAGGACTTTCTGTTGCAGCATTTTGGCGGCCGCGTCCCACATGGAGCTACCGTGCTCTCGGGCGAATTCCCGCACAAGATCCACGGTGCGCGCGCCAATGCCGCGGGTCGGGGTATTCACCACACGTTCGAACGAGGTGTCGTCGTGGCGATTGGTGATCAGGCGCATATAGGACAGCGCGTTCTTGATCTCCATGCGCTCGTAGAAGCGCTGGCCACCGTAGATACGATAGGGGACCTGTTCTCGCAACAGTCCCTCTTCCAGCACCCGCGACTGGGCGTTGGAACGGTAAAGGATCGCGATGCTGTCGCGGCGGTTGCCGTCGCGCACCCAGTCCTGAATACGTTCGACGATAAAGCGCGCTTCGTCCTGTTCGTTGTAAGCGGAGTAAAGGGCAATCGGCTCGCCCTTGTCGCCTTCGGTCCACAGTTGCTTGCCGAGGCGGCCGGTGTTCTGCGCAATGACCGCGTTGGCGGCGTTGAGGATAGTGCTGGTGGAGCGGTAATTCTGCTCCAGGCGCACCGTCTGCACCTCCTTCAGATCCGCTTCGAAGTGCTGGATGTTCTCGATCCTGGCACCGCGCCAACCATAAATGGACTGGTCGTCGTCGCCCACCGCGGTGATATAGCACTGGTCGCCGGCCAGCAGGCGCAGCCAGGCGTATTGAATGGTGTTGGTATCCTGGAACTCGTCCACCAGGATATACGGGAAGCGGCGGCGATAGTGGGCGAGGATGCCGTCGTTGTTCAGCAGCAGTTCGTGAGCGCGCAGCAGCAGCTCGCCAAAGTCCACCACCCCGGCGCGCTGGCAGGCCTCTTCGTAGGCGCTGTAGATACGCACCATGGTCTGCAGCCAGGGGTCGCCGGTGAGCTGGATATACTGGGGGCGAATGCCCTCATCCTTCTGTGCGCCGATCCACCACTGGGTCTCCCGCGGAGACCACTTCTTGTCGTCCAGGCCCAGCTCGTTCTGCACCCGCTTGATCAGGCGCAGCTGGTCGTCACTGTCGAGAATCTGGAAATTCTGCGGCAGCTTGGCCTCCTGCCAATGGGCGCGCAGCAGGCGATGGGCTAGACCGTGGAAAGTGCCCACCCACATGCCGAAGGTATTTACCCCCAGCAGCTCCTCGATACGCCCGCGCATCTCGCGCGCGGCTTTGTTGGTAAAGGTCACTGCCATAATGGAGTAGGGCGACGCCCCCTCCACCTGCATCAGCCAGGCGATACGGTGCACCAGCACACGGGTCTTGCCCGAGCCGGCGCCGGCCAGAACCAGTTGATTGCCCGGCGGCGCCGCGACGGCTTCGCGCTGGGGGTCGTTGAGGGGGTCTAAGAGTTCAGATACGTCCATGGGGGCGGATTGTATCAGGGGTTGTGGGGAACTGTGGATATAAACAGGGGTTTCCTGGATTTGTTGGGCACGCTGCGCTTTGATTCGCGCCTTCCCTGGCGCTCACCCGATGGGCGCCTACGGCGTCCAAATCGGCGATCCTGCCGATTTGTGCCCAACTACCGGCGTCCCGGGGTTACCTCTAATGGTAGGAGCCTGCTTGCAGGCGAACAGCACGGGACTTTGCAAATGTTCGCCTGCAAGCAGGCTCCTACAAAGTCGGGGACAGAGCGGCAATGCTCGCCAGCACCCCGCCATGCCGCTAAACTGCACAGCTTGAACCACAGAAGGTGTAGTCGTGAAGCCAGCGGAAGTCACGCAGAAGATCAGCGAGCAGCTAAGCGCCATGCGCAAATCAGAGCGCAAGGTTGCGGAATATATCCTCGCCAATCCCGGTGAAATCATTCATATGCGCATTGTCGATCTGGCCACGGAAGCCCAGGTCAGCGAGCCGACCGTGGTGCGTTTCTGCCGCGCGGTAGGCTGTTCCGGGTTCCAGGAGTTCAAGCTCAACCTTGCCCAGCAGCTGGCCTCCAGCCCCAGTTTCGGCCAGATTGCGGTAACCGAAACCGATACCATCGCCGAGTACAAGCGCAAGGTGTTCGACTCCACCGTCGACACCCTGCTGAATGTACGCGACAAGATCGACAACCGTGCGCTGGAGGCGGCCATCACCGTCATCGCCGCGGCCAAACGCGTCGAATTCTTCGGTTTCGGCGCCTCCGGTGCCGTCGCCGCCGACGCCAAACACAAATTTTTCCGTCTGCAACTTGCCGCCGCTGCCCACTCCGATCACCATATGCAGAGCATGTCCGCGATGGGCATGGAGCCCGGGGATGTGGTAGTTGCCATCTCCCAGAGCGGGCGTACCTCATCACTGCTACGCTCGATGGAAATGGCCAAGGCCCAGGGCGCCACGGTAATCGGCCTGGGTCCCAGCGGCTCTCCGGTCACTCGCCAGGCCAGTATCCCCCTGGAGGTGGATGTGGAGGAAGACATCGAGCTCTACACCCCGCTGTCCTCCCGTATCGCCCACCTGGTAGTGATTGATGTCCTGGCCATCGGCGTCGCCCAACGCAAGGGGCCAAAACTGCAGGAGCACCTGCTGAAACTGAAGAAGGGGCTGTATAACCTTCGTGAGGAAAAGCACTAAACAGGACGTCAAATGCAGGGAAGCAGCGACGAACACGGGGAAAATCTTTCTGATTCAGAAAGTCTCGGCGCGACCGAAAAGCGCCTGATACTCGCCGCAGCCCTGATTCAGGGGCTCAGCCTCTACGCCCTCAAATATTTCGATGCCGTCGACGCCTGGTCGCCGGTGTGGCAATACCTCTGTTATACCCTCGCCGTTGCAATCCCGGCGCTGGTCATCGTTACCATCGCCCCGCGCCTCGCACGGGGTTACTGGCTGCTGGTGGCCGGGTATATGCTGCTGCTGGCACTGCTCGCCATGTACCGCGGCTACCAGTGCACCCCCGCCAGTCTGGTGTATTGCGGCTGGCCCCACGGTTATGAAACCGTCGTCGGCATCGCCACTTTTATTGTCGCTTTCCTGCTGCGCGCCTGCGCTACCGGCGTGGAACAGCTGCAACGGCCGCAGTATCCGGCGCTGTTTCACTTCTCCTGGGACAATGCTCTTACTATCGGCCTGACACTGGTGTTTACCGGCATCTTCTGGCTCATCCTTTTCCTGTGGCAGGCGTTGTTCAAGCTGGTGGGGGTCGGATTTTTTCGCGAGCTGTTTGAGAAGGACTGGTTCATTTATCCGGTGACCTGGCTGGTGGCTGGTTGCGGGGCGATACTGTTCCGCTCCCAGCCGAGCTTTGTGCTGACCCTGAAGCGGTTGTTGCGCACCATGCTGGTGGCGCTGCTGCCGTTACTCGCCGTTCTTACCATCGTGTTTCTCGCCACCCTGCCGTTTACCGGTCTGCAGCCCATCTGGGATACCGGGCGCGGCAGCGCTCTGCTGTTGTGGTTGCTGGCGCTGCTGCTGTTTTTTACCAACGGTGTTATCCAGGACGAATTTCCGTTTGCGCGCTACCCCACCTGGATCAACCGCATTCTGTTGCTGGCGCTGATCGTGGCGCCACTTTACGGTGCCTTTGCAGTGTACGGGCTGTGGCTGCGGATAGCCCAGTATGGCTGGACCCCCGAGCGGCTGTGGGGATTCGTCGTGGCGCTGACCCTGTTTATGCTGGCGGCGGCCTACTGTATTTCCATCCTGCGCACGGGCGGTCACTGGGCCGGATGGCTACGACGAATCAATACTGGACTGGCGTTGTGGGTTCTGGCGGTATGTATCGTCACCCACTCACCGCTGGCGAATTTCTGGCGCATCAGCGCCGACAGTCAGGTGGCGCGACTGCGGGACGGACGAATGGCGCTGGCGGATTTCGATTTCTATTTCCTGCGCCGGAATCTGGGGCGGGAAGGGCTGGAGGCCCTGCGGGAAGTGCAAACCCTGCCAGTCGTGAAGCAGAGCCCGGAGATTTCCGATTACGTCGACCGACTGCTGGCAGTAGATAAAAACTCCAGCCGGCAATTGCGCAAGCACCCGTTGTCCGACGAAAAAACGACGCGCAGGCTACACGACATCCCGGTGCTTCCGGACGGCAGTGTTCTTGTCACGGAATTTGATGCAAAACATGAAGCGCGCGACTGCGTACACGTCAATCGCAACTGCCTGTGGCTGATTCAGGATCTGGATGGAGACGGCACCAGTGAATACCTGCTGTTCCTGCATACCACACGACGGGACGACAACAACTGGCTAAAGGTCAGCGCATTCAGTAAAACCGAAGGCAAATGGCGCAACTTTGCCAGCGACAGTCGCGAAGTGACGCTGGGATTCACCGAACTGCAGCAACAACTTCGACAACAATCGCCGGAACTGCGTCCATCCCGCTGGCATAGCCTGTACCTCGGCCACGAGCTGCTTTTCGATCCCACGGAATAGGGTGGATTAACGCAAATATTCACCGCTTTCATGGAATCCGCCCTCGGCGCCCGCTAAGATGCCGGCGCACGCACACCGCAGACACCGGCAACTAAGCTTGCCGGGCTAATGGGCGTTTGCCCGCAGACGTAACAAGCTTCAATTTTTCTGAATCACTATGCCCCCGAATTTTTTTGATGCCGACGGTCAGCCACCGCGCTGGCTGGCCCCCTGTCTCGCCGCGCTGGTGGCTCTGACGCCCTTTGCCATCGACACCTACCTGCCGGCGATTCCCGCCATGGCGCAGGCCCTGGGGGTCGAGGTAGCACTCGTGCAGCACTCGGTATCGAGCTACCTGCTGGGCTTTGCGGTGGGGCAGATTTTCGGCGGACCGCTGTCCGACCGTCTGGGGCGGATTCTGATCGGCACCATCGGTCTCGCCATCTTTATTGCCAGCACCGCCATGATTCTGTTCACCAACAACGCCGAGCTGCTGGTGGCGCTGCGTTTCTGCCAGGCACTGGGGGGCGGTTTCGCGACGGTAATCTGCGGCGCCATTGTGCGCGACCTGTACCACGGGCGCGACGCCGCGCGGGTCATGTCGATGATCGCCACCATGATGCTGATCGCGCCCATGGTGGCACCGGTGATCGGCGCCACACTGCTCAACTTCGGCGACTGGCACGCGATCTTCATCTTCCTGTTGGTCTACAGCGCACTGATGATGGTATTGGTGCGCGGGGTGCTGCCGGAAACCGTATCAAAATTCCGCCGCGCACGCCGCCAGCGGGAATCCCGTACCGCGCTTGTGCGCAACTATGGGCAGATTTTCCGCTGTCCGCGGGCTCTTGGCTTCCTGTTCGGGCAGGCACTGGTGAGCGGCTGTATGTTCATCTACATCACCACCGCGCCCTTTGTGTTTATGGAGCACTTTGGCGTGTCTTCGGGGAGTTTTCCGCTGATGTTCGGCAGCTGTGTGCTGGGACTGGCGCTGATGATGCAGCTGAATATCCGCCTGCTGAGGGTGTTCGAACCGCGCCAGCTATTGCTGGCAGGAATGACGCTGCTGACCCTTGCCTGCGGACTGCTGCTGGCCAGTACCCTGTACTTTGGCAAAAGCCAGTCGCTGCTGGCGTGGATGGTACCGCTGGTCATGGCGATGGGCAGTATCGGTATCATTGCCCCCAATTCCGCGGCCTGTTACCTGGAGTTCTTCCCCAAGATCAGCGGCACGGCCAATGCGCTTTACGGCGCGTCGCTGTTTATTTCCGGCGGCCTGCTGGGCGGGCTGGTGAACGGTATCCACACCGGCACCCTGGTTCCCATCGCCGCCGGTATGCTGTGCTGCGCCGCCGCCGCGCTGGCCATGGCCCTGTTTCTGGCCAAAGCCCTGCAGCCAATCGAAATTCCACAGCGGGCTGCGCGGGCCTAGGGCTTCATGCTCAGATCAGCCCCTCGTCCTGCATCGCTTTCTGCACCCCCGGGCGCGCTGCCATGCGCTCGGCGAAGGCCTTGAGTTTCGGCCAGCCACCGGTATCCACACCCGCGTTGTCACACCAGCTGTACACGGTGAACAGGTAGGCATCGGCGATACAGAAATCGTCCCCGGTAAGGTAATCGCTGGCCATACGGTCTTCCACAAACTGGAAGCACCGGCTCACCTGCTTGCGGGCCTTTTCCTTTTCATCGCCGGAGCCGTCCCAAAACAGGGGCACGAAGGATTTGTGAATCTCGGTGGAGATGAAATTCAGCCATTCCAGCACCCGGTAGTGGGCCAGAGTTCCATACTCCGGCGCCAGTTTTGCGGTTGGCATCTGCTCCGCCAGGAACTGCACGATCGCCGGGCCCTCGGTAAGTACCTCGCCACCTTCCAGTTGCAGCGCCGGCACATAGCCCTTGGGGTTGATCTCGGTGTAGTCACCGCCGGTTTCGGTCTCCTTGGTCTTCAGGTTGACCCGGCAAAGTTCCAGATCGATGCCTGCCTCACAGGCGACGATGTGCGGGGACAGGGAACAGGCCCCGGGGGCATAATAAAGTTTCATGGCAGGGACTCCTGCTTGAGTTGCTGATATTTGGTTACTGGACTCTGGCTGGCGTCAGCGGCGGTCCGAAGCCTGCGCTCAACCAAGAGGGGCTATGTTAGAATTCGCGCCAACCAAACGCCCCGAATAACCGCCGATAGTGGCCCTCGACATGCATCAACTGCTCGACAAACTACTGTTCAACCGCGCCACGCTGCCCTTGCGCCCCTTCTACCGGCGCTATCCCTTCAGCTCTGCCGCTTCCATGCGCAGCGCCAATGACCGCGGCATCGTGGATATGGAGCTGGGTTTTTTCTACAACCGCATGCCCAAGGCGGCCAATTCCACCATGGTGACCAATCTGGTGCGCCTGAAGCTGGGCCACGATCTGCCGTCCCCACAGGCCAAGCGGGCCTTTCCCCATCCCGGCCGCCTGGGCAGCTCGGATATGGCGGCGTTCCCCGGCCTGTTCAAGTTCACCGTGGTACGCAACCCCTACAGCCGCCTCCTGTCCGCCTATCTGGACAAGGTGGTGCGCTTCTCTGATCGGCCGGGTAACGGCATTACCTTCGAACAGTTTGTAGAGAAGCTGGCGACAGACCGCAAATACCTCTACAGCAACGCCCACTGGGTTCCGCAATCTGACCTGCTGCTGCTCCCCGCCGCCGAACTGGACTTTGTCGGCAAGGTGGAATCTCTCGACCGGGATCTGACCGAAATCAAGCGCCGCTTGCAGCCGGGCAACAGCGACCAGATCACCAGTGCCGGTCCTCCCGCAACCGGCGCGTCCAACAAGTTGCGCCGTTACTACAGTAATGAAGCGCTGGTGAAGCAGGTAGCGCGTATCTATCGCGCAGATTTCGAGACCTTCGGTTACGACGTCGCATTCCCCAGCTGATCCGTACCAAACCCCACCGGCTCAACCGCGGCGGTGGGGTGCGGCGTAATCCAGCTCCGGCCCGAGGGGCACTATCCCGGTGGGATTGATATTGCGATGGCTGGCGTAGTAGTGGGTTTTGATATGGTGAAAATCCACCGTCTCCGCGACCCCGGGCCACTGGTATAGCTCGCGTACAAAGTCCCAGAGATTCGGGTAATCCGCCAGCCGCTGCTTGTTGCATTTAAAGTGGCCGTGATACACCGCGTCGAAGCGGATCAGCGTGGTAAACAGGCGCCAGTCCGCCTCGGTAATGACCGCACCGGTAAGATAGCGGCTCCCTCCATGCTGCTGTGCGAGCCGCCGCTCCAGTTGTTCCAGCACCTCGAACAGCCGGTGGTAGGCCGCCTCGTAGGCCTGTTTACTGGTGGCAAAACCCGCGCGATACACGCCGTTGTTGACGTTTTGATAGACGAGTTCATTGGTGGCGTCGATATCACCGCGCAGGGCCTGTGGATAGAAGTCCTGGTCATCTCCCGTCAGCGCATCGAACGCAGAGTTGAACATGCGGATGATCTCCGCGGATTCGTTGCTGACAATACATTCACGCTCCTTGTCCCACAGCACCGGCACGGTAACGCGGCCGCTGTAGTCCGGGCGGTTGCGGGTGTAGATCTGATGCAGAAACTCACTGTGGTAGATCCCGTCGCCGCTGCTGCCTTCCTGTTGATCGAAGGTCCAGCCGTTCTCCCGCATATAGGGGCTCACCACCGACACGCTGACATAGTCCTCGAGCTTTTTCAGCTTGCGGAAAATCAGCGTGCGGTGTGCCCATGGGCAGGCGAGGGAGACGTAAAGGTGGTAGCGGTCCTTCTCTGCGGCAAAGCCACCCTCGCCACTGGGACCGGGGGCGCCGTCGGCGGTAATCCAGTTGCGCAGCTGTGCCGCCTCGCGCTCGAACTCGCCACCGGATTTATCGGTGTCGTACCAGCGATCCTTCCACTCACCATCTATCAGCAATCCCATCGGCGCTCCATTTCTATAGTTGTACTTTTTACAGGCCTGTACCCGGTCAACGACGCTTCGCTTTAGCCATCGCGTGATCAAAGCTGAAGCGACCAGCCCCGGCACAGGCGAGGATCAGGAAACCGCCGGCGATGGTGATGTTTTTCATAAACAGGATCTGTTGCATCTGATCGCCTGGGACATTGTGGAACAACCAGGCCGCCGCCAGGCAAAAAGCCGCCAGCGCCACTGCCACCCAGCGAGTGCAGAAACCGAACAGGATCGCCAGGCCGCCGCCCAGCTCCAGCAGAATCACCAGCGGCAGGAGCACCCCGGGTAATCCGGCGGACGCCATATATTCCTGGGTGCCGGCATAGGCGCCGATCTTGCCGTAGCCGGCGACGATAAACATCACTGACATCAGAATGCGCGCCAGCAGTTTGCTGAAATCACACAGCACGCCGGGGGCGGCAGTGTCGTTCAGGGTGTGCTTCATGACAGAGTCCTCTGATCTGAGTTCCGGAATGGAAAGTGTATGCAGTGACGGTGACTTGCGGTAACCGCCCCGGAACAAGTGCAGAACAATGCATTCCGAACACCCATGCCATGCAGTCTAATTCGTATTTACGCAACTAAAACCGCATATTTTCGCTTGGAATGATCGAATTTATCGATTGAAAGGCACTATTCCAGCTCTGGCAGGCCTTCACGCAACGCCTGCAGCAGCGCACAGGCGGCGGGTCCGGCGCGGTCCTGATCCGCGTACACCAGATACACGGTCACCTCCCGCTCCCAGGGCTCATCGGTGCGCAGGGGCAACAACCGGTCGGCGGACAGGGAATCGCGAATGCGGGTCTGCGGCAGCCAGGCGAAACCCAGGCCGCGCTCGATCAGCTCGATGGAAGTGTGCACATTGCTGACGGTGATGCGCTGGTCCGAGCCGAGCCAGCCCGCATCCTGGCGGTTCTTCAGCGCCGAGTCCCGCATCACGATCTGCCGCGCGGCCTTGAGATCCTCGCGATTCACCGGGCGTCCCAGCTGGTGCAGCGGATGTTCGGGATGGGCTACCGGCACGAACTTGACCCGCGCGACGGGCTCGCCGACAAATCCCTGTGGCACCCGCGCAGAGAGAATAAAATCCACCTCCTGCTGCAGCAGCAGCTCTTCGCCACCGGAGAGTACCGTTTCGCGGATCTCCAGCCGGGTGTGGGGGAACTCTACGGCAAAGCGCTCCACCGCATTTAGCAGCGCCTCGTAATCGAACAGCACATCCACCGCCAGGCGCAGCCGCGCCTCGGTACCGGCCGCCAGACTCGCGGCCACGGATTCCAGCGCCTCGGCTTCGTCCAACAGGCCACCGGCACGATTCAGCAGCACGCGCCCCGCGTCGGTGAGCTCCGCCTTGCGCCCGCGCACTTCCAGCAGGGAAACGCCAAGGCTCTCCTGTAACTTGTGCACGGCGTGATTGATAGAAGACTGGCTCTTGTGCACGGCGTCCGCGGCCTGGGAAAAGCCCCCGTGCTCTACCACCGCCTGAAACATGCGCCACTGTTCCAGTGTTACCTTGGCCATAGACTGTCCCTTGTCTGATTTCGATGTCTGATTTCGAGTACTTGTGATTTTACGAGGTCGATGAGCTGCGAGATCTGTCGAGCTGATCGAATATTAGTTGCGATTATTTGCCATTTTCTGGCGATTTTATCGGCCTATACTGCCGGAAACAGAGGAGCAGAACCATGGACAACTTCACACACAAAGGTACAGAGAAGGTTACACAGAGCAGTAATTCCAGCACCGGTATCCGCCCTGCAGTACGGGTGATCGCGGGCCATCCGTCCGCCGACGGCGCCGGGGTGAAGATTCACCGGGTTGCGGGATTTCAGTCCGCGGATTTCAGCCCCTTCCTGATGGTGGACGAAATTCGCTCGGAAAATCCCGACGACTATATCGCCGGTTTCCCACCGCACCCGCACCGCGGCATCGAAACCCTGACCTACATGCTGAACGGCGAATTCGAGCACCGCGACCACCTCGGTAACCGCGGCGCCATCGCCCAGGGCGGGGCTCAGTGGATGCGCGCCGGGCGCGGCATCATCCACTCGGAAATGCCGTCCCAGTCCAGGGATGCCACGGGCATGCACGGCTTCCAGCTGTGGATCAACATGGCGGCGAAGGACAAGATGAGCAAACCCGGCTGGCGGGATATCCAGCCCGAACAGGTACGCGAAGTCGCACTGGATGATCACGGCTCGCTGATCCGCATGATTGCAGGCCAGTGGCAGGTGCATGGAAATCCCGAGTCAGCGCCGTTGCTGGATGCGGCGGCCGAAGCGTCAGTGGCGGATGTACGTTTAGTGGCGGGCGCGGAGGTCAATCTGCCACTGCCAGCGGACCACAGTGTGCTGGTGTACATCTATCGGGGTGCGTTGGATACCGGGCGCGGTGCGGTAAGTCGCGGCAATCTGGTGTTGTTTGGCGGCGGCGAATCGCTTAAATTGCGCGCGCCTGAGGATGCACCGGAACAGGGCACCGGGATGCTGGTACTGCACGGCAAGCCGCTCAATGAGCCGGTTGTGCACTATGGTCCCTTCGTCATGAACACCCGCGAACAGATCGAACAGGCCGTGCGCGACTACAATAACGGCACCCTCGCCGAGTAACAGCGCCTTCGCCACTGCTTTTTGTAGGAGCCTGCCTGCAGGCGAATTTCCCGCTACCGGGTGTTCGCCTGCAGGCAGGCTCCTACAGTTAGAGGTACCCCCGCACCGCACCGGAGACCCCGCGCCCACAATGGACGTCTATTACACCTTCTGCTTTCTCGCTGCCGTCTCCGTTTTCCTCGGTTTCCTCAATCAATATGTGCTGCGCACCCAGACCACCATCGCCATTACCGCCGGCTCGCTGGCGTTGTCGCTGATTGTCATCGGCCTTGGCAAGCTGGAAATCGTCGAACTGCGCGACTGGGCAGCGCAACTGCTGCCGGTGCTGAATCTCGAGGACCTGTTGCTGAAGGGCGTGCTGGGCTTCCTGCTGTTTGCCGGCAGCCTGCACATCGACCTGTTGATGCTGCGCAACCAGAAAGTGGAAATCACCTTGCTGGCCATTTTCGGCACCCTGATTTCCACATTTGCCATCGGCTATATGCTGTATTACTTCTTCGGGCTTATCGGCATGCCAGTGGAACTGGTGTACTGCCTGCTGTTCGGCGCGCTGATTTCTCCCACCGACCCCATCGCGGTGCTCGCCATCATCAAGAGCATGAAGGCGCCCGAGCAGATCTCTATTCAGGTGGAAGGGGAGTCACTGTTCAACGACGGCTTCGGTATTGTGGTGTTTGCGGTGATCTACGCGCTGGCATTCGAAGGGACCGAGCCAACGCTGCCCGCCATCAGCCACCTGTTTATGGTGGAGGCGCTCGGCGGTATCGCCCTTGGTCTCGCGATTGGCGGCCTGTTCCACTGGCTGATCTGCTCCACCAACGACCACAGCCTGGAACTGCTGCTGACCCTGGTGATCCCCACCGCGGGCTTCGCCACTGCCAATATACTCGGTGTTTCCGGCGCCCTGGCGATGGTGGTTTCCGGCATCATCATCGGTAACTACACCCGCGAACGCGGTTTCTCGCGGGTGAGCCAGCACGAGCTGGACCACTTCTGGACCATCACCGAGGAATTCCTCAACGGCATTCTGTTCCTGCTGGTTGGCCTGTTCCTGATCACCATCAATTTCCAGCCCATCGACTATGTACTGATTGTGGTCGCCATTGTGGTCGTGTTGCTGGCTCGTATCCTGGCAGTGAAAATCCCCTTCCTGCTCCTCAAGCGTCACCGCAAATACCACCCGTACACCGAGCGCATCCTGATCTGGGGCGGACTCCGCGGCGGCCTGGCGCTGGCACTGGCAATGTCGATTCCCGCCGGTTATACGGTGGTTGGCGATCACGATCTGCGCCACTTGTGGATTGTAATGACCTACGGCGTGGTACTCTTTTCCATTGTGATTCAGGGGTCCACCATTGCTCCGCTGATTCACCGCAGCCGCGCCGCCGTCTTCCCGGAAGGCGACCCCGCCACGCCACTGCCGGATTGATACCCGTCGGCGCGGCCAAAATACCCATAAACAAAATACAGACAGGCCATGCCCCACGATAACCCCCTGATCCAGGCTGTGATATTCCTCGCCGCGGCGGTAATTTCCGTACCGCTCGCCAAGCGTCTGGGCTTCGGCTCGGTGCTCGGCTACCTGGTGGCGGGGGTGCTGATCGGACCCCACGCCTTCGGCCTGGTGGGCGACACCAGCGACGAGCTGCACTTCGCGGAATTCGGTGTGGCGTTGATGCTGTTTCTGATCGGCCTGGAACTGCAGCCGCGCAAACTCTGGGCCCTGCGCGGCGCCATCTTTGGCACCGGCGGCGCCCAGGTGCTGCTGACTGCGGCCGTGGTATGCGGTTTTGCCATGGTACTGTTCGGCTTCAACTGGCGCACGGGCACCGCGGTGGGTCTGATCCTGGCGCTGTCTTCCACCGCCATCGTGTTGCAGTCCCTGTCGGAAAAGAACCTGCTGAAGACCGAGGGCGGGCGCAATGCGTTCAGTGTGCTGCTGTTCCAGGACATTGCGGTGATCCCGATCCTGGCACTGCTGCCGCTACTGGCGACGGTGGAAATTGCCACCGATCCCGACCGGTTGCAGGGCTGGGTCTACGCACTGGCAGTGCTCGGTGCCATCGCCGCACTGGTTCTGGCCGGGCGCTATCTGCTCACGCCGCTGCTGCGACTGGTGGTGGGCACCCGCACCCGCGAACTGTTTACCGCCTGTTCACTGCTGATTGTGCTGAGCGCCGCTGCGGTGATGACCTGGCTGAACCTGTCACCGGCACTCGGCACCTTTATCGCCGGTGTGGTACTGGCGGAGAGCGAGTTCCGCCACGAACTGGAAGCGGATATCGAGCCGTTCAAGGGCCTGCTGCTGGGGCTGTTTTTCCTCGCCGTCGGCGCCAACCTGGATCTCGCGCTGGTGATGCAAAAGCCGCTGCTGCTGCTCGGGTTGCTGGCAATGCTGGTACTGGTGAAATTCATCATCCTGTTTGCCCTGGCGCGGGTACGCGGTATGGCGCGCGGGGAAGACTGGCTGTTTGCGGTATCCCTGGCACAGGCGGGGGAATTCGGTTTCGTGCTGTTGGCCTACGCCAGCCAGAATGAGGTGCTGCCGAGCGACGTGAGCAGCCTGCTGATCGCGCTGATCGCCCTGTCCATGGCGTTCACACCGCTGCTGCTGATGTTCTATGAGCAGCTGATCCAGCCGCGCTTTTTTACTGGCCCCCGCACCCCGGATATTCCCGGCAGCGCTCCTCAGGACGACGGCACGCCGGTGATCATCATCGGTTACGGTCGCTACGGGCAGATTTCCGGACGCCTACTAAATGCCTGCGGCTTCGATACCACGCTGCTGGAACACAACGCCGAGCAGCTGGAGCTGGTGCGCCGCTACGGGATCAAGGCCTATTACGGGGACGCCTCGCGGGAAGACCTGTTGCATGCCGCCGGTGCCGAAAACGCCAGAATCGCCATCCTCACTTTGAGCGACCAGGCCGCATCACTGGAAATCGTCAGCCGCATCCAGAAGCACTTCCCGCACCTCACCATCCTCGCGCGTGCGCGCAATCGCATGCACCAGTACGCACTCATGGAAGCGGGGGTGCAGTACATCTATCGCGAGACCGTCGACAGCGCACTGGATATCGGCGCCGGCGCGCTGCAGGTGCTGGGCTGGTCCAAACACCGCGCGGCCCGCGCGGCGCGCAAATTCAAACAGCACGACCAGCGCATGCTGGAATCCCTGTTCCCATACTGGCGCGACGAGTCCCAGCATATTGCCCAGACCAGAATCTACCGCGAGCAATTGCTGCAGGCGCTGCGGGAAGACCGCCGCGACCCCGATCTGCACCTGGATCATCACTGGAGCGATCACGACAAGCAGCCAAATCGCAAATCGGGAGATCGCAAACAGAAGGCTGGAACGACCGCCAAGCCGGGGCTCTGAGGCCCGGTTAACGAACCTGACAGGGCTCAGTCAGTATCCAGCGGCGATTGCTCGACAAAAATGAGCGCCCCGGTGTCAAAACCGAGTTCATCCGCACGCTGCAGAAACCGTTTTTTCACGGATTCATCCACCGCAGGCGTGCGCGACAGCAGCCAAAGATAGGAGCGGTTCGGCCCGGACACCATCGCGTAGCGATAGTCCTTGTCCAGCTCGAAAATCACATAGGAACCGTAAAAGGGACCAAAGAACGACACTTTGAGGTGGCCCACGTCCGGCGTACCGATAAAGTACGCCTTGCCCACAGACTCCTTCCAGCTGGCGTGTTCCGCGTCGAAACCGCGATTGACCACCTTCACCCCGCCGTCGTCACGCAGGCTGTATTCCGCGGTGACCCGGCTCAGCCCGCGCTCGAACGAGTGGTCCAGGCGCGCAATTTCATACCACTTGCCCAGATAGCGCGGCAGCTCGAAATCATCGATGGGCTTCACGCCTTCCGGGATCCCGGTACAGGCCGCCAGTACGCCAGTGAACAGCAGCAGTAATGTTTTCAGAAATCGGTTGTGCAGCACTCGACCACCACCTTCACAGATTCACTTCTTCCAGGGATTGTTGTCACTGAAGGTCGAGATATACAGCGCCTCGACCTTTTCCCGGGCCCATGGGGTTTTACGCAAAAACTTCAGACTGGATTTCACCGACGGGTCATTGCGAAAACAGTTTGCCGGAATCCGCTGCGCGAGCCCGTCCCAACCGTAGTGTTGCTCCAGCTCGATGACGATGGTTTCCAGCTTGATGCCGTGCAGGGGATTATTGGGTTGTTCGTGGTGCATGGCTGTTGTTACTCCGATTAATCACGCGACAGGGTATTAGCCCACAATTCATCCAAACGGACGAATCAATTTTTCCCCACCTCTCCATACTGGCTCAACTCAAAAAAAATAATGCAACGATGAGAGGGAAACTCGCCATGGCAATCACTTCGCCCCAAAACAGCCATCCACTCCGCGGTATCTCCCTGGCCACCACCGCGCTCGCCTCGGTGATCGCCGCTGCACCCGCAACCGTATCCGCCCAGGAAGGGCCGCAGCTGGAAGAAGTCGTGGTTACCGCCCAGCGCCGGCAGGAAAACCTGCAGGACATTCCGGTGGCGGTCACCGCCATCACCGGCGATGCGCTGGCCGAGGCGCGCGTGGACAGTATCGAGAATGTGCAGCAGCTGTCATCCAGCGTGCGCTTCGCCGTGGTCAACAGCGCCGCCAACAGCGCCAATATCGTAATTCGCGGCATCGGCACCGTCGGTAACAGCCGCGCCTTCGAGGGTGCGGTGGGTGTGTTTGTGGACGGTGTCTACCGCACCCGTGCCGGCCAGGCGATGCAGAACTGGCTGGATATGGAGAGCCTGGAAATCCTGCGCGGCCCCCAGGGCACCCTGTTCGGCAAGAACACCTCCGCCGGGGCACTGATTCTCAACAGCAAGGCGCCCGATACCGAAGCGGTCAGCTTCGATTACGAAGTCGGCGTGGGCAACTACGGCAGCCAGATGGTACGCGGCGCCGCCAATCTGCCCCTGGGCGACAACGCCGCGGTGCGTGTGGCCGCGCTGTGGGGCAGTGAAGACGGCTATATCGAGGACCCCAACGGCGGCGACTACAATGGCCGCGAACCCCGCGGCGCCAAGGTCCAGTTCCTGTACGAGCCGTCGGACACCTTTTCCAGCCGCCTGATCCTCGACTGGTTCGACGAGCAGAACAACTGCTGTTACGGGCAGGTTAACGCCATCGACGGCCCCACCCAGCCGCTGATCAACGCGCTGGTACAAATGCAGGGCAAGGAACTGCCCTCGGACGACCTCAAAGACTACCAGCAGGTACTGAGCAACCCCACGGACCAGGCGATTGAAGACAAGGGCGCAGTGCTGCATATGACCTGGGCGCTGGATGGCGGGCGCACGTTCAAATCGGTGTCCAGCCTGCGCGACTGGCGCATCTCCCAGGAGGGCATGGATGGGGATTTCGTCGGCGCCAACATTCTCGGCATCAGTGAGTCCCTCAGGACCAAGATGCTCTCCCAGGAATTCACCCTGCACGGCGACCTGGAGCAGGTCGGCCCCTTCGCCGGCGCGGACTATGTGGTGGGGCTCTACTATGCGGATGAAGAAATCGACGCACACCACGAACTCTGGTGGGGCGACCAGGCCCAGTTCTACTGGGACACCCTGTTTTTCCAGCTTTACGGCGCTCCCGCCGGTTTCGTCGACGCCACCGAAGGTCAGTGGAGCGATGTGGATATGCCCGCAGACAGCGTGTCCTACGCGGCGTTTACCCACTGGAACCTGGATATCACCGAACAATTTGGGCTGACGATGGGCCTGCGCTACTCGCGGGATGAGAAAAACGGCGCCATGTTCCGCAATGACTTCACCACCGCACCCAACGCGGTGTTCCGGGTGCTCACCGCGCAGCCGGGGCCGGAATTTGACGACCACTACGAGGAAGACGCCTTCAGCGGCTCACTCGCCGCCCAGTACCAGTTTTCCGAGCGGGTAATGGGTTACGCCTCCTACAGCCGCGGCTACAAGTCCGGTGGCGTCAACATCGACAACAGCGGTGCCGGCACCAACCTGAACAACCCGGAAGAAACACCCGGGGCGATTCCCGAAGACCCGGTCTACCGCGCGGAATACATCGACGGCTACGAGCTCGGCCTCAAGTCCGAATACTGGGGCGGTCGCGCGCGCAGCAATCTGGCCCTGTTCTACAACGACATGACCGACCTGCAGCTGGCCCAGTTCCAGGGCACCCGCTTTAGTGTGGACAACGCGCCGGAGGCCACCGTCTACGGGCTCGAACTGGAGAACCAGTTCCTGCTGAGCGAGGTATTCGCACTCAACGTCGACCTCACCCACCTGGCGGAGGCCCGTTTTGGCGATGACCCGGTACTGGGTTTTCTGGCCGACCGTCGATTTGCCCTGGCCCCGGAGCTCTCAGCCAGTGTAGCGCTGAGCTTCGAGCAACCCCTCGGCAGCAGCCTCAACCTGTTCGGCCGTTTGGGGACGCTGTACAACTCCGAGGTCTACTCCAATACGTCCAATGACCTGAAGGTGAAAGGACAGAGCGAGTACACGGCCAGTGTCGGCCTGCGCCCGGACGCCGCCAACTGGTCGCTGTCCGCCTGGTGCCAGAATTGCGGCGATAACCGCTATGCCGCCGTTCACTTCGACTCGCCACTGCAGTCCGGAGACTACAATGCGTACGTATCTTACCCACGTACCTATGGTTTAACCCTGCGAGGCAATTTTTAAGGCCTGCCCCGCAGGGCGGGCCCTGGGGCCCAACCTTGCGAGGCGACTTCTGAGACTGATGGATTTGATTGAACAAGCAATAAACCGGCGGATGGGCGACGAGCGGTTCGACTTCCGCCAGCCCCGGGGGGAAGAAGCACTGATCCCCGCGAACTCCATCACCTGGCGCATTTTCAAGAACCCGGTTTCCATGTTTGTCGGCGGTATCACCGCCGTCATTCTGGAACTGGCGGAGCCGCGGGTGCGCGACGGGGTGTGGCACAACACTACCTTCCGTACCGACCCCATGGGGCGCCTGCGCCGCACCGGGCTCGCCGCCATGGTCACCGTGTACGGCCCACGCACTAAAGCAGAGGCCATGATCGCCGGCATCCGCGGCATGCACGGGAAAATTTCCGGCGTTACCGAGGAGGGGTTCACCTACAACGCCAACGACGTGGAGCTGCTGAACTGGGTGCAGGCAACCGCCAGTTATGGCTTTCTGGAGGCCTACAGCCAGCTGGTGAAACCCCTCTCCAGCGAGGAAAAGGACATCTTCTATGGCGAGAGCGGTATTCCTGCAGGGCTCTATGGCGCCAAGGGCTCACCGCGCTCACTGGCCGAGCAACAGGCCCTGTTCGAGGCTATGCAGCCGAAACTCAAGCCCACGGATGTCATCGATGAATTCCTCGAGCTGATGTTGCACACCCCGGTATTCCCGAGAATCCTGCGCCCTTACCAGTACCTGCTGGTACGCGCCGCCGTGCAAGTCCTACCGGACGATACCCGCGCGCACCTGAAACTCGACACCCGCCGCTGGCAACTGAAACGCTGGCAGCGCGCGCTGATCCGGTTGAGCGGGCGGCTGGCGGACCGGATTGTGATCAAGGCAAGTCCCGCCGTGCACGCCTGCCAGCGACTCGGCCTGCCGGATGGTTTTCTCTACAAATAAAAACCCAGCAAGGAAACCCGCCCGATGCCGGAAAGAAACAGGATTCGCAGAGAAATCGACCGGCTGAAGCTCCCGCAAGACCACGGCGAAATCGTCCGCCTGATCGTGTGCGACGGATTTCTGTGGGATTTCAACCGCTCCCTTGAGCTGGCCCTGTTCCGGACCTTTGCCTCGCCATCGATCGGCGGCCTGCTGGCACGCACCGGCGAGTTTGCCCGCAGTGGCCAGAAGCGCTATGACGATACCTCGCTGCTGATGCTGCAGCTATTGCGGTTTGGCTACGACAGCCCGCGGGGCAAAGCCGCACTGCAACGTATCAATCGCACCCACGCACATTTCTCCATCCGCAACGAAGACTACCTGTTCGTGCTCTCCACGTTCATGCTCGATCCGATCGACTGGATCCAGCGCTTTGGCTGGCGCACGCTGACGGACAAGGAACAGGACGCACTGTTTATTTTCTGGCGCAATGTCGGCAGGCGTATGGGGATAGAGCAGATCCCGACATCCCTGCCGGAAATGCGCGAGTACAGTGATGATTATGTGCGGGCGAAATTCGAATACAGCGATAGCAACCGGACCGTATCCGGCGCGACCTTCGGCGTGGTGGAATCCTGGCTTCCTGACCCGCTGCGCCGCTTCGTACGCCCGGTATCCGCGGTGCTGCTGGATGAGGCAACGCGCAGGGCGGTGCAACTGGAACCTCCGGGGCGCTTTTATTCCGCTGTAGTACCCCGGGTACTAAAGCTGCGCGCAACGTGGCTTTCCCTGTTTGGCAGATCCGGCGAACCGAAATGGCCCGATGGCTATCGCACTTATCCACAGGGTTATGCCATTGAAGACCTGGTCCCCGCAAAATTGCAGGAAGCGGAAAAGCGGCAAATCGAGCAGGCCGCGGATTTACCGGGCTAGCGCTCGATCCTCGTTGCCAGTGGCCGACCCTGCTCAAAATCGGTAAACGCCTGCAGGGTTGTTGTCGCGATATCCGCAAGGGCGTGGTCCGTCAGGAAGGCCATATGGGAAGTGACGATCACGTTCGGGAAGGTGAGCAGGCGGCAGAAGGTATCGTCCTGGAGAATGTCGGCAGAGCGGTCGGCGTGAAACAGGTTGGCCTCATCCTCGTACACATCAATCGCCGCGCCGCCGATATGACCGGATTTCAGCCCTTCCACTAACGCTCCGGTATCAATAAGCCCGCCGCGCCCGGTATTGATGATCAGCACACCCGGCTTGAGTTGTGGCACGCTACTGGCATTTATGGTGTGCCGGGTGTCCGGTGTCAGCGGCAGATTGAGCACCAGGATGTCACTCTCCCGGGTCAGTTCGGGTACCTCACAGCAGGTTGCTATGTCATCGAGTTCCGGCTGCCGGTGCAGGTCGTGGTAGAGAAGGCGGCAACCAAAGCCACTCAGCGCCTTGAGCACCAGCCCACCAATCTGGCCGGCGCCTAAAACGCCCACGGTCTTGTCTGAAAGCTGGGTGCCGGTCAGACCTTCAATACTGAAGTTGAATTCCCGACTGCGCAGGAAAGCGCGGTGGATTTTGCGTGTCAGCGACAGGATCAGCCCCACGGTGAATTCCGAAACCGAATGCGGGGAATAGTGCGGCACGCGCGCTACAGGAATCCCGGCTTTGTCGGCAGCATCGAGATCAATCTGATTGAAGCCGATGGAGCGGGTGACCAGAATCCTGCAGCCAATCTCTTTCAGTGCGACTATCGCTGCCCCATCCACCCCGTCATTCACAGAAACGCAAACACCGTCGCAGCCTTCCGCCAGTTCAACCGTGGCCGCTCCGAACAGTTCCTCAAAATAGAGAATCTCGTGTCCCAGCTCTTGGTTAATCGAGTCAAATGCGGTGCGCTCGCACTTGAGCGCACTGAATAGCGCTATTTTCATAAAGTCTTCCCTGAATTTTCAAAACGAATACCTGTGCTCAGTGCAGCTTAGCGAACCGGGGATGTGAAGAATTTCGATGCGTGGCGTACGTGCACCACCGGCAGCTCAGCAGCGGCAGCGTGTACAGAATCGGCTGCAAGCTTTCCGGAGTATCGGGCACTTCCACAAAAACTGGGGTCGGCTAATGGGTGACCCCAAATTTCGCAAATTTCATCGGGCCGGCGAGTGGGCGTCGAAGAACATCAGCATATCGTTCTTGACCGGCGCCTTATCTTTTAAAACCCAGCTCAGTGCGCCGATGATATCGATATGGTCAACTTCCTCATACAGGCGAGTTTCAACGATACCACCGGTGGCCTCAATCTTGGCTCGCAAACGGTTCAGGTTGCGCTGAATCACCTGTTCATCATCGGCGCCATGCAGTAACAGCATCGGGGGTTGCTTTCCATTTACAAAGGTTGGCACCTGCATATTGGGATAATTATCCGGTGGGCCAAAAATGTCTTTCAGGTCTGCCGCCTCGGGAACAAAATCATAGGGTCCGGCCAGCCCGGCAAAGGCGGCAATGATCGCCATCGGCTTCCCCTCGTTATTTAAGTAACTGGGATTCACGGAGATCAGTGCACCCATATGCGCACCCGAGGAATGACCGGATACATAAAGCCGCGCGCCATCGCCCCCGTACTCATGGATATGGTCATGGATCCAGGCGACGGCTTTGGCGGCATCTTCGATAAAGGTCGGAAACCTGACCTCGGGATACTTGGCGTAGTCCGGTAGGACAACCGTATATCCGGCATCTGCGAATGTTTTGCCGACAAATGCATACTGCTCTTTTTTTCCAAAGGTCCAGCGCCCTCCGTAAAAAAAGACCAGCACCGGGGCCGAGGTATTCGTTTTTTCCGGCAAGTAGATGTCCAGCTTCTGCCAGGGTTCCGGGCCATAGCTGATGTCCCGGTGGACCTTCTGGTGACTGATTTTCACCGGAAGATTTGCCAGGAAAAATGCTGTGGACGAGCATGCCGACATCAAGATCAGTGAAAGCCCTGTCAATAAAGTTACAGCCAGCTTTCGCATAGTTACTCGCTTTATCTCCCAACCTTTATAGATACCGGGACAAGCCCTCAACCCACAAGCTACTCCACGGTGACAGACTTGGCCAGATTCCTGGGTTGATCCACATCGGTGCCTTTCAACAGGGCGACGTGATAGCTCAGCAGTTGCAGCGGCACCGTGTACAGAATCGGCTGCAGGCTCTCCGGTGCATCGGGCACTTCCACCACCGTCAATCCCGCTTCGCTTTTGAAGCCCGCTTCGGGGCTGGCAAACACAAACAGTTCACCACCGCGTGCGCGCACTTCCTGCAGGTTGGATTTCAGTTTCTCCAGCAGTTCATTATTCGGTGCGACCACGATCACCGGCATATCTGCATCCACCAGCGCCAGCGGACCGTGCTTGAGTTCGCCGGCGGGGTAGGCTTCGGCGTGGATGTAGGAAATTTCTTTCAGTTTCAACGCGCCTTCCAGGGCAATCGGGTATTCCACGCCGCGCCCCAGAAACAGGGCGTGATTTTTTTCCGCAAAGGCTTCGCTGGTGGCCTGCACCAGTCGATCCAGACCGGTGAATTTTTCCATCAGCTTCGGCAGCTGGTGCAGGGCACTGACGAGCTCTGTTTCGCGCTCTGCGCTCAGACCGTTGGCCTTGGCGAGGGCGATACAGAAAATCTGCAGGGCGACCAGCTGGGTGGTGAAGGCTTTGGTGGAAGCGACACCGATTTCCGGGCCGGCTTCCGTCATCAGGTGCAGTTCGGATTCGCGTACCAGGGAGCTGTTGGGCACGTTGCAGATGGTCATGGAAGCGAGGTAGCCAAGTTCTTTGGCCTGGCGCAGTGCGGCGAGGGTATCGGCGGTTTCTCCGGACTGGGAGATGGTGACAAACAGGGTGCCCGGGCGCACCGCGGTTTTGCGGTAGCGGATTTCGCTGGCAACTTCGACGGAGCAGGGCACGCCGGCCCAGTCTTCGATCCAGTAGCGGGCTACAAGCCCGGCGTGATAGCTGGTGCCGCAGGCGACGATCTGCACCTGTTGTACCTGGGGCAGGATTTCGTTGGCGGCGGTGCCGAGTGCCTGGGACAGAACCGAGTGTTCGCCAATGCGGCCGGCCATGGTGGCTTCCACCACACTCGGTTGCTCGAAGATTTCCTTCTGCATGTAGTGACGGTATCGGCCCTTGTCGGCAGCGTCATGGCCACCCTGCAGTTTGTTCACCGGGCGGCTGACTTCTTCACCGGTTTTGTCCCACACGGCGATGCTGTCGCGGGTGACTTCGGCGATATCGCCTTCCTCCAAAAAGATAAAGCGGTCAGTGACCTGCTGCAGGGCCATGGGGTCTGAGGCGATAAAGTTTTCTTCGTAACCGACGCCGATCACCAGTGGGCTGCCGAGGCGGGCACATACAAGACGCTCCGGTTCGGTGGCGCAGACAACGCCGAGAGCGTAGGCGCCGTGGAGTTTTTTGGTGGCGGCGGCCACCGCCTGCAGCAGGTCGCGGTTATCTTTGGCGAGGTCGTGAATCAGGTGGACGACGACTTCGGTATCGGTTTCAGACTGGAATTCGTAGCCTTTGGCGATGAGCTGGTCGCGCAGCTCCTGGTAGTTTTCGATGATGCCGTTGTGCACCAGGGCGAAGTTGCCGGAGGTGTGCGGGTGGGAATTTTTGTCGGAGGGGACACCGTGGGTGGCCCAGCGGGTGTGGGCGATGCCCAGTTGACCGGCAGTGGGGTTGCTGTCGAGGGCGGACTCCAGGTCGGCGACCTTGCCCTGGGTTTTGCGCAGCTGCAGTTTGCCGTCGCCGTTGACCAGGCATACACCGGCGGAGTCATAGCCGCGGTATTCCAGTCGGCGCAGACCTTCCAGCAGGATTCCAGTTACATTGCGTTGGCCCAGGGCACCTACGATTCCACACATCTTTTCTTACCTCGGTTTTTTGGTCTGTGCCACTACAGTTTGGTTTAGTGGCATCGCCGCCTTCTCGTCATAGTTCAGAATGTTGAACACACTCCGTAACTTTTGTTATTTCAGTTCTGCCGTTATTTCACTTCGGCGCAAATGACTCGCAGTCCTCGGCTTTCCAGCTGCGCACAAACCTTGTCTTCTATTCCACTATCGGTCACCAGGGTGCCGAACATGTCCCAGCTCAATTCCAGGTTGGGAATTCTTCTGCCGACCTTGCTGGACTCGGCCATCACCACCACTTCCCGCGCCACTTCCGCCATCACCCGCGACAGGCCAATCTGTTCATTGAAGGTGCAGGTGCCGCGCTCGAGGTCGATGCCGTCGGCGCCGATAAACGCCTGGTCGAAGTCGTAGCCACGCAGGACCTGTTCGGCCACCTGGCCCTGAAAGGCTTCGAAGTGGGGATCCCAGGTGCCGCCGGTCATCAGCAGGGTGGGCTCGTTTTCCAGTTCCCGCAGCTGGTTGGCAACATGAAGGGAGTTGGTCATGACCACGAGGCCGCGCTTTTTATCCAGTTCCGGGATGAGTCCGGTAGTGGTGCGGCCGTAGTCGATGACGATGCGATGGTGGTCGCGAATGAGTTCGGCGGCGGCGCGGCCGATGGCGCGCTTGGTGCGTGAGAGGGGGTCTTCCGCCACCAGTTCCCGCGGCAAGGGGATGGCGCCACCGTGGCGGCGCAGCAGCAGGCCGCTGTCTTCCATCGCTCCCAGGTCCTTTCGGATCGTAACTTCCGAAGTTTCGAACATCCGCGCCAAGGCTTCGACGCTGGCCTCACCGGCGTCGTTGATCTGTTGCAGTATCTGGTGGCGACGTTGTTGGGTGTTACGTTTGGACATGGGACTATAAGTTTCGATTCGTAAGAAAATCATAGCAAACCGAAAGTTTAATTCACACCCTCCACTCGCAATCCCCCTGTAGGAGCCTGCTTGCAGGCGAAATATCCCCGGAGGTTAACCGCCCTGTGGAATTCGCCTGCAAGCAGGCTCCTACAGGGGGTTTTTCTCTCCTGTGCCACCCGTTGGGCACGCTCCGCTTTGCCCAACCTACGCTTGTGTCAGGTGGTTTTTCAGGGCGGCCAGGAATCTGGCCAGTTCGCCGCCGGTGACCGCCCGGTGGTCGGCGGTGATCGAGAGGGGCAGCAGACGGCGAATTTTGGCCTTGCCCTTGTGGGGAAGCACCGCTTCATGGCTGCGGCCGGCGCCGACGATACACACCAGTGGCGGAACCACCACCGGGGTGGCAAAGCGGCCGCCGAGACTGCCGAAGTTGGACAGATGAATGGTGGCACCCTGCAGATCCGGCTGCGGTATGGCGCCTGCCATCGCCTGCTTTCTGAAGCTCCGTACCGCATCCAGCAGCTGCTCGTCACTGTGACTGTCGACGTCTTTCAACACCGGCACAAACAGCCCTTTCGGCGCATCGACTGCGAGACCGATATTGACCGGGCTTTGTGGCGCCAGTGCGTCGTCAACAAAGTGCGCATTCAGATTGGGTACCTCTGCAGCGGCGGCGGCGATGGCGCGCAGCAGGCGCAGGGTGGCGGGTTCGCCCTTGGGCCATTTGCTGATATCGGCCTCGTCGCACAGTGTCATGGGGCACACCAGGTCCCGGGCACGGCTCATGGCCAGGGCCATGGCGCGGCGGGCAGGCTCTGTGTTGCCGGTATTTGTTGGCACCGGTCGCTTGCTGGTTTGTGGTTCCGGTGGTTTTGAGGAAGTCCGCGGTGCTGCAGCGCGCACTTCGGCCTCGGTAAAGCGGGCGCCGGCCGGGTGCAGTCCGGCGAGGTCTACCCGCAGCTGGCGGGCGAGGGCGCGGACCGCGGGGGTAGCGTTGCGCGGGCGGATCCGTATCGGCCGGCTCTCCGCGTGCAGCTGCTCGCTACCCTGATCGATCCTGCCCACCACGGTGCCCGAGTCCGTGGGCGGTTGGCCCGCTGAGGCGTCTCCGGGCTGGCTCGGTGCCGGCTCCGCGCTACCGGTGCGGTCTTTGAACCCCACCAGTGGTTGTCCGGTTTCCAGGGTATCGCCTTCGCCGGCAAACAGTTTCTCAACGCTGCCGCCCCAGGGGGCTGGCACTTCTACCAGTGCCTTGGCAGTTTCTACGGTTACCAGCGCCTGATCGGCAGCAATGCTGTCGCCCTCGCGCACATGCCACTGGCGGATTACCGCATCCGGCAACCCCTCTCCCAGATCCGGCAAACGGAACACCTTCACGCCGCACCTCCCCGCCGGTAATCCAGCGCCGCACGGGCGCCGTCGAGAATGCGCTCGACGCCCGGCAGATAGACATTTTCCAGCTGGTAGTAGGGCATTACCGTGTCGTAGCCGGTCACCCGCTGCACCGGTGCATCCAGCAGGTCGAAAGCGTACTCCTGGATCTGCGCGGCGATTTCCGCGCCCATGCCACCAAAGCGCGCGGCCTCGTGGACCACCACACAGCGGCGGGTCTTTTCCAGGGAGTCGATGATGGTGTGGATATCCAGAGGTTTGAGGGTGGCGGGGTCGATGACTTCCGCTTCGATGCCTTCGGCAGAGAGCTGCGCGGCGGCGGCAAGCGTCTCTTTGACGCTGGCGCCCCAGGCAATCAGGGTCAGGTCGCTCCCCTCACGCAGCACAAACGCGCTGTCCAGTGGCAGGGCCTCGCCGTTGTCCGGTACCGGCTGCCTCGCCGCGCGATAGATACGCTTCGGCTCCAGAAAAAGTACCGGATCCGGGTCGCGGATGGCGGCCAACAACAGGCCATACGCACGCGCAGGAGAGGAGGGCACCACCACCCGCAGCCCCGGGATATGGGTGAACAGCGCCTCGGTGCTTTCACTGTGATGCTCCGGCGCGTGAATGCCACCGCCATAGGGCGCGCGATACACGATCGGGCAGCTCAGCCGCCCGCGGGTGCGATTGCGCATGCGTGTGGCATGGCTGAGGATGTGGTCGAGTCCGGGGTAGATAAAGCCCATAAACTGGAACTCGGCGACGGGCCTGAGCCCCTGGGTCGCCATGCCCACGGCAATACCGGCAATCATGGTTTCCGCCAGCGGTGTATCCAGTACCCGCTGCGTACCGAACTGCTTCTGCAAGCCATCCGTTGCCCGGAATACGCCGCCGTTCGCGCCAATATCCTGACCAAAAACCACTACTTGCGGATCATTTGCCAGTGCATGGGCCAGCGCCTGGTTAACGGCTCCTACCAGGGTAATCGGCGCTGAGTCGCGCAATTCCGTGGCCTCCTGCCGCTCCCCCATTTCGTTGCCCGTCCGGTTTTCCATCTATTGCACCGCTCCCTCTTTTTCCCAGAGTTTTTCCCGGAGCTGCTCGTCACGCAGCTGGTCGTACTGCTCATAGAGCGATTCCGGCAACTGCGCATAAAGATGGTCGAAAATGGCGGTTGCGGGTTCCGGCGTGCGGGACTCCCAGTCGTTCAACGCGGTTTCCATCACCTGGGCCAGCTCGCGGTCCAGATCCTGCTGCTTGCCGTCGCTCCACAGGTTTTCACTGCGCAAATAGGTGTCCAGCCGTTTCAGCGGTTCCCACTGCCAGGCCTGCTCCAGCTCTTCTGCGCTGCGGTAGCGACTGGCGTCATCGGCGGTGGTGTGATCGCACAGCCGGTAGCTAATGGCCTCGATTAGTGCCGGACCTTCACCGCTGCGCGCCCGTTGCAGTGCATCCCGCACCGCCCAGGCCACCGCCAGGATGTCGTTACCATCTACCTGTAGCGCGGGAATACCGGCGGCAATCGCCTTCTGCGCGATCGTCTGGCTACCGGTCTGCGCAACGCGCGGCACCGAAATGGCCCACTGATTGTTATTCACCACGAACACCAGCGGCAGTTTCCACACCCCGGCTAGATTCATGGCCTCGTAAAAGTCCCCCTTGGAGGTGGCCCCCTCACCGGCGCTGGCGATGGCGACCTGTAGTGGGGAACCCTGTTGCTGATGGCGATATTTGAGGGCAAAGGCAACGCCGGCGGCGTGCAGCATCTGGGTGGCAATAGGAATACAGATGGGCAGATCCCGGGGCGCGTGCTGGTAATTCTGCCCGCGCTCGTCGCCACTCCAGTTGGCGAGAATTTCTTCGATCCGCACACCGCGCTCGAGAAAAGCACCGGTTTCCCGGTAATAGGGGCAATAGACGTCTTCCGCCATCAGCGCATTGCCGGTGGCAACACCGATGGCCTCCTGGCCGAGACTGGAAGGGTAGGTACCTAAACGTCCGGTGCGCTGCAGCTTTACCGCGCGATCGTCCACCAGCCGCGCCAGTTGCATCTGACGGTAGCAATGGGTGAGCCAATCGGGGCTGGCGAATTCCGGCAGGGGTTGGGTGGCGCGTCCTTGTTTGTCCAGATACTGCAGCCAGGCGATATCGAAAGACGCCTGGAGCTGCAGGCGGGGCTTGTGCATCGGCGGGTTTCCTTTTCTTTCCGATGCGATCAAGTGTAGTTCGAAAGGATGGTCTGTTTTGGGCGGGTACGAGTCTCCGGGCAGAAGAGTGGAAACGCCGCGGCGTTTCCATCCTCGGGTTATTGGCTGCTAGCTTTTCTTGGTCGGTCGCTGCCAGCCGGAGATGTTGCGCTGCTTGCCGCGGGCCACGGCCAGTTCGTCAGCACTCACTTCGCGGGTAATGGTGGAGCCAGCGCCAATCGTGGCACCGGCACCAATCTCCACCGGAGCTACCAGCGAAGAGTTAGAACCGATAAAGGCGCCATCACCAATGGACGTCTTGAACTTGTTCACGCCATCGTAATTACAGGTAATGGTACCGGCGCCGATATTTACGCCTTCGCCCACCTCGGCATCGCCGATGTAGGACAGATGGTTCACCTTACTGCCGAGCCCGATCTTCGCTTTCTTGGTTTCTACAAAATTGCCAACTTTTGCCCCGTGGGCGAGTTCGGTGCCGGGCCGCAGTCGCGCAAAAGGCCCGATGGTACAGGCTTCGCCGATGGTCGCTTCCTCAATGATGGAGTTGGCTTCAACCACGGTGCCCACAGCCAGCTCGCAGTTGCGCAGTACACAGTTCGGACCGATGCGCACATCGGCGCCCAGTTTCACATTGCCTTCAAACACGCAGTTGATGTCGATTTCCACATCGGTGCCACAGGTCAGGGTACCGCGGATATCAATGCGGGCCGGGTCTAGCAAGGTTACGCCGGCGTGCATCAGCGATAGCGCGCGGCTGTGCTGCAGGGCCCGCTCCATTTGCGCCTGTTGTGCGCGACTGTTGACGCCCGCCACTTCGAGAGGATCGCTGGCGCGTACACCGGTGACGGCGATTTGCTCACTGACCGAGCGCGCGATCACGTCGGTCAGGTAGTACTCGCCCTGGGCATTGTCGTTGGAGAGTTCCGGTAGCCACTTGGCCAGCAGATCTGCCGGTGCCGCGAGGATGCCGGTGTTCACTTCGCGGATGGCCAGTGTGTCCCCGTCGGCGTCTTTTTCTTCCACAATTGCCAGCACCCTTCCTGCCTCGTCGCGCACGATACGGCCGTAACCGGCGGGGTTGGCCATCTCCACCGACAGCAGGGCAGGGCCCCTGTCCGACGCGGAAAGCAGGGACTGCAGGGTGCCGGTTTTGACCAGCGGCACATCCCCATAGAGAATCAGTACCGTGGCGCCAGGGCGGAAATTCGGAATCGCCTGGGCCACGGCGTGCCCTGTGCCCAATTGTTCTTTCTGCTCCACGAATTCAACGCCGGTGCCGGCAAAGCGCTCTTCTACCAGCCCCGCGCCATGCCCCACCACCACGGTGATCCGCACGTCCCCCAGTTGCTGCGCAGCCTCGATCACGCGCCCCAACATAGGCACACCGCCAATAGGGTGCAGAACTTTGGGCAGGTCGGAGCGCATGCGGGTGCCTTTACCGGCGGCGAGGATGACAACGTCAATGGTCATGAGATATCCCATGTTCACGAAAATTTGGCGGGCAATTGTGTCGACCGCTGCCGATAAACTCAAGAGCCTTAAGGTTTGCAGAATACAGCTAACAAAAAACCCGGCAAATTGCCGGGTTTCCTGGTCACAGCAATTCAGCCCGTTAAAGACCGCCAGCGCCACAATCTGATTTCAAGTACGAAATCATAGACTCATATAGCGTTTTCTGGTGTTCATAAAACAGGGTATTGCTGAAATGGTCCGCGCCGTCCAATTCCACATACTTGTACTCTTTTCCGTACTTATCCAGCGCCTTGCGGTAGCGCTCAGCGTGCGCCGGCGGCACCCGCTGGTCCACACTTCCGTGAATCAGCAGAATGGGAACATTCACTTCGGCCGCGGTTTCTATCGGTGAAATACTGTCATCCCACATACCCAGTTGCTCGATTTTCTGAGCACCGCGCATCCGATCGCGGTAGTAGTTCACTTGCATTTGATTGTCAGAAACCGCCGCGCCGGCAATAACACACTGATAAATTTGGTCTTTGCGTGCCGCAGCCACCAGTGCCGCGTAACCGCCATAGGACCAACCAAACATTGCCAGCCTGTCCGGTTCAGCCCAGCCCTGCTCGACCAGATATTTCATGCCATCGTCTTTATCGTCCTGCATTTTGTAGCCGCCCTGGCCACCATCAATAAACGCGGACGTGTAGTGATCCAGCCCAAACCCCCTGGATCCGCGGTATTCCGGCTGCAAAACGATATAGCCATTGTTTGCCAGCATCTGGGCCCACTCGTCGTACAGCACCACTTCCGAAACAAAGGGACCTCCATGAGGCATAACAATCGCCGGAAACGGCGGCTTGCCGTTGGGTATGGTCAGGTAAGCGGGAATCGTACGGCCATCGCGGGCCTTGTATTCGATATACCGAACATCGGCCAAATTTTCCGGGTCCATCAAAGGCTGACGACTGCCGACCTTACTCAGTTTTCCCTTGTGCAAAAGATAATATGTGCCAGGATCCCTGGGTCCTACGTTATAAATTGTCAGGCTGCCACCATCGCGACTGCGACTGTTTATCCGCACATAGTGAGATTCGGGTATTATTTTCTCGAGCTGTTGAGTCGTTGCCATTTCCAGCTCGTCGAAATATTCAACTTCGACATTTTCCTTTGTGTATACCACACCAACGACGGTATCCAGGTTTTTCCATGGATTACTGTGATACCTGACACTGGCGACGTCGACATCGCCCCGACGATAGATCAGCTCACCAAATTTGCGTGTTTTGACGTTGAACTCCCACAATCCAACCTTATCGTCGCCCCGATTGGCTCGAACATAAAAAATATGCGGTTGCTTATCGTCAAAGCCCTCAACATCGAATGTTTCGAAGCTGTCCTCGCTTAAACGATGGAATTCATTCCAGTTTCGCTTGTCCGTGATGCGCTCATACCAGACATATTCACCTTTACCAATATCAAAGCCACGCGCCAACCAGGGATTACCGTCGATATCGAATTCGACTTGCCCCATATCCAGCTTGCCGTGAAGAATAAGTTTTTTAGCGCCGGATTTAATATCGAGCTCATAATAAGTCCGGGGACGAAACGCCTTATTCAGGCGATTGTCGTCACCACCAGGCAAGTAGGAAAAAATAATTCTCCGATCGTTATTCGGTAAAACATGTTCCAGATCAGCTCCAAGCTGATCGTACTTTTTCATTTTTTTGCGTTTGATATCCACCGAAGCAAGTAGGTATTCGTAAACACCTTCATTAAAGCCCTCAATTTTATTGCGAACCTTCTGACGCAGGTTCATACCGATAACATCATCACTGAGCCAGAAAAAACTCTGGATTTCCATCGGATCAGAGTTTATCCGGTATGGTTCGGCTTCGAGGTTATCCGAAGGGTAAACTTCAATGATGGGGTTGCCATCTTTGGTCGGAATTTTTAACAGCGCGAGATGCTTTCCATCTGGAGATATCTCTACGTTGCTGATGACGTCGCGAAGCGCCCAGTAATCCAGTGGATAAGGCTCGGCATTTTTAGAAAAAACATCAACACTTACTAATATGAGTAGTGATGTGACCAGAGTTTTGAGCATTCCCATCGCAGCACCCTAAAATACAACAAACGTGAAATTTTTTGTTTATGAAAAAAGCCCGTATAAATACGGGCTTTGTAGTCTATCAAATTAAAAGTTCTTTTGAACATTCATGAAAATGGTACGACCTTGGAGGTCATACCCATAGCCAATAGGAGTGTTGTTGATCGAAAGAATTTCATTTCCATCAACCTCGGGAGGTGCTTCGTTGAACACATTATTGACCCCCAATCCGGCTGTCCAGGTATCGGCGTAATAATACAAAGACGCATTGTGAACGAAGTAGTCATCTGCAAACCCTACGTCACGGCAATCCGTACCGCCATTTGCAGTACCTACACAGGTATCAGAGTAAAATCCGGTTCCATTGGTATCAAAAATATCACTGAATTCATCGATATACTCTTCTCCCTGTTCAACTGAACCAATATATCTGGTCGCCCAGGTCAGACGGTACTTATCGTATTCAACTCTAAATTCGCCTTGACCGGTCCATTTCGCGTACCCGAAATCACCGGTGTAATCCTCACGATCCTCCACGCCATTGTCATCAACGTATGTGAGAGAACGTTCAAGAACACGGTTAAGTCTCAAGTTCGCAGACAGATCCAGGGGAACGCCAAACAGATTGGCAGATTGTTCATACCGGATATTGTAGTCAAAGCCCCTCGCAACCTCGCTATCGCGGTTAACAAATCCTGCATCAATTCTGTTAATGAAACCTTCGCTATTGCGAGACACCAAAGAACAGAAAGCGCTGGGATTAGGACTTACATAACAATCATTAACAAGAAATTGGCCACTCGGCTCGATGATTGAATTGGATATGTCAATATCGTAGTAGGTCATGCCAATTGATAGACCAAAACTGTCAAAGAACGGTTGCTCCCAGGAGAAACCAGCAGTATACGAATCCGAGGTTTCCTCTAACAGCTCACGAGAACCCCCACGCGCTATTTCAACACTATAGAAACCATTATTATTTTCTAGCTGTGTTGGATCTACACCATTTGCAATACAGTTTTGCAATACTTCCGGGGAACGGTTATCCAAATCCGGGTTATAACCGGTCAGGTCATCAATTGCGTCAGCTGGGATCAAACATGGATCGGTGATGTTGTTAAATCCGCTCTGATTTTGCAGGAAGTTCTCACGCAAATTTGGGGCTCGATAAGAAGTGCCATAGGTCGTACGGAGCAATAATGAAGCTACCGGACGATAACCAATCTTTGCTGCCTTCGTCCATGCGCCACCGTAGAACTCGTCTTTTGTATAGCGGGCGGAAAGGTTGGTTGTCAGTTCCTCGGCAAGGAAAGCCCCGGATACGATCGGAATCTCGATTTCACCGAAAACTTCTTTGGTATCTTTATTACCGCTAGCACCACCATCAGTGAAAAACCCGAAGAACAAGCCATCGCGGGCGATATCGTCCGGAATAGATTTAATACGATCGTTTCGAAATTCGGCCCCCACACCCAATACAACATCGCCAGCAGGTAGACTCGCTACAGTACCGGACGCATAGGCTGAAAATATTTTTTGATAGTAATCGGTATCAAAATCTCGACTATCAAATAAGTAGTCGCGTTCAGCCTGGGTGGCAAAATCACCAACAACACCGTCATACAACGACGACGCGAACATATCGATCGGCACACAGGTCGACTCGCCCGGCAGAGGTTCACAAATATATGAACCAGGATTGTTCGGATCTTCGATAGTGGTTGCCAGTGACTGATCGAGGCGATCTTCTCGAATACCCAGGCGGCTAGAAGCACCACTGGACTTGCTGTAGGAAGCGGACAACTCAAATGACCAGTCCGACATCGTGCCGACGTTCAGCATCGGCAGATCGCCACGTGCTCCGGTAACAAACCGGAAGTGCTCGACCTCGGTATTGGCAGTATTGCGATCACCAAACACTGATACTACGGGCTGTACTGTGACCGCCCCGAGAGGGCCGGTAAGCAGTCCCGCTTGCTCTGGAGTGACGCCATATATTGCTGTGAAATCGGATACAAAATTTGGGTTGGTCAAAAGTGCGTCATTGGCAAGACCACAATCGACACCTCGCACCCCATCAGGATTACAAATACTGAACGGGTTGCTTCCCGGAACAAGGGGAAACAGTTGCGAAGCACCCGCATTAATAAAGGTTTCCCGTTTGGAATAAAGTGTTTCAAAAAACGGGGTCAGGTTCATATCCCCTTCAAAGGTATATTCACCAAATGCCATGTAGCTCATTCTTTCCTGCTCTGGCAGCAGGTGCGCAAACTGCTCGCGCCCATTCATATCCAGATCGCGATAGTTGACATCGGTTACGCCATCGCCATTACCATCAATGCCACTGACGTACTGGGCCATATCGGAGAAGTTGCCCCAGCCGCCGTTACTGTAACCGGGCGTATAGAAAATACTCCGTGCTCCGGGTACGCCGTTTACATACCCACCCAACCCGCCACTGAAGTTACACCCCCCAGAAAAATCCATTCCGTAGACGGTGCTGTAGTAGAGATCATCGCGGTAAATTTTTCCGTCTCGGCCAACTTCAATATTCTGGCGGCAACCTTGGGTCCACTCCCGATCATCCAGGGTAACCGCTTGCATATCGTAATATTCGGCACCCATGCCGATAAATCCGCGATCGAAGTTCTTACCCCAGCTCAGACTGAGAGTATTTTCTTCCCCGGCGTCCTGCTGCGGGTTACGGCTGAACATCTCAAAATCAAAGCCATCAAAATCCTTCTTGAGGATGATGTTTGTTACACCGGCCACGGCATCCGAACCATAGACGGATGAGGCACCGTCTAACAGCAGGTCGTATCGCTGAACCAGTGAAGCAGGAATCAGATTCAAATCGGGGGAGGTTGGCGCACCCTCAACCCCTGATGGCGCCAGTCGGCGGCCATTGAGCAACACAAGGGTGCGGCCAGCGCCGAGACCGCGGAGACTCACGGTAGATGCACCCGGGCCGTTATCCAGCACGTAACCGGAAAAGGTCAGGTCGATCTGCTGACCCGATGCCGCGCCGCTATTTTGCAGAATGGAGGAGGTATCGATAACTCCCGCCTCACGAGCACCCTCGGTGTCGATAATTTCTAGCGGAGCGATACTGGAAAAGCTATCGCGCTTCAGGCGAGAGCCCGTGACGGTGACCTCTTCTACCGAACCGTCTGCTTCGCTGCTCTTGGAAATGACTGCGGAAGCACTTTCTTCTGCAACGACATCCGACTCTGTAATTGCTCGGTCATCCTCTTGTGCAAAGGTAACCGGCGATAAAACAGCTGCAAGCACTGCCAAAGACACACTCGCCTTAAGCGGTGAGTGAGCGCTTCCAAACATTTTTGTTCGCTTTATCATTTGTGTAACCCCAAAGGTAGATCCCCAAGAAAAAGTTTATGGAGTAAATCCATACAGTTATGTAACGACTGACCTGCCTAACCCCTCATATATATTTCTTTATTTTTTCCACCCTCATAAATGAATCGTCTTTTGAGTTGGAATTTTTTGGTGCCAAATATCTGGATTTTTGTACCCCCTTTAAAACGTATCTATATTTCTTGCGCCCCTGATCTAAAAGATACTCATCCTTAAAAGTAGAAAAAATAATTAGAAATAATCTACGTTATCTGCGATATATAGTTAACCGCTCATTAAGCGCAGGTTGTTGCAACCCCATAAATCTTCTGCAAATTCAGAGCCAAAAAACAAAAAAATCAATGTAGGCGAAGGGCGTGTAGGGGGAGCGTTCGGATAGTTCTATCAGGAAGAGGATTCGTTGAGCGAAAAATTTCAGGGCACCCTGCAGACCAGTGGTACCAGGGCAAATGAAATGAAAGACTCTACGAGAATGCGGTATCCGCAAAACAACGGACACAGCAAGACCAGGTTGTGCCGGTCTTTGAGCAGTTTCTAGTGGCGATTACCGATAAAACTGTACTTCATTCGGCCCACAAATATCGAACCACCGATGGTATTGCCGATCGTGGCGACCACCAGAAACTGAGCAACATCCATAAAGCCTACGGTTGTACCCTCAGAAAACCAGGCGCAGAACATTCCGACGGCGCCGGCAATGCAGTGTGGCAATCCGCCGAGGCCGATAACAAAGGTGATCACCGCGACTGCCGCAATACGGCTGATGGTTTCGGTGGCTGAGGTGACCATCCAGGCCAGCAGTCCCATCAACCACCCGGCAAATATTGCCCCCAGAAACTGACCACCCACATAGTCAGCCATCATTTTTTCGCCGTAATAGGCAAACGCACCGCTGTCGAAGCGATCCGTCATTCCCACAAACTGCACGAACAGAGCACTGAACAATGCGGCCCCCAGCAGGTTTCCGGTGTAGATGAGGGCCCACACCCGCAGCAGTTGCCGCGGTGTCTTGCGGCCATCCAGGACCGGCAGTATGGCGAGGGTGGTATGTTCCGTGAACAGGTCCGAGCGACCGATAATTACCAAGATAAAACCGACGGGATAACTCAGTGCGGTGAGCAGGTACAGCAAATGATGCGAAATATTGGCGTGAAAATGACTGTAAAACGCGGCGATCAGGAAAATGCTGAAGCCAATTTCCATGCCCGCCGCCACTGACGAAAGTATCAGCGAGCGATTGTTGCGCTGGTATTCTCGCAGGCTCTCGTCGATCTGTTCCCACAGAATCTGACGATCACTCTTGGCCCGGTCGTGATCCTTGTGCTGGCTCACTTTTGCTGACTCATAAGTACACCGCCATTGAAGAGGTGTCCAATAGCGGCACCTTTAAACCAATTCCCTATTTCCAGTCTAGCCACTGCTTCCTGTGGAGCGTCGCCACTCCAGATGGGCCTGTGGCAGGCAAAAATCCGGCATTCACCGGATATCCGGAGTTTTCTCCCATTCCGTCCATATTCGTTGTGTTTTACCGACATTGCGGTAATTTGCCGTCATATTAATTTTCACTGGCACCGCCCTATCCGGGCCGTTGCGCAACCTGAAACAACTCCACTAACCCGGGAGCCCTAATGATAAATAGCAAAGTCAGAATACTGGCGCGCCTGATCGGCGGTGCCGGTCTCGCCCTGGCCCTCCCTCTCTCCGCCGCCGCGGAAGAAGTGAGCAAAAAAGCCGACAAGTGGGACGTTAACCAGCCGCCGTATGAGCTCAAGTCCGTTCCCCTGGACACCCGCGAGACAACCTGGAGCAACCTCGACATCAGCCCGGACGGCGCGACGATCATTTTCGACATGCTCGGGGATATCTACGAAATCCCCGTGGATGGCGGTGAGGCCCGCGCGCTAACCAGTGAAATCGCCTGGAATACCCAGCCGCGTTTCAGCCCCGATGGTAAATCCATCGTCTTCGTAAGCGACCGCGACGGCGCTGACAATATCTGGGTGATGGACCGCAATGGCGAAAACCTGCGCCAGCTGACCACCGAGAAAGAAAACCTGGTGCACGGTCCGAATTTCAGCCCGGACGGCCAGTATCTGGTGGCGCGCAAGGGTTTCATGTCCGGTCGCAGCATCCCCGCCGGGGAGATCTGGATGTATCACTACGGCGGTGGTGAAGGACGCCAGATCAAGGCGCGTCTGGGCGGCGACAGCGCCCAGAAAAACATCTCCGACGCCGCTTTCTCTCCGGACGGGCGTTACATCTACTACGCCATCGATACCACGCCGGGCACCCGCTGGGAGTACAACAAAAACTCCACACAACAGATCTTCGCCATCAACCGCTACGATCTGCAGGATGGCAAGGAAGAGACGTTCATCACCGGCCCCGGTGGCGCCATAGCCCCGGTACCGTCACCGGATGGCAAAAAACTGGCATTTATCCGCCGCCAGGATTTCAACACCTCGCTGTTCCTCAAGGACCTGAGCACCGGTCTGGAAGAGCCCATCTACACCGGCCTGGAGCGCGACCTGCAGGAAATCTTCGGGGTGCACGGCAACTACGTGCAATACGACTGGATGCCAGACAACAAGTCCCTGATTGTCTGGACCAAGGGCAAGTTCCTGCGTATTGCTGCCGACGGCAGCAGCCTGGAGCAGGGCGCGCGGGAAATCGTGGCGCATATCCAGACCGAGAAAAAAGTCGCCAACGCGGTGCGCTTCCCGGTGGATGTGGCGCCGGAACAGTTTGATGTGAAGATGATCCGCTGGGCGCAGAAGTCTCCGGACGGCAAGCAGATCGCCTTCCAGGCCCTGGGCAAGATCTACATTCAGGACGTGAACAGCGGCGAACGTCGCCGACTGACCCGCCAGGACGAACACTTTGAGTTCTATCCCAGCTGGTCCCGCGATGGCAAACAGATCACCTATGTGACCTGGGACGATGAATCGCTGGGGCAGGTGCGTGTCGTTTCTGCACGCAACGGCCGCGGCAAAACCGTCACCCGTGAACCCGGTCTGTATGTGGAGCCCGGCTTCTCGCCGGATGGTGAAACCGTCACCTTCCGGCGCTTCACCGGCGGTTATCTGCTGAGCCCGGAGTACTCCCTCGAACCCGGTGTTTACCTGGCGGACGCCTATGGCAACTGGCAGCGCCGCCTCACCAAGTCCGGTTACGAGCCGCACTTTGGTGCGGACAGCGACCGCATCTACTTCTCCGAGTATGACTACGCCGACGGTGGCAAGCGCGTGTTCAAGAGCGTTGATACCAACGGCAAGGACGAGCGCGAGCATTTGCACGGTGCGGAAATCACCTCTTTCCGCCTGTCTCCAGACGGCCGCTGGGTGGCCTTCACCCAGGACTTCAAGGCGTATGTGGCGCCCTTTATGCACACTGGCAAGTCCGAATCCATCGGCCCCAACGCCAGCGCTGTGGCCGTCTCGCAGGTGTCCAAACGCGCCGGTGAAAACCTGCACTGGTCCGCAGACAGCAAAACCCTGGGCTGGGCCCACGGCCCGAAACTCTATGCGCGCGAACTCAAAGACGCCTTCAGTTTTGTCATCGGCGCACCGGAGCAATTGCCGGAACCGGTAGCGGAAGGCATTGACCTCAGCTTCCCGCAGAAATTTGCTCACAGCGACAAGCTGGTGGCGCTCACCGGCGGTACCGTGGTCACCATGCGCGATGCGGAAAACACCCGGGAAGTGATCGAGAACGGCGTGGTGCTGTTCCGCGGTAATCGCATCCTGGCGGTGGGCGCGGCCGATGAAGTCGCCATTCCCGCCGGCACCCAGCGTATCGATGTCACCGGCAAGACGGTTTTGCCAGGCCTGGTGGACGTGCACGCGCACGGCGCCCAGGGTCGGGAGGAAATCATTCCGCAACAAAACTGGAACCTGTATTCCAGCCTGGCATTCGGCGTAACGACCATCCACGACCCGTCCAACGACAGCAGTGAAATCTTCTCCGCAGCAGAAATGCAGAAGGCCGGCGTCATCAACGGGCCGCGGATCTTTTCCACTGGAACCATCCTCTACGGCGCCAAGGGTCCGGGTTACAAGGCCAAGATCAACAGCCTGGAAGATGCTGAGTTCCACGTCGGCCGCCTGAAGGACATGGGCGCCATTTCAGTGAAGAGCTACAACCAGCCGAGAAGGGAGCAGCGCCAGCAGGTACTGGAAGCGGGCCGCAAGCACGGCATCATGGTGGTGCCGGAAGGTGGCGGTAAGTACCAGCACAATATGAATATGGTGGTAGACGGACATACCGGCATCGAGCACTCCCTGCCTATCGCCAATATCTATACCGATGTGGAACAGCTGTGGAGCCAGACCGAAGTGGGCTATACACCAACCTTCGTGGTGGCCTATGGCGGTCTGTGGGGTGAGGAGTACTGGTACGACCGCACCGAGGTGTGGAAAAACGAACGCCTAACCCGGTTTACCCCGGACTTTATCGTCAACCCGCGCTCCATCCGCCGTCCCACCGCGCCGGATCACCACTACAACCATGTCAGCGTCGCCGCACATGCCAAGCAACTGCGCGACAAGGGTGTCACTGTGCACATCGGCGCCCATGGCCAGCGCGAGGGCCTCGGCGCCCATTGGGAACTGTGGATGATGGAGCAGGGCGGATTTACCCCCTGGGAAGCCTACCGCGCCGGCACTATTGATGGTGCCCACTATCTGGGTATGGACAGGGATCTGGGCAGCCTGGAAGTCGGCAAGCTGGCAGACATCATTGTGGTAGACGGCAACCCACTGGAAAATCTGCGCCTATCGGAGAACATCAAGTACACCGTGATCAACGGCAAGGTGTTCGACGCCGCGACCATGAACGAAGTGGAAGGCGACGAGCGGCTGGCGTTCTTCCACGAGCGTTTGCCCGTAAGCGCCATGCCAACTCCCACCGCGGAGGCGATTCAGGAGAAGCAGGAGCGCCACCACTGGGTACACTGATTATTCCTGACGACTGAAACAGAAAACCCGCGGCTGTATTCGAAAAACTCAGACCGCGGGTTTTTTTATATCCCCAAATTCATTCCGTGCGCTGCAACAGCGTCTGCGCACTGGATCGGAGCTGATCGGAATGGCTCCAGGCAACCACCCGCTCGAGATATTCCCGGGCAACGGCGTTCCTGCCCAGGTGGGCAAGATAAAAGCCAATCGCCGCGTTCAGATTCAGGTGATTGGGTTCCTGCTGGTGGGCTGCAATCATGATCTGCAGCGCCGCTTCGCTTTCACCTTTCAACTGATATGCCATCCATAGCGTGCGATATCCGGGTAAATAGTCCGGTCCCATCTGCACGGCGAGTTTTCCGTATTTCACCGCCTGCTGGTAAAACTCATCATTCCACTCGCGGGTAACCGTCAGAGACTGCAACCGCAGCAGGTAGAATTGGGCGAGATTGGCCGCTGTAAGGTGGCTTATCTGTCCGTGCTCGCCAATTTCCTTGAGCGCTGCTTCGCCCGGCTTGTAGTTATTGTCCTCGGCTGCCAGGACAGCGAGCGCCGTCAGGTTTTCCTGCCAGCCCAGGCCAAACTGGTCGCTTTGCTTCAGGTAGTCCATGGCGAGTTTTGGTTTGCCAAAATCGGTGGCTTCGCTCGCCATAAGAAACAGGCGTTGATTGTTATTGAGCGCGCGACGGGGAATAGAATACTTGTATTCGGGAACGTTCAGTTTGTGGCGATGAATATCGTCACGCATGTAGGCAAGTATTTCCCGCTGTATTTCCGCAATCGCTTTGCCGAAATGCTCCTCGAAGATTTCCGCAGGGTCCTCTCCCGCCGCAACCGCCTTCAGGTAACTTTCCGTGGCGCTGCGGTAATCCGGGTTGCCGGCGTTGTAACCCAGCTGCAGGTAATGCGTCAGCAGCCAGGCGCTGGCATAGTAGTTGTTCCAGTAGCGACTGTTGTCCTCGCCGTGTTGCGCGGAGAGGGGCGGCGGAGCCAGCAGCTGGTCGATGGGGAGAGGATCGTCTTCCGCCCAGGCGCTCAATCGCCATTCCGGCAGGCCGCCGACAACGACTTCTTTTTGACGTAACTCGGCGCTGGCCAGCAATTCCGCAAAGCCCTCGGAGTACCAGCGCGGGTAGGTCATACCGCTGCGTTCGCGCATCAGGTGATGCACGTATTCGTGAAAAATCAGACCGGAACCGGAAATACCGTGGTCGCCGTCGCGGGAAAAGATAATCGGCCCCTCCCAGGTTTCCCGATACAGACCGGCAATCTTGCGGTCACCGGAAAATTTCTCGAACTCACCGGAATTGCGGAAGTGGAATACCCTCAGGTTTTTGTTTTCCGGGATTTCCTGTTGTCCGGTAAAGGAGAGGGCGGCACGGCGGAAGCGCTCCAGGTCGCGCATCAGACTATTGACCCGGTGCTGCGGCACATCGGAATAGACGGTGAAGTTTTCCGATTGGTATTCGTACCAGTCGGCGGCAGAGGAGCACAGACTGAACAGTGCGATGATTCCCAGCATGCCTGTTTGCAAAATACGCCGCATGCCGTTGCCGTAATTGCTCAATGGATGCTCCATTATCACCAACGGTGTTTATTGCCGGTTCTCAGGGTGTCACGCACGTTCAATCATATCCTCGATCCAGGTCCGCAGCCGGCGGGTTTCTATCTGGCCGGCTTCGATGGCTTGCGCGGCGTGAGCGTAATCGGTGCCGCTGATGGCGCCCACCTTGGGCATGATCAGTACGTCCGGCGGTGACCCCATCATGCGGGTACGTTTGTGGCGGCGCTCAAGTACTTCCATGGCCTTGCGCATGGTGTCGAACATACCGGGAGGGGTGCTCTTGTGATCGCGGCGGGAACGGATCTGGTTCAGTTGTTCCATGCCCTGTTCCATCAGGCGGCTGAAACCGGATACGCCCGGCGGGGCGCGGTCTTCCGCATTTTCTTTTACCGGTGGCCGGGGGAGATTGGCAGACGGATCCAGTTTATCCCCGCTCGCCGTCTCAGCAATTTCCTCACTCTCCCGCTCCAGCTCCGATTGCTGGGTATAGGTGGAGCGCTGACTGACGACCCGCTTGACCTCGCCGTGTTCGCGATCAATTTTCGGACGGCCATCTTCGGTGACGTCCACGGCAATCACCACCGTGGCGCCCATGGCGCGGCACACATCCACGGGCACCGGGTTTACCACCGCCCCATCGACCAGCCAGCGCCCGGCGAGGGACTTGGGAGAGAGCAGACCGGGAATTGAGCAGGAAGCGCTGACCGCATCCTGCAAGTTGCCCTCCTGTAACCATATTTCCTGGCCACTGTGCAGATCCGTGGCGACAGCAGTAAAAGGCAGGGGGAGATCCTCGATATTCTCGTAATCAAACCCTTCGAAAAATGCCCGAAAGGGTTTGATACCGCCGATAACCCCACCGTTCAAGGTCCAGTTGATATCCAGCAGGGAGAACACTTTCCAGTTGTCCAGCTGGCGCACCCAGCGTTCGAGTTTATCCAGGCAACCGGCGGAGTATGCCGCGCCGACAAACGCGCCCATCGATGTGCCCGCGATGACCTGGGGGCGAATGCCCATTTCGTCGAGTTCCTTCAGCACCCCGATATGCGCAAACCCCTTGGCCGCGCCACTGCCGAGAGCCAGGCCGATACAGGGTTCGCCGTTACTGCCTGTCATTTTATTCATGGTTTCATTTCATACGCCGCAGTTGACCAAACTATGATGGCGCCAGCGTTGGGGAAATGAAATAACGGGCACAAAAAAAGCAGCCGAAGCTGCTTTTTTCGATCGCCTGCGAGCAGGCACCTACAGAGTAGGGTATTACTTGCCTGCGGCCTTGCGGATCGCCTGCAGGGTACGCAGGCGCGCTTCGGCTTCGGCCAGTTGCGCGGAGATACGGACATAGTCGATATCCGCCGGGGCGCTGCGCAGGGCGTGTTCCGCCTCTTCGCGCGCCTTCTTGGCTGCTTCTTCGTCGATTTCGCGCTCGGCGATGTCGGCGAGGATGGTCACCATATTCGGCTGGATTTCGGCATAGCCACCGCTCAGGAACAGCACCTCTTCATCACCATTGTCCATGATGATGCGTACCGGACCGGGCTTGAGGGCGGTGAGCAGCTGCGCGTGACCGTAGGAGATACCCAGTTCCCCTTCGACGCCGCTGACGATCACCATCTTCACCAGACCGGAGAAGAGGGATTCCTCTGCGCTAACGATGTCGCAATGTACTGTCATAGCCATAAGGCTACCTCATTCTCAGCTGTTTGCCTTGAAGCGCCCGCAATACTGCGGGCGCCACGCGTGCCTTACTTCTTGGTGGCTTTCTCGACAGCTTCGTCGATGGTGCCGACCATGTAGAAGGCCTGCTCCGGCAGGTGATCGTAGTCGCCGTTCAGGATGCCCTGGAAGCCACGGATGGTTTCTTTCAGGGAAACGTATTTGCCCGGTGCACCGGTAAATACTTCAGCAACGTGGAACGGCTGAGACAGGTAACGCTCGATCTTACGCGCGCGGGCTACGATCTGCTTATCTTCTTCAGACAGCTCGTCCATACCCAGAATCGCGATGATGTCCTTCAGCTCTTTGTAGCGCTGCAGTACGGACTGTACGCCGCGGGCCACGCTGTAGTGCTCCTCGCCGATCACCTGCGGATCCAGCTGACGGGAAGTGGAGTCGAGCGGGTCAACAGCCGGGTAGATACCCTTGGCGGCGATGTCACGGCTCAGTACTACGGTGGAGTCCAAGTGCGCGAAGGTGGTTGCCGGAGACGGGTCGGTCAAGTCATCCGCCGGTACGTATACCGCCTGGATGGAGGTGATGGAGCCGGTCTTGGTGGAAGTAATACGCTCCTGCAGAACGCCCATCTCTTCCGCCAGGGTCGGCTGGTAACCTACCGCAGACGGCATACGGCCGAGCAGTGCGGATACTTCGGTACCGGCCAGGGTGTAGCGGTAGATGTTGTCGACGAACAGCAGTACGTCACGACCTTCGTCACGGAACTTCTCGGCCATAGTCAGGCCGGTCAGAGCGACGCGCAGACGGTTGCCAGGCGGCTCATTCATCTGGCCGTAAACCATCGCTACCTTGGACTTGGAGAACTCTTCGACGTTAACAACGCCAGCTTCCTGCATCTCGTGGTAGAAGTCGTTACCTTCACGAGTACGCTCACCAACACCTGCGAACACGGACAGACCGCTGTGCTCGGTGGCGATGTTGTTGATGAGTTCCATCATGTTTACGGTTTTACCTACACCGGCACCACCGAACAGACCAACCTTACCACCCTTGGCGAACGGGCAGACCAGGTCAATTACCTTGATGCCGGTTTCCAGCAGTTCGGTGGAGTTTGCCTGCTCTTCGTAGGTCGGTGCAGCGCGGTGGATAGAGGAACGCTCTTTCTCACCGATCGGGCCACACTCGTCGATGGGGTTACCCAGTACGTCCATGATGCGACCCAGGGTCTCAACACCAACCGGTACAGAAACCGGCGCACCGGTGTTCTTTACCTTCAGACCGCGGGAGATACCCTCGGAAGAACCCATGGCGATGGCACGCACGATGCCGTCGCCCAGCTGCTGCTGCACTTCCATGGTGAGGTTTTTGTCCTCAACCACCAGTGCATCGTATACATTCGGTACGGCGTCGCGCGGGAATTCCACGTCGATGACCGCGCCGATAACTTGCACAATTTGCCCGTTACTCATTTCCCGATCCTCAAAGTTCAAATCTTTCGGCGGTCTGATCAGACCGCTGCGGCGCCGCCAACAATCTCAGACAGCTCTTGCGTAATCGCTGCCTGGCGCGCCTTGTTGTAAACCAGCTGCAGCGCATCGATCAGCTCACCGGCGTTGTCGGTGGCGCTTTTCATCGCAATCATGCGCGCTGCCTGTTCACAGGCCTTGTTTTCAACGACCGCCTGATACACCTGGGATTCGATGTAGCGAGTCAGCAGACCGTCGAGAAGCTCGACCGGCTCAGGCTCGTACAGGTAGTCCCATTCGTGCTGCAGTTGCTCATCTTCGTCTTTCTTCAATGGCAACAGCTGCTGAACCTGCGGCTTTTGGGTCATGGTGTTCACGAATTCGTTGGACACCAGGAAGAGACGGTCGATTTCGCCACTGGCGAAACGATCGAGCATCACTTTAACCGAGCCGATCAGCTGCTTGGCCTGAGGCTGGTCGCCCAGGTCGCGCACTGCCGCTACGACGTTGCCGCCGATATTGTTGAAGAAGCTGGTCGCCTTGTTGCCGACTGCGCAGATGTCCACGCCTACACCCTGTTTGTCCCAGGAGTGCATGTCGCGGATCGCAGCCTTGAACACGTTGACGTTCAGGCCACCACAGAGACCGCGATCGGTGGATACCAGGATGTAACCCACGCGCTTAACTTCGCGCTCCTGCAGGTAGATATGCTGGTATTCCGCGTTGGCGTTGGCCACGTGGCCAATCACTGCGCGAATGCGGCTTGCGTAAGGGCGCCCCAGTGCCATGCGATCCTGAGCCTTGCGCATCTTGCTCGCCGCAACCATTTCCATGGCTGAGGTGATCTTCTGCGTGCTCTTGATGCTGGCAATTTTTGTGCGTACTTCTTTTCCGCCTGCCATAGTCAGTTACCTTTTTGCCGGAAGTTAACCTGCAGGAGCCTTGCTGCTCGCGAATGTTCGCCTGCAAGCAGGCTCCTACACATGGGTACTTACCAGCTACCGGTAGCGACGAATTTTTCGATCGCGGCCTTGAAGGCGCTGTCGATTTCGTCGTTGTAGTTACCGGTGCTGTTTACCTGCGCCATCAGCTCTGCGTGTTCGCTGTTCATGTAAGCGAGCAGGGCGGATTCGAAATCCAGCACTTTGTTAACTTCTACGTTGTTCAGGTAACCCTTGTCCGCGGCGTAAACGGAAACAGCCATCTCGGCGATGGACATCGGCGAGTACTGCTTCTGCTTCATCAGCTCCGTAACGCGCACACCGTGGTCCAGCTGGGCTTTGGTGGCTTCGTCCAGGTCGGAGGCGAACTGGGAGAAAGCCGCGAGCTCGCGGTACTGGGCCAGAGCGGTACGGATACCACCGGACAGCTTCTTGATGATCTTGGTCTGGGCGGAACCACCAACACGGGATACGGAAATACCCGGGTTGATCGCCGGACGTACGCCTGAGTTGAACAGGTCGGTTTCCAGGAAGATCTGACCATCGGTAATGGAGATTACGTTGGTCGGTACGAATGCGGAAACGTCACCCGCCTGGGTTTCGATGATCGGCAGCGCGGTCAGGGAGCCGGTTTTGCCTTTCACTTCGCCGTTGGTGAATTTCTCTACGTACTCGGCGTTTACACGCGCGGCGCGCTCCAGCAGACGGGAGTGCAAGTAGAAAACGTCACCGGGGTAGGCTTCACGGCCCGGGGGACGCTTCAGCAGCAGGGAGATCTGACGGTAGGCCCAGGCCTGCTTGGTCAGGTCATCGTAAATGATCAGGGCGTCTTCACCGCGGTCGCGGAAGTACTCGCCCATGGTGCAGCCTACGTAAGGCGCCAGGAACTGCATCGCAGCCGGGTCAGCAGCGCCAGCGGCAACCACGATGGTGTGGTCCATTGCGCCGTGCTCTTCCAGCTTGCGTACAACGTTGGCAATAGAGGACTGCTTCTGACCTACGGCAACGTAGATACACTTAATGCCGGTGCCTTTCTGGTTGATGATCGCATCGATCGCAACCGCAGTTTTACCGATCTGGCGGTCGCCGATGATCAGCTCGCGCTGGCCACGACCGATCGGGATCATGGTGTCGACCGCTTTAAGACCGGTCTGAACCGGCTGGTCAACGGACTGACGGGCGATTACGCCGGGGGCTACTTTCTCAACCGCGTCGGTCAGCTTGTTGTTGAGCGGACCTTTACCGTCGATCGGGTTGCCCAGGGCGTCAACCACACGACCCAGCAGTTCCGGACCTACCGGCGCTTCCAGGATGCGGCCGGTACAACGGCACTTCTGGCCTTCCGCCAGGGACTTGTAGTCACCGAGTACGATGGCACCAACGGAGTCGCGCTCCAGGTTCAGTGCCATACCGGTAACACCGCCTTCGAACTCGATCATCTCGCCGTACATCACATCGGCCAGGCCGTGGATGCGGATGATACCGTCGGATACGGAAACAATGGTGCCCTCGTTCTGGGCCTCAGTGCTCACATCGAGATTGTCGATGCGGCTCTTGATAATTTCACTGATCTCAGAGGGATTCAGTTGCTGCATGCTCTGTTCCTCGATTTCCCGGCAGGCTCTGCCCGCCGGGAAGATAATTTAGGAGTTCATCGCCTCGGCGAGTTTGGCCAGTCGACCGCGTACGGTTCCATCGATCACCGTATCGCCAGCGCGAATGATCGCGCCACCCAGCAGACTTTCGTCCACCGCGCTGTGCAGGTGCACCTCGCGAGAGAACTTCTTGCTGAGAGCCTGGGTGAGGCGCTGGGACTGTTCGTCGCTGAGCGGGCGGGCAGAGATAACTTCCACTTCCAGAGTGGCTTCTGCCTGGGCCTTCAGGTCTTCGAACAGTACGGAAATTTCCGACAGCAGCGGCAGGCGGTGGTTTTCCGCCAGCAGCTTGATGAAATTCTGTTGCGACGGGTTGAAATCGCCACAAACAGTCAGGAATTTTTCCGCGCGCACTTCACTGGTCAGCTGCGGGTTATCCAGCAGCTCGCCAACTTTTTCGTTCTGGCTGACCGCCGCTGCGGTTGCCAACGCCAGGCTCCAACCGGAAAGGTCGGAAGCTTGCTGGGCGTGGGCAAAAGCCGCTTTTGCGTAAGGCCGGGCCAGAGTGCTGAGTTCCGCCATGGGTTCCTCGCTTACAGCTCGGCTGCCAGTTTCTCGATCATGTCATCGTGCACTTTGGCATCGATGTTGACTGAGAGGATTTTCTCGGCGCCGGCAACAGACAGGGCAGCGACTCGACTGCGAAGTTGTTCCTTCGCGCGGTTCACTTCCTGTTCGATTTCCGCCTGGGCGGCAGCTTTCAGGCGATCGCCTTCACTGCGCGCAGCCTCTTTGGCTTCATCAACGATCTGGTTGGCGCGCTTGTTGGCGCCCTCGATGATTTCTGCAGCCTGGGCCTTGGCTTCTTTCAGTTGCTCGGCAGCTTTGCGCTGCGCCAGTTCAAGATCTTTCTCCGCGCGCTCGGCTTCCTGCAGACCGGTAGCAATTTTTTGCTCACGTTCCTGCATGACACCCAGCAAGGCCGGCCAGACATACTTCCAGCAGAACCATACAAAGGCGAGAAAGGTGATCGACTGGCCGATCAGAGTCAGGTTGATATTCACACCGACACCTCTTGCTCTTTCAAAAATGGGTTAAAGGGCAATTGGAACGGGGAATTAACCAGCCAGACCAGGAGCAACCGCGAAAATCAGGTACATAGCGATACCAACACCGATCATCGGTACGGCGTCGAGCAGACCAGCCATCAGGAACATTTTGCCCTGCAGAGCCGGAGCCTGTTCAGGCTGACGAGCAGAACCTTCCAGCAGTTTGCCACCCAGGGTGCCGAAACCGATAGCAGTACCCAGTGCGCCCAGACCGATCAGCAGTGCAGCAGCTACGTAAACCAGACCTAATGCTTCCATTGTTTTCTCCAAAAGTAAGTTGAGAGTTGTTGAAGTTGAAAGTGAATGAAAAATTTAAAGTACGAACGAAATCTTTTCTTCCGGCAATCGCAGAACGACCTCAGTGGTCGTTCTCGTGCTCATCTTCCCGGTTGTGCGCCATGGCCATGTACACAGTGGTCAGCACCATGAACACGAACGCCTGCAGCGTAATAACCAGGATGTGGAAGATAGCCCAACCCATCTGCAGCAGGCCGGCGCCAATAAAGCCCAGCACGCCCACGCCAAACACGATGGCGATCAGGATGAAGATCATTTCACCGGCGTAGAGGTTGCCGAACAGACGCAGACCGAGTGATACGGGTTTGGCAATCAGGGATACCGCTTCCAGCAGGAAGTTGAACGGGATCAGGAAAATGTCCACATACCATTTGCCGGAGTGGAAGGGGTGCAGGGTCAGCTCTTTGACAAAGCCCAGCGCGCCTTTTTCCTTGATGCTGAAGAAGATCATCAGTACGAATACCGCCAGTGCCATCCCCAGGGTGGCGTTCAGGTCGGTGGTCGGTACAACCTTGAAGAACACGTGATGCGGATCCGCACCAGTGACGGCGGAGGTGCCATGGGCAAAGGCCAGAGGCAGCCAGTCAACCGGGATCAGGTCCATCAGGTTCATCAGGAACACCCACACGAAGATGGTCAGCGCCATCGGGGCGACCATGCTGTTGCGGTGGGGAAAGGTGTCTTTAACGGTCTTGTCGATAAAGTCGACAATCACTTCGACAAAGCTCTGGAAACCCGTGGGAACTCCGGCGGTCGCTTTCTTCGCGGCGCGCGCGAACAGCAGGCAGAAGATCAGACCCAGGCCGATGGACCACCCCAGGGTGTCCAAATGCACAGCCCAGAAACCCATGTCCGCCGCTTCCTGCGGGCTGTGGGCAATGGTCCAGGTGGAGTCGCTCAGCACAGTTCCGTCGGCACGGGTGTAACCCGCCGGAAGTTTACCGTAAGCAAGATTTTGCAGGTGGTGCTGGATATAACCCGTCGCGGTTTGTTCGGCAGCCATAGTTCCTCAACACGTTCTAAGATTAAAAACTTTTCTGGAACCCCCTGCCTGCGCGGCATTCACTATCCTGACGCAGCCACTCTTCAGGGGCTCCGGGGCCGCCGCTACTTCGTTGTATGCAGGCGCGCCACGAGAATCCATTGCAAAATCACGCACAAGCCGTAGCTGATAAACAGCGCCGCCGGATTCAGGGTTTTCACCATGGTAAACACCAGGGCAAACCCCACCAGGGTCATAGCGAACTTGCCGGTTTCGGCGCGGTAGAAACTCCCCACCGCGCGCTGGCTTGCGCGCGCTCCGCGTAACTTGCCGCGGTTCGGCCCCAAAAGCTCAAAGGCGCGCACACCGAAATACAAATTGGGCAGCACACACAGAAGGCTGCCGAGCAGGGCGGAGAGGGCAATCGTCCGCCCCAGAGTCACGTCGAGCGCGACCGCAACCAGCACTACAACGGCCAGCTGAATCAGCGAAATCTTGATTACCGGGGGATTGCGCATAGGCGGGAACAGACCGGCCAGATTTTGATCTCCGCCCAAAATTTGGGCGTGCGAATTATGTCGGAACGGGGCCGCCGATTCAACTGGCAAATCCCGTCAGATCCCATGTCTTTCGCGGGCTTTGGCCGCAGGAAGCCCTGAAAGTGAGCGCCCACTTGCTGTCGAGGTGGGCGCCATTTTGGTGCACTGGATTGATGCGGATATGACGAAACCGTTGCAAAGGCAACGAATCCCGGGGGTTTCGCTCAGTCTTCGCGGTAACCGAGGTGGGCGAGAATTCCGTCCAGTTCATCCAGACTGGTGTACTTGAGCACCAGCTTGCCAGCGCCTTTGTCGCCGTGGTCGATGGTAACCGGCACGCCAATTTTTTCTGCCAGACGCTCGCTCAGGCGGCGGATATTCGGATCCACCGCAGGTTTCGCTGCCGCTGGCTTACCCGCTTGCTCTTGAATGCGGCGCACCAGGGCCTCGGTCTGGCGCACCGTAAGACCTCGTTCAACCACCTGGCGAGCAGCCGCTTTCTGGTCTTCGCCGGCGAGTCCCAGCAGGGCCTTGGCATGGCCGGTCTCGATATCGCCGCGCTCGAGAAAGGTTCGCACCTCTTCGGTGAGGCTCAGCAGGCGCAGCAAGTTAGTCACCGCGGTACGGGATTTACCCACCGCTTCAGCAACCTGCTGCTGGGTCAATTCAAACTCGTCCTGCAGACGCTTGAGCGCCACCGCTTCCTCGACCGGATTGAGGTCTTCACGCTGGATATTCTCAATCAGCGCCATGGCGATGGCGGCTTCGTCGGGGACTTCTCGTATCAGAGCCGGGATTTTGTCCAGTTCCGCCAGCTGGGCAGCTCGCCAGCGTCGCTCACCGGCAATGATTTCGTACTTGTGCTGCCCGATCGGGCGCACCACGATCGGCTGCATGATGCCCTGGGCACGGATCGAATCCGCCAGCTCTTGTAGCGACTCCTGAGGAAAATCTCGGCGCGGCTGGTAGCGACCGCGCTGCAGGAATTCGATGGGTAGCTCTTTCAGCTCACCATCCACGCGCTCCGCGATATCGCCGTTGCGTTCACCGGTAGCCACCGCGATGGCTTCGCTGGCATTGTTGCTGATCAGATGGGAAAGTCCTTTCCCGAGGCCCTTGCGTTTCGCGGCCATAAGTCTCTTACCTCAGTCTCAAACCGCTTCCGCTACCGGGCGGGGACCACTATTGTGATTGTCGTGCTTGGCCGTACTTTCGCGACGGGTGATCTCGCCGGCAAGGGCGAGATAGGCGATGGCACCTTTGGAAGTGCGGTCGTATTCCAGCGCCGGCTTGCCGAAGCTGGGCGCTTCCGCCAGGCGCACATTGCGGGGAATGCACGTACGGTAGAGGCGGTCGCCGAAGTATTCATTGAGCTGATCGGACACATCGCCGGTAAGGCTGTTGCGCGGATCGTACATGGTGCGCAGTATGCCCTCGATCTTGAGACCCGGATTGGCGGCCTTCTGGATCTGGGTGATGGTATCAATCAGTGCCGACAGCCCCTCGAGTGCGTAATACTCACACTGCATGGGGATCAACACACTGCCAGCGGCACACAGTGCGTTGACGGTGAGCATGTTGAGAGACGGCGGGCAGTCGATGATGATGTAGTCATAATCGTCACTGATCTCCACCAGCGCCTGGCGCAGGCGGGATTCGCGACCGTCCATTTCCAGCAATTCCACCTCGGCGGCCGAGAGGTCGATGTTGGCCGGCATCAGGTCATAGCCACTGGAAGTCTGGACAATGGCCTTGCGCGGCGGCAGCAGGCTGGCAAGCACGTCATAACTCGATAGCTGCAGCTCACTCTTGTCGACACCGCTGCCCATGGTGGCGTTACCCTGGGGATCGAGGTCGATCAGCAACACCCGCCGCTTGCTGGCGACAAGGGAGGCCGACAGGTTGACGCAGGTGGTGGTTTTGCCAACGCCGCCTTTCTGGTTCGCTACCGCAAAAATCTTGCTCAAGGTTCTGATCCTGTTATTCCCGGGAGGGCAGCTTCCTCTGTCCTTCCGGGCTCGCCGCTAGGCCGGGTTCACCGGAAGACGCGGCAGCTAAGCGCACCCAGGGACGTTGGCCCGGTGCGCAGGTGTTGAATTCACGCCCTGTCTCGATGACGCCTGACTGTGCATTCCGCAGAAGCTGTCGGCGATTCGCCGGTTCACGCCTCGCGGGAAAGGACGATCAGGTGGCGCTCTGCATCGCAGCCCGGCACTTGCAGGGTGTGCAGCTCGACGACCTTAATCCCTTTTGGCAATGCACTCAACTCATCTTCCGGGATCTTGCCTTTCATCGCATAAAACCGCCCTCCAGGGGCAAGCAAGTGCTCACTGCCGCTCACCATATCCTGAAGCGAAGCAAAGGCTCTGGAGACCACACCGGCGTAGGGGGTCTCGGGCTTGTAGGCCTCCACCCGCTGGTTTACCACGTTGATATTGGCAAGCTTGAGCTGGCTGGCGACCTGGAACTGGAAACGGGATTTCTTGCCGTTGCTGTCAAGCAGGCTTATAGGCCTCTCAGGGTGCACGATGGCCAGGGGAATCCCCGGCAGACCGCCTCCAGAACCGACATCGATCAGGGGGGACTGGTCTTCGGCGCTGGTGCCGCACAGGTTTACCACGCTCAGGCTGTCGATGATATGGCGCTCGAGCATCTCCGCGGGATTGCGTACGGCGGAGAGGTTGTAGGCGGAGTTCCAGCGGGCAAACAGGTCCAGGTAGTCCAGCAGTTTGTCCTGCTGTTCCTCGGTCAGATCCAGGTTTAACTGTTCTGCGGCTTGGTTCAATCGGGAGCGGAAATGTTCCATTGGGATTTCGAGGTTCCAGGCCCTATAGATCGGGCTTCGTCGCTGGTTCTGTAGCGGCTCAGCTATGGGTGATGGTTTCCGAGACACGCCGTGAACCCATCCATGGGGGCTCTTCCGCGAGGTCCCTCTCGCGGAAGGTCTCGGAAACCATTACCGGCAGCTGAGCCTTCCGTTCAAATTTCAGTGGTCTGCCGCTGGCTCAGACTGCCTTCTTGCGAGTGAGCAAGCCGCGCTTCTTCAGCTGGATCAACAACAGCGAGACCGCTGCGGGGGTTACCCCGGGCACACGACCGGCGCGCGCTAGGGTGTCCGGGCGCGCGTCGGACAGTTTCTGGATCACCTCGTTGGAAAGCCCGGAAACCGCGGCATAATCAAAATCGACGGGCAAGGGCGTGTCTTCGTAGGCCTGCAGGCGCTCGATTTCATCCCGCTGGCGGTCGATATAACCAGCATATTTGACCGATATTTCAACCTGCTCCGCAACCTGCTCGTCCGTCACCGGCTCACCTCTGAGGCTCGCGACATCGGCGTACTCCAGCTCCGGGCGCTTCAACAGGTCTATCAGGCTGTATTCCCGACCCAGTGCCTGGGGCAATTTCTGCTCGACAATTTTGGCGGCGTCACTACCGGGCTGAATCCAGGTCTCTTTCAACCGCTGCTGTTCACGCTCGATGGTTTCGCGTTTCTCGCAGAACGCCTGCCAGCGTACATCGTCCACCAGCCCCAGCGCGCGACCGGTCTCGGTCAGGCGCAGGTCCGCGTTGTCTTCGCGCAGCAGCAGGCGATATTCCGCACGGCTGGTGAACATGCGGTAAGGCTCTTTGGTGCCACTGGTGATCAGGTCATCCACGAGCACGCCGAGATAGGCCTCGTCGCGGCGCGGGGACCAGGCGTCTTTGTCCTGGGCGAGCAGCGCAGCATTGGCGCCCGCCAGCAGTCCCTGGGCCGCTGCTTCTTCGTAGCCGGTGGTGCCATTGATCTGTCCGGCGAAGAACAACCCGGCAATGAATTTGGTTTCCAGCGACGGCAACAGGTCCCGCGGGTCGAAGAAATCGTACTCGATAGCGTAACCCGGGCGGGTGATATGCGCGTTTTCAAAGCCCTTGATGGAGCGCACGAGATTCATCTGCACGTCGAAGGGCAGGCTGGTGGAGATGCCATTGGGGTAGAGCTCGTGGGTGCTCAGGCCCTCTGGCTCGATAAAGATCTGGTGGCTGTTCTTGTCCGCGAAGCGGTGCACCTTGTCCTCGATGGACGGGCAATAGCGCGGGCCTATGCCCTCGATTACCCCGGAGTACATGGGCGATCGGTCCAGGCCGCCGTGGATGATCTCGTGAGTCCGCTCATTGGTGTGCGTGATCCAGCAACACACCTGGCGCGGGTGCTGGGCGCGATTGCCCAGGTAGGACATCACCGGCAGAGGCGCATCACCCCACTGCTCCTCAAGGCCGGAGAAATCCACCGAGCGCGCATCGATACGCGGCGGAGTACCGGTTTTCAGACGCTCCACACGGAACGGCAGCGCGCGCAGGCGCTCGGCCAGGGCAATGGAGGGGGGATCGCCGGCGCGGCCGCCAGAGTGGTTTTCCAGGCCGATATGGATACGCCCGCCAAGGAACGTACCCGCGGTGATCACCACCGTGTTGCCGCGGAAGCGGATGCCGGCATTGGTTATCACACCGCGGACACGGTCGTTTTCGACGATCAGATCGTCCGCAGCCTGCTGAAAGATATCCAGGTTCGGCTGGTTCTCGAGAATATTGCGAATCGCCGCCTTGTACAGCGCGCGGTCGGCTTGGGCGCGGGTGGCGCGGACCGCCGGTCCCTTGCGGGCATTCAGAACCCGGAACTGGATACCGCCGAGATCGGTGGCGGTGGCCATGGCGCCGCCCAGGGCATCCACCTCTTTGACCAGGTGGCTTTTGCCAATACCGCCGATGGCAGGGTTGCAGGACATCTGCCCCAGCGTCTCGATGTTGTGCGTCAGCAGCAGGGTGCGTACCCCCATGCGCGCAGCTGCCAGGCACGCTTCGGTACCGGCATGGCCGCCGCCTATGACGATGACATCGTACTGTGTGGGGTAGTCCATAAGATTCCAGCTCTGGGATAGCGACACGCAAATTTGGATTTTCGAGAGCAGCAGTACGCTGTGGCCTCGATGGGTAACCAGATGATATGGGTTACCTCAGTGGGACAAGTAAAAATTCGGCCGCACATTATAGGCACCTTACGCTGTGCAAAAAAGCGGCACAGTGAATTTTCCTTTCGATCTGTTTTCTTATTCATAAATAAAGTTATACATACCTAGGTATATGTATGTGTTTATATTTATTGTAATTATTAGGGGCGGCCATTTTATGTATAAGGATAAAAATCTCTTATAAAACAACATCTTATGATGATGACAACTGGTGCAGTAACCCCTGCATCGGAGCAGGGATAAGCGTTGTAGAGGGATGTGGACAGACGGGATAACTTTGGGCAGATATCCGTGATTGCCAACTTATCCCCGGCGCCGTACCCGGAATCCCCTGCTTTTCTCCCCCAGTTTATCCACACACCTTAAAAAGCAGGCACTTTCCTCGCTGTGTTGTGCATAACCATGTGGGTTTCCGGGATAACTAACTGTTAATGGGTGCCACACAGGGCGGCCATCTGGATAACCTTGTGGATTTGTGTGGGCAACTCCTGTGGTGTTGCGGGGGAGTGGATGTAGACGGTTTCAGCACGTGACAGTCGTTCTGGTGATCGCGTAATTGGTATCGCGTGACACAGGGGTAAGAGGTGTCTTATGAGGCGTTGTAGTCGGGCGTGGCCAGCGAGGCGGAAGGGGGCCGGTGCAGGTTTGTTTGGGGGTAGACCAAACGGTCCACCCCAAAGTGGGGATTACTTGCCGATGCAGAAGCTGCCGAAAATCTTCCCCAGCAGCTCGTCTGCGGACATGGCACCGGTAATTTCTCCCAGGGCCTGCTGGGCCTGGCGCAGATCTTCCGCCAAAAGCTCGCCTGCGCCGCTGGCGGTTAACTGCGCCTGGCCTTCGAGGATGTAGGCGCGGGCTCTGGCCAGCGCGTCGAGATGGCGCCGGCGTGCGCTAAAGCTTCCCTCGGTACCGGCCTGATATCCCATACATTGTTTCAGGTGCTGTTGCAGTGCTTCGATTCCCGCACCGGTCTTGGCGCTGATGGCAACCGTTGGCACGCCGTCACTGTGCGCCTGCAGGCCTGGCGTGTAGTCCGTCAGATCGATCTTGTTCACCACCAGGGTGAGCTTCTCCAGGTCCGGTAGCTGACGGGTGAAGTCCGGCCAGGCGGCGTCTGGATCCAGGCTGTGCAGCTCGGCGGCATCCACCACCAGCAGTACTCTGTCCGCATGGCGTATTTCCTCCCAGGCCCGCTGCATACCAATCTGCTCCACCTGGTCCGGTGATTCCCGCAATCCCGCGGTATCGGCGATATGCAGCGGCATTCCCTCGATATGAATGTGCTCTCGCAGTACGTCCCGGGTGGTGCCCGCGATATCGGTGACGATGGCGGTGTCTTTGCCGGCGAGTGCATTGAGCAGGCTGGACTTGCCGGCGTTGGGTTTACCGGCAATCGCCACCTGCATCCCCTCGCGCATGATGGTTCCCTGGCGGGCCTGGGCTTCCACCCGGTCCAGTTGTACAAGGAGCGCTTCAATATCTGCCGCCACCTTGCCGTCAGCGAGGAAATCGATTTCCTCTTCCGGAAAATCAATCGATGCTTCGACGTAGATGCGCAAATGGGTAAGTTGAGTGGCTAATTCTTCGATTTTTTCGGAAAAAACACCCTGTAGGGAGCGCAGTGCGTTTTGCGCCGCCTGAGCGCTGCCGGCGTCAATCAGGTCCGCAATCGCCTCGGCCTGGGCCAGATCCAGCTTGTCGTTGAGAAACGCGCGCTCGGAAAATTCTCCGGGTCGGGCCTGGCGTGCACCCATGTTCAGCAGGGCGGAAATCAGCGTGTCCAGAATCACCGGGCCACCGTGACCCTGCAATTCCACCACGTCTTCACCGGTAAACGAGTTGGGCCCTGGGAAGTACAGCGCCAGCCCCTGATCCAGGAGTTGCCCGGCGTGGGTGAAGTCGCAGTAGTGGGCAAAGCGGGGTTTGAAGGTTTTGCCACACAGCTGCTCGCCGATTTCCCGGGCCCGTGGGCCGGACAGGCGGATCACACCAATGCCCCCGCGCCCGGGCGGGGTGGCAACGGCGGCGATGGTGTCTTTGTTGAGGCTTTGCTGGGACATGTTCTGAGTTTATCCAAAAGTCAGATAGAAGAAGGGCCGCTTGTTGCGGCCCTGGGGAATCTTCCTGAAATGAAGTGATTTACTTGCTCGCCGCCTCAACCTGCTTGTTGATAAACCACGTCTGTGCAATCGAGATCAGGTTGTTCGCGATCCAGTAGAGTACCAGGCCAGCCGGGAACCACAGGAAGAAGAAGGTCATCATGACCGGCATCAGCTGCATGATCTTCGCCTGGGTTGGGTCGGTGGGCTGCGGATTCAGCTTCTGCATAAACCACATACTCGCCCCCATGATCACCGGCAGGATGAAGTAGGGGTCTTTTACCGACAGGTCATGGATCCAGCCGATCCAGGGTGCATGACGCAGTTCAACCGTCTCCATCAGCATCCAGTACAGACCGATAAAGACCGGCATCTGCAGCAACAGTGGCAGACAGCCGCCCACCGGATTGATCTTCTCCCGGCGGTACAGCTTCATGGTTTCTTCCGCCAGCTTCTGGCGGTTGTCCTTGTACTGCTCCTGCAGTTTCTTCATCTGCGGAGCAAACTTGCGCATACGCGCCATGGACCGGAGGCCTGCGGCGGACAGCGGGAACAGTAGCGCCTTGATGAACACGGTCAGCAGAATGATTGACCAGCCCCAGTTATCCACAATGTGTTCGTGGATCCAGTTGAGCACCCGGAACATCGGCTTCGCCAGCCACCACAGCCACCCGTAATCGACGGTCAGGTCCAGATAGGGGGAAATTTCCTCCAGGCGGTAGACGTCCTTGGGGCCAACGTAAAAGGAGGCTTCAACGGTACCCTGCTGACCCGGCTCGACGCGCAGCTGGGGGCTGGTAAAGCCCATGTTGTACAGGCCGTTGCCGGCGGAGCGAAGCTCAAAAGTATTCTGTTCCTGCTGATTCGGAACCCAGGCGCTCAGGAAATAATGCTGCACCATGGCGACCCAGCCGCCCTCAATCGTCTCGGTGGTGGGTTTCTTGGTGATGTCCTCGAAATCCTGCTTGTAGTAATTCTCTTCGCTGGTATGCAGGGCTGCGCCGAGGAATGGCGATACGCCGATGCCCACGTCGACCGGCGGCTCAAGGCTGTCCCGAACGATCTCACCACAGATGCCGGCGAGCAGAGGTTTGCTGCGGCCGTTGTCCACAAGATAGGAGACCTTCACCAGGTAATCACCGCGGGTGAACGTGAAGCGCTTGGTGAAGCTGATGTCGTTTTGCGTCTGCTTCAGGTCCACGGTGAGTGTGTCCTTGCCTTCCTGCAGCGCGTATTCGGAGGCATCGCTGCTGAACAGCGGGCGTCCGGCAGTACAGCTACCGTTACCGCCAACCAGGCCACTTTTGGCGATGTAGGTATGGCTGCGGGTTTGGTTAAGCAGGATCAGCGGTCGGTCCGGCGTGTTGAGCTTTTCGTAATACTTGCGCAGCGCGACTTTAACGATGTCACCGCCATTGGGGTCGATCAGCAGGCTCAGGGTATCGGTATTTACCGCGATCAGTTTCGCCTGCACACCAGCGCCAACTTCCGGCACGGAGTTACCTTCCGGCAGAGCACCGCCGGTACCACTGGTGGTGATCGTCGGGGATTGGCTGCTGGGCAGAGTGTCGGTAGCGTCTGCCTGGTGGCGCACTACGGTTTTCTGATCCAGAGCGGGGGTGTGCTGTTCCTTGAAATCGTTCCACTGGTAAACCAGCGCCAGTAGAACTGCGGCGATTCCGCCGACCAGCGTATAGCGTTGCCAATCCATTCTATTTGTTAGCCTTGTTGCAGGGCGGTGTTTGTTCTGCCGCCGTGGTTTTTTGTTGGTGCGGTGCGGAGGGAACATAATCCAGCCCCCCCGGGTGCCAAGGGTGGCATTTTATAAGCCGACGCACGGTTAAATAACCCCCTTTACAGAATCCGTGGGTATTTAGTGCATCTTCGGCATAGCGGGAGCAAGTGGGATAAAAGCGACACTGGTTGCCCACCCAGGGACTGGCAATCAGTCTGTAGAGGTGGATCAACTTGATCGCTAGCCAGGTCACTGGGTGCCTCCAGGCTGTTCGGGGGTTGGCTGAGGGGCCGGTGCCGGAGACGTCTTCTTTTTGTCCCGGCGGGCCTTGCCGCGGGATGGCTGGGGTGGCCTCGCATTTTCCGGTTGCGGGTTGCGGGCCCGCTGATCCAGTTTTCGCCACAGCTTGTTGAAGATTTTGCCCAGCGCGGCATTGTCCAGTTCGCCGGCACCGCCACGGGCGAGAACTACAGCGTCCAACGGAAAGAGTTCATGCTGGCGCAGACGAAAGGTTTCCCGCGCAATACGCTTGATGCGATTGCGGTCGCAGGCGTTGCGAACGTGTTTTTTGGCAATAACCAGACCGAGTCTCGGATGATCGAGATCGTTGGGGCGGGCGAGGATCAGGAATTGGGGCTGTGCTGCGCGTACGGGAGCACAGTCAAAAACGGCGCGATATTGCGCCGCATTGAGCAGCCGCAGCGGCTTGGCGAAGGCGAAGTCGCTGCGTGGGCACTGCATAAGGATTCAGATGCGGTATTTAAGCTTGCTCGCGGAGCGGCAATCTTAGGCGCACAGAACCTTGCGGCCTTTGGCGCGACGACGAGCCAGTACTTTACGGCCGTTCTTGGTGGCCATACGAGCACGGAAACCGTGGGTGCGCTTGCGCTTCAAGTTGCTGGGCTGAAATGTACGTTTCATGTTGTTACTACCTGGAGGTTGGTCCCGGAGTTAATGTCCTGGATGTTTGCGTAATCTGGACCGCGTGCGGCAATAGCCCGTTGCGGTGTGCCCTTTGGGCAGACTTCGGAGCGGGCTATGCGCTGCGAAGGCGGCGGATTGTATAGAAAGAAACCAGCTAAAGCAATGCAATCGGTGGATTGTGATGCAGGAAATGCCCCTTTATCTGATTGGGTTTGGTTGCTTCCTTTATAAGGTACGGAAGCTGGAAGTTGGCAACACTTTCGTAAACTGTTGTTAATACGTGGGTATTCGTGACGGTTCACCGGTTTACCCCAAGATATCCACAGCTGCTTGTGGATAATCCATTGTGGTTATCCGCACCGCTTGCTCGCTTTTTGTTCAAGTGTTTGAAATTGCAAGGCTTTCTGTCGAAAAAGTTGTCCCCATTTTCTGAAAAATTGTGGATAACCCAGGGTGCAACCGATATACTGTCGGCCACTTTTTCGGGGGTGGTTGCGGTTTTTTGCGCAATTTTTGCACTCCGATTCATCGTTAGGGGGTTCCTTGTCTGATTCCGTCTGGAAGCAGTGTGCTGCCTGTTTACAGGATGAGCTGCCGCCGCAGCAGTTCAATACCTGGATTCGGCCGCTGCGCGTCAGCGACGACAGTTCCGAGGCGGAGCTGCGTCTGGTGGCGCCAAATCGCTTTATCCTCAACTGGGTGAGCGATAAGTTTCTTGATCGCATTCGCGAGCTTACCCAGCAATTTGCCGGGCGTGCCCTGTTGGTTGAAGTGATTGCGCTGGATCGTCGCGCGTCCCGTTTTCGCCGCAATCTGGGTGCGGTCGATCAGTCTGGAGGAGCTTTCTCGCCTGAAGGGCCTGGCTATACGGGTTATGGCAATGGGCGCAGTGATTACGCTGCACCCGCGGCGGCATCGCAGCGTGGTCACGGTGGTGGCAATTCCTTTTCATCTTCGCATGCATCCTATCCCGTGTCGGGCAATGGCTTTGGCGGTGGTATGGGCGGCTCTGGTGGATCGATTTCCGCAGAAGTCCGGAACGAAGTGCGTAATCTCGCCGCAGAAGAGGCGGGCGTTGATTCGCTGACGCCCGCAGAGCGCCTTCCTGCAGATTTACAGACCGGTAGTGATGTGGTCTCGACGCCGATGCAGACAATTCTGCCCGTGCCACAGCGCAAGGTTGAGGTGGAGGGGGCGATCAAGCATGGCAGCTCCCTCAATCGCGGCTTCACGTTTGCTTCTTTTGTAGAGGGCAAGTCCAACCAGTTGGGATTGGCCGCTGCGCAGCAGATTTCCGATAACCCGGGTGGCGCTTACAATCCACTATTCATCTATGGCGGTGTGGGCCTGGGTAAAACCCACCTGATGCACGCGGTGGGCAACGCGCTGGTGGATCGTAACCCCAACGCGAAGGTGGTGTATCTGCACTCCGAGCGCTTTGTGGCGGATATGGTCAAGGCGTTGCAGCTAAACGCGATCAGCGACTTCAAGCGCTATTACCGTTCGGTAGACGCACTGTTGATCGACGATATCCAGTTCTTTGCCGGCAAGGAGCGCTCCCAGGAAGAGTTCTTCCATACCTTCAATGCACTGCTGGAAGGCGGGCAGCAGATCATCCTCACCTGTGACCGCTATCCCAAGGAAATCGATGGACTCGAGGAGCGGCTCAAATCCCGTTTCGGCTGGGGGCTCACGGTGGCCGTTGAGCCGCCGGAGCTGGAAACCCGGGTCGCCATCCTGATGAAAAAAGCGGAGCAGGTGGGTGTCGATTTACCTCATGATTCCGCTTTCTTTATCGCTCAGCGGATCCGTTCCAACGTGCGGGAACTTGAGGGTGCGCTGCGCCGGGTGATCGCGAATGCCCAGTTCACCGGTCGCGCGATTGACGATATTCTGGTACGCGAGGCACTAAAAGACCTGCTCGCCCTGCAGGACCGGTTGGTGAGTATCGATAATATTCAGCGGGTAACGGCAGAGTATTACAAGATCAAAGTGGCGGACCTGCTCTCCAAGCGGCGCAGCCGCTCTGTGGCGCGGCCGCGACAGGTGGCGATGGCGTTGGCGAAAGAGTTGACCAACCACAGTCTGCCGGAAATCGGTGATGCCTTTGGTGGTCGGGACCACACTACCGTGTTGCACGCGTGCCGCAAGATTAAGGAGCTGCAGGAGTCTGATGGTGATATTCGCGAAGATGTTCGCCTGTTGACCCGCTCCCTCACTACCTGATTAACGAAACTTTGTATTGGCTTCTGCGGGTAGCGGGGGCCGTTGCTAAACGATTAAAGACCAGAACAAGATCAAGGCAATAATTATGAAATTTAGCGTAAGCCGTGATGCCCTGTTGAAGCCACTGCAGCTGGTTGCCGGCGTGGTGGAAAAACGTCAGACATTACCGGTACTGGCTAACGTGCTCCTGCAGCTTCAGGGGCAGGAGCTTTCGCTGACCGGCACCGATCTGGAAGTGGAGATTGTCGGTCGTCTACCGCTTGAGCAACCGGTAGAAATGGAAGGCGAGGTTACGGTTCCGGCGCGCAAGCTGCTGGACATCTGTCGCTCGCTGCCAGATGGCGCCGAACTCAAGTTCGAGCGCGACGGCGAGCGCCTGGTATTGCGCAGTGGTCGCAGCCGCTTTCAGTTGTCGACACTGCCGGCCAGTGATTTCCCCAATCAGGATGAAACCACCGCGCAGAGCCGTTTTTCCATTTCCCAGCGGGAGATTCGTCGCCTGATCGAGGCCACCGGCTTTGCCATGGCGCAGCAGGATGTGCGTTATTACCTGAACGGCCTGCTGCTTGAATGTCGTCCGCAGCAATTGCGTGCGGTAGCCACCGATGGCCACCGGCTGGCGCTTTGCGATCGCGATGCGCCGGGGTTGAATGTAGAAGCGCCGGTTCAGGCCATCGTGCCCCGCAAGGGCGTACTGGAGCTGGCCAGACTGCTGGAGGATACTGATACCAGTGCCGAGGTGGTCCTGGGTAACAACCACATTCGTGTGAACAGTGGCCCCTTCACGTTTACCTCCAAGCTGGTGGATGGCAAGTTCCCGGATTATGAGCGGGTATTGCCAAGGGGCGCGGGCAATGAAATTTTTGCCGACCGATTGGCTCTGCGGCAGGCGTTTCAGCGTGCTGCTATCCTGTCCAATGAAAAATACCGCGGCGTGCGTCTGCAGGTCTCCGAGGGTTTGCTGCAGATCGTGGCCAATAACCCGGAACAGGAAGAAGCGGAAGAGCAGCTGGTTGTGGATTATCACGGAGAGCCACTGGAAATCGGTTTCAACGTCGGGTATCTGCTGGACGTAACCGGTGCTATTCACAGCGATCAGATCCGTATTGGCCTGGGTGATGCCAACAGCAGTGCGCTGCTGCAGCAACCAGAGAACGGAGACTCTGTCTACGTCATCATGCCTATGCGGCTCTGATGACGCCAATGGGTGTTTTTCTGGCTGGCTGGCGGCTGTTTGTGCTGATTTTTCGCAATAATCGAGCCGCCTACAGGCCTGGATTTAAAACCGCCGCCCCGTAAGGGTGGCGGTTTTTTTATGTCGAATTCTTGTAGATCAGGGGTTGCCAATGGCATTGAGCCGGTTGGTGCTGAGTAACTTTCGTAATATTTCTGCCGCAGATCTGCAGCTCGCACCGGCGGTGAATCTGTTTTGTGGTGCCAACGGTGAGGGTAAGACTTCATTGCTGGAGGCGGTTCATATGCTTGCCAGTGGTCGTTCATTCCGTTCCCGGCAGGCGCAAGCGGTCATCACTCATGGCGCTGACGCGCTCGCAGTTTTCGGACGGCTTTACAGTGGCGTGACCATGGGTGTGGAGAAACGTCGAGATGGTCAGGGGCGTATCCGGATCAACCAGTCACCGGCAGAAACCAGCTCACAGCTGGCGGCCTGCCTGCCGCTACAGGTTATCGACAGCGAAAGTTTTGCGGCATTGGATGGTGGTCCCGGCGTGCGCCGGCAGTTGCTGGATTGGACAGTGTTCCACGTGGAACATTCGTTTGCTTTGCACTGGAAGGTGTACCAAAGCGCATTGAAGCAGCGCAATGCACTGCTTCGTCGTGGTAAAATCGACACCAATTTGCTTGCCCCCTGGGACCAGCAGTTGGTTGCCAGTGGAGAGCAGGTAGACGGTCTTCGCCGTGGTGTATTTGACCGTCTGGCCGATCTATTTCGCGAGCGCCTGGAGGACCTTCCTGGGGCCGTATTTGGCGATCTCGAACTGCATTATCGCAGTGGTTGGAAAAAGGGTACCGGTTTACAGGCTGCCTTGTCCGAGTCTTTGTCCGGGGATGTTGCGCAGGGATTTACGCGGTCCGGGCCGCACCGTGCAGATCTGCGATTCGTGATTCATGGTCAGCCAGCGCATGCGGTTCTTTCGCGGGGGCAGCAAAAAATGGCCGTCTGCGCATTGCGAACGGCGATGGCGGCGGTAGTAGTCAGCGGTGACAACAAGCCGGTTTTTCTTGTCGATGACCTGCCTGCAGAGCTCGATCAGCACAATCAGCAGCTGTTCGCCCGCTGGGTAAGTGATTGTGCCAGCCAGGTGCTGGTAACCGGGATTGAGGCTCAGGTGACGGTGCAGCCTTGGCTAGCGTTGCCGCCCCCCTGGGATACCCCAAAAATGTTCCACGTGGAACATGGAAAGATACGAACAGTAGATGATCTGACGGAATAAACGGATTCGGCGTGACTTGGGGACTGCGGACCTTGAGACTCACCTGAGAGAATATTTAAGACTGAATGGCCTGGCAGTGCCGGCGTTAATGGAGCAACAGAATGTCGCAAGAGAATAACTACGATTCCAGTAGCATCAAGGTGCTGAAAGGCCTGGATGCGGTGCGCAAGCGCCCGGGAATGTATATCGGCGATACCGATGACGGCACTGGCCTCCACCATATGGTGTTTGAGGTCGTGGACAACTCCATTGATGAGGCCCTGGCGGGACACTGCGACGAAATTCGCGTGATTATCCATCCGGACGAATCCGTCAGCGTTTCAGACAACGGTCGTGGAATTCCTACGGAACTGCATCCGGAGGAGGGGGTTTCCGCCGCGGAAGTGATCATGACTGTACTCCATGCCGGTGGTAAGTTTGATGACAATACCTATAAGGTGTCTGGTGGCCTGCATGGGGTGGGCGTATCGGTAGTGAACGCCCTGTCCGCAGATCTCAAGCTGACCATTCGTCGCGGCGGCAAGATCCATGAGCAAGTCTATCGGCACGGTGTGCCTCAGGCGCCACTGGCGGTCGTTGGGGACAGCGAGAGCACCGGTACCACCGTTCACTTTAAGCCTTCCGCGGAAACCTTCTCCAATATCGAGTTCCACTTCGAGCAACTGGCCAAACGCTTGCGTGAGCTTTCCTTCCTGAACTCCGGCGTCCGTATCGTGCTGCGGGATGAGCGCAGTGGCAAAGAGGAAGTGTACGAATACGAGGGCGGTCTGCGTGCATTTGTGGAATTCCTGAATCAGAACAAGACCCCTATCAACAAGGTTCTCCATTTCCAGAATCAGCGCGAAGACGGTATCTCCGTCGAAGTTGCCCTGCAGTGGAATGATTCCTTCCAGGAAAATATTTTCTGTTATACCAACAATATCCCCCAGCGCGATGGTGGTACCCACCTGGCAGGATTCCGCGCCGCGTTGACCCGGGGTTTGAACAACTACATCGAAAAAGAGGGTGTTGGTAAAAAAGACAAGGTTGCCACGACCGGCGACGATGCCCGTGAGGGCCTGACCGCGATTATTTCAGTCAAGGTCCCGGATCCCAAATTCTCTTCCCAGACCAAAGACAAGCTGGTTTCCTCAGAAGTGAAGGCTGCGGTGGAGCAGGAGATGGGGCAGTCGTTTAACGACTATCTGCTGGAAAATCCCCAGGAAGCGAAGGCGGTTGTCGGCAAGATGATCGATGCCGCGCGCGCCCGTGAAGCCGCGCGCAAAGCCCGTGAGATGACCCGCCGCAAGGGCGCCCTGGACATTGCCGGACTGCCTGGCAAGCTGGCGGACTGCCAGCAGAAGGATCCCGCGCTGTCCGAACTTTACCTGGTGGAGGGTGACTCCGCCGGTGGTTCCGCCAAGCAGGGGCGTGATCGCCGCACCCAGGCGATTCTACCGCTGAAGGGTAAGATCCTGAACGTGGAAAAGGCCCGTTTCGACAAAATGCTGTCCAGTGCCGAAGTGGGCACACTGATTACCGCGCTGGGCTGTGGCATCGGCAAAAGCGAGTTCAATCCGGACAAGTTGCGCTATCACTCCATCATTATCATGACGGATGCTGACGTCGACGGTGCCCACATTCGTACACTGCTGCTGACTTTCTTCTTCCGGCAGATGCCTGAGCTGATCGAGCGCGGACATATTTATATCGCCCAGCCACCCCTGTACAAGATTGGCAAAGGCAAGCAGGAGCAGTACCTGAAGGATGAGGCGGCACTGACGCAGTTCCTGACCAATGCTGCCCTGGAAAGCGCCACGCTGTTCGTCAATCCGGAAGCGCCGGGCCTTTCCGGCACCGCACTGGAATCTCTGGTCAAAGAGTACCGCTCGGTAATGGCGACCATTGATCGCCTGTCCCGCCTGTACCCACAGGAAGTGCTGCAGAGCATGGTTTACCTGCCCGCTGTGAAGCCGGAGGAGCTGCAGTCAGAGGTCGGGATACAACAGTGGACCCAACAGCTGCAGGAGCTCCTGGAGCGTCAGGGAGAGGGTGGTGGTCGCCGCCATCAGGTCTCGGTGACCCTGGATACTGAACGCAATCTGTACCTGCCTACGGTGGATATCGTTGCCCACGGTGTCAGCAGTAAATACACCGTCAGCCATGAATTCTTCGAATCCGCTGAGTACCGGGCCATCTGCCAGCTGGGCGAAAAAATGCAGGATCTGCTGGAAGAGGGCGCCTATATCCAGCGCGGTGAAAAGCAGCAGCCGGTCACCAGCTTCCCGGAAGCCCTGTTCTGGCTGATGAGCGAGAGCCGCCGCGGGTACAGTATCCAGCGCTATAAAGGATTGGGTGAAATGAACCCGGAGCAGTTGTGGGATACCACCATGAATCCGGAAACCCGTCGTATGCTGCAGGTAACCGTGGAGGATGCCATTGCTGCCGACCAGATCTTTACCTGCCTCATGGGGGACCAGGTCGAGCCGCGCCGGGAGTTTATCGAGAGCAATGCCTTGGCGGTGGAAAACCTGGACGTGTAACCCGGTTTTCTGTCTGCGCTGAAAAACCCGGTGGGTCTTGGCCTATCGGGTTTTTTTATACCTGAAAATTGGGTGGCAATGGTGCAGGTCAGGCGACCGCAGGAATGGAAATCTTACAGTTCATCCATATTTCGTGCTGTCCTGCATCTGTGCTGAAGCGGCGCTCGGTTTCCGTGAACCCGTGCTGCTGCAGGAAATAGCGGCCGTGCAGGTTTTCCTCGAGTACCCGGGTTTCCAACTGTAGCCGCCCGAACTTGGCCTGCGCCATCAGTTCACTGCCCACGCCACAGCGCTGTACTGCGGGAGAAACAAAAATGGTTTGGATCAGAACGTTGTCAGTAATGGTCACCATTCCTTCCGCGATATTGCTTCCGGCGCGGGTATATACCCAGTGGTTGCTACCTGTTGATTCACCCAACAGCCGCTGGTTTCGGCACTGGGTCACCAGCTGCCGACGAAACGCGCGGCCCTGTAGTGTCCAGAACCTGACTGGCAGGCTGGGGTGGCTGCCGCAGGCCAGATGCAGCCACAACTGTGAAAGGCGCTCGATATCTGCTTCCTGAAGCGGTCTCAGCATGGGTACTCCGCAGTGTTCACGGACAAGGAATCGTAGCTTGCCGGCGATCTACCCCCAAACCCGGATCGTGAAGCAGCGTACTTGTTGAACCCGAAGTCCGGGGTTATGGCCAACGCAGTGAGCCGGTGTAACCATCTTGAAGCAACCACAGTCCCCGCCCCTGATGGAGAGAATGGATACAACGACATGACGCATACGCAAGAAGATGAAAGCTATTTGCACCCTAAGCCGGAGGCTGATGAAGTGCTACGTGCTTCGGAGGCCGATGGCCCGGTGGTGATGTTGAACCTGTTGCGCTTTCGCGAAATTGCCGACTACCGGGGGAATCCGGATCTCGCGCCCGACGTGCCTGTGTCAGGTGCAGTGGCCTACAAACGCTATATGGCGCACAGTGGTCCGATTCTGGCGCGGTATGGTGGCGAAGTGATTTTTATGGGGGAGGGGGGCGCGATGTATATCGGCCCCGATAATGAGCATTGGCACCTGATGATGCTGGTGCGGTACCCATCCCGCCAGGATTTTCTCGCCTTCACCAGTGATGCAGAGTATCTGGCGGGGCTGGGGCACCGGGTCGCCGCGCTGGCGGATTCGCGGTTGCTGCCCCTGAACCCGAAGCTGGGTCAGTAGCAACTCGGGTTAATAGCAACTCAGGTTTATAGAATCAGCGTCAGGTCAGAAATTGCCACCTGCTGCCAGATGGACAAAGTGCGCCTTGAGGTAGCGGGTTTCCGGAATCGCCGGATGTACCGGATGATCGGCGCCCTGGCCGCCGCTGCCGAGAATACTGATATTTTTGTCCAGGTGACGACCCGCACCGCGCAGGATCTCGAGCAGTGTGTCGGATTCCAGATGCATGGAGCAGGAAGCACTCACTAACAAGCCGTTCTTCTCCAGCAGGCGCAGCGCGAGTTCGTTAATGTGGCGGTAAGCGGCCTCCCCGGATTTCTGGTCCTTGCGGCGCTTGATGAATGCCGGTGGGTCCAGAACGATGGCGTCGAACCGCTGGCCCTCGGCGATGAGCTGTTTCATGGCATCCACTGCCTTGCCCTGGATGGTTACCAGGTCATCCTTGCGGCCATTTAGTGCCGCATTTTCCTCACACCAGTCCAGTGCCTGGCCGGAGGCATCCACACAGGTAACCTGCGCTGCCCCGTTAGCAAGTGCTTGCACACCCCAGCCACCGGCGTAGCTGAAGAGGTCCAGGACGTTCAGTCCGTTTACCCACTGATTGAGACGGGCACGGTTGTCGCGGTGGTCGTAGAACCAGCCGGTCTTTTGGCCCTGGTACACCGGTGCCAGCAGCGCTACTCCGTTTTCCTCGAAGGGCACCATCTGCGGTACGTCTCCGTGCGCCACCTCGCATACTTCCGGCAGTTCCTCCACCTTGCGACCCTGGTGATCGTTGCGCAGCAGGATGCCTTTTGGGTTAACCAGTGCCACCAGTGCGTCGACAATATTGCCGAGCATGCGCTCCATGCCCCAGCTGCTGACCTGTACCACCAGGTAATCCCCGAAGCGGTCCACCACCAGGCCGGGCAAACCGTCGGAATCACCGTAGACCATGCGGTAGCTGGGATGGGGGAAGTAGCGCTGACGCAACGCCAGCGCTGCTTCCAGGCGGCGCTTGAGTTGCTTGGCGGTAAAGGGATCCTTACGGGATACCAGACGCCCGCAGATCAGCTGGTTGGGATTCACCAGCGCGTAACCCAGACCCTTGCCACTACTGTCTAAAATCTCGCACTGCTCCCCGGGTTCCAGACCCTTGAGCGGGCTGCGCTTGGTATCCACCTCATTGCTGTAGATCCACAGATGGCCCATCTTGAGGCGGCGTTCGGCACGGGGATTCAGTATCAGTTGGTTCACGGCGAGGGCTCCGGTGGTTAAGGCGGGGGGCGCCATTGTTGTTATCCGAACCGGGGAACACAAGTAGCAATTGCACCGTCGGTCGGGTATTCATGACTGCGCGTACCTGAAGAGACTATCCCCGCGCTATCCCCGCGCTATCCCCGCAACGATAACCCCTATAAAAAAGAACCATAGACCCGCATCCGCCGTTTTCCCCCGATTGCAGAGATGTCGCGCGACGGCGCGCTATGCAAGGCCACGGCCTGCCGTTAGAATTGCCCGCTTTTTAAACAATGTTGTCGGCTGCCAAATGGCACCGCTAGAGGACGCTCATGAGCAGTGCAGATAAATCAGTGACTGGTGGCGCGACCGTCGTAGAGCCGGGGAAAACCGGACCGGGTAAAGTGGGTTTCGTATCCCTCGGCTGCCCCAAGGCGACGGTGGACTCCGAGCGCATCCTTACCCAGCTGCGCATGGAAGGTTACGAGGTGGTGCCCTCCTACGAAGACGCCGATGTGGTGGTGGTAAATACCTGCGGCTTTATCGACAGTGCGAAGCAGGAGTCCCTCGATGCGATCGGTGAGGCGCTGCACGAAAACGGCAAGGTGATCGTCACCGGCTGCATGGGTGTGGAAGAAGACACCATTCGCCAGGCGCACCCCAGTGTGTTGTCCGTTACCGGACCGCAACAGTACGAGCAGGTGGTGAACGCAGTACACGAGGTGGTGGCGCCGAAGACCGATCACGACCCGTTTATTGATCTGGTACCGCCCCAGGGCGTGAAGCTGACGCCGCGCCACTATGCCTATCTGAAAATTTCCGAGGGCTGTAATCACTCCTGTGCGTTCTGCATCATCCCGAGCATGCGCGGCAAACTCGTGAGTCGTCCGGTGGGTGAAGTACTGGGCGAGGCCGAGCGTCTGGTTAACGCCGGTGTGCAGGAGCTGCTGGTCATTTCCCAGGACACCAGCGCCTACGGCGTGGACCTGAAATACAAGCTGGATTTCTGGGATGGGCGTCCGGTGAAGACCCGTATGCTGGAGTTGTGCGAGGCGCTGTCTTCCATGGGCGTATGGGTGCGCCTGCACTATGTATATCCGTATCCGAACGTGGACGATGTGATCCCACTGATGGCCGAAGGCAAACTGCTGCCCTATCTGGATATTCCGTTCCAGCACGCCAGCCCGAAGGTGCTCAAGGCCATGAAGCGCCCGGCGTTTGAAGACAAGACGTTGGCGCGGATCAAAAAATGGCGCGAGATCTGCCCGGAACTCACTATCCGCTCCACCTTTATCGTCGGTTTCCCCGGCGAGACCGAGGAAGATTTCCAGTACCTGCTGGACTGGCTGAGTGAGGCCCAGCTGGACCGGGTTGGCTGCTTCAAATACTCCGCGGTAGACGGTGCTCCGGCCAATGAACTGGAAGGCGCAGTTCCCGAAGACGTCAAACAGGCGCGCTGGGAGCGCTTTATGGCCCACCAGCAGCAGATCAGTGCCGCGCGCCTGCAGCAGAAAATCGGCCGCAAGATCGAAGTGCTGATCGACGAAGTAGACGAGGAAGGCGCTATTGGCCGCTCCTGGGCAGACGCCCCGGAAATTGATGGCATGGTATACCTGAACGGCGAGACATCACTGGCTCCGGGCGACAAGGTATGGGCCGAAGTCACCCACGCCGATGAATACGATCTGTGGGCCGAGCTGTTATAACCTCAGCATACAGCCCGAAAAGAAGAAGCCCGGAGATCGCACGATCTCCGGGCTTTTTTTATGGCTCGGGTGCGGCTTAAAGGGTGTCGATCATCGATGCGCTCTTGGCGAGCGCTTGGCGAGAGAGCCTCTCCCATTTCCGCAAAAAGTAGTCCGCCCATTTCGTCGTACCATCGACCTCAGATCCGGAAAACCGATCAACCAGCCAATCCTTGTGGACTAAAGTAGATGCGACGACCCCAATCAGTGTGACAGGAAACCGGTGATGAATCCCCGAATAGCCCTCATGATACTGTTGACGATGTGGATAAATGCGTCGGCATTTGCCGGAACAATTATCGATCGAAGAAATCACGAGGTATACATCGGCGACCTGAACGACGATGGTCGCGCAGATCTGTATATCCGGCAGTTTGATGTGGAATTTGTACTGGAAGGTCAGGGCGATGAGATCTATGAAACCACCATGCAATCCATGGTGCTGATACAGGGTGAAGATGGAAATTTCCACGCAACGGCGGATCTGGCCGAATGGCAGTGGCAAAGCCTGAAAACCTGGCAAAAAACCACCATTCATATGACGTCCCTCGACTTCAATGAAAACGGGTTGTTTGACTATCTGCTGAAAGACATCGACAACTTTATCGAGGGTGCTCCCAATCAGCTATTGATCGCAAAGGCGGACGGTCCGGGATTACCGTCCAAAATCATTCCATTCAACAAAGGTGTCCGAAGATTTTTTGCTGAGTACTACGCAGCAAATTATGACGAAAGTTACTTCCACCAGTACGGCCTACCGGTTTTCGAAACAGTGTCGATGAAGGAAGTCTTCCGTATCCCGATCACCTGCGGCAATTCGGCAACGAATATGGAGCCTGAGTTGAGAGCGTTGACGGCCGATCTTACGGACAGGCCCAGCATCGATAAACTCCTTGAGCAGGAAGTAACCTCCTGCGTAGCGACACTCGGCGTGACTGCAGAAATTGATTACCGTGAAAAAGAAATTGCATGGCAAGAAAGGAAACAGATCGGTGTGGACACATCCATGTTCAGCCGCGACGCGATGGACTTGTCCATGGTATTGAATACTGCAACCAAAAAGTGGTCATTCGAAAAGGAAGATCCGGATCGCCTGATTGTAAAAATGATTCTGGAACGCGTCTTCGGTATAAAAATGCTGGAAGGTCCCCAGCAGGGAACAACAGAAGAACTCATCGGGATCAACACCACATTGGGTTATCTGGGCCGAATATACAAATTTACCGAATCGGTCGGGTTCTATGAGTGCCCATGGGAATACAAGGGGCAACTGGTGAACAGGTGCTACCAGGAAAAAATAGCCGCTGATAAATAAATGAATGAAAACAGAAGGGGGAGGGAACGAGGCTAAATTTTCGGCGAATGCTCGAGAATGAACGCGGCAAACTCAGCGAGGTCTGACATCAGCAGGGTTTCTGACAGCATTGGATCGGGCTCGCGGATAATTCCGGCGAGCGTTGTTTCACCCAGCCCGGTTTTTACCAGCACGGGTTTACACCCTTTTGCCACGGCGCATTGCAGATCCGGGATTCGGTCGCCGACAAAATAGCAGTCGTGCAGGCTGGTATCGAACTCGGCCTCAATGGCGTCCAACAGACCGGTTTTCGGTTTGCGGCAGCGACAGTTGTCTTCGTCGCTGTGGGGACAGTAAAAAATCGCGGCTATCTCGCCGCCCGCATCTTCCACCAGCGCGCGCATTTTTGCGTGCATGGCTTCCAGGTCGTCGAGATCGAAATGGCCGAGAGCAAGGCCGCTCTGGTTGGTAGCGATGACCAGCTGGTGGCCGGCCTGGCTGAGTTGTGCCATGGCTTCGATACTGCCGGCGATAGGAATCCATTCCTCGGCACTGCGGACGTGGTACTCCGAGTGCTGATTGATGACGCCGTCGCGGTCGAGAATGATGATGGCCATGGGATTGTGTTGCTCAAAAGGTAAATCCGACCTTGTAGGAGCTTACCGGTAAGCGAACCGATCTCTACTACGAAACCGTTCGCTTGCAGGCAAGCTCCTACAAAGAGGGTGCCAGATATGGGAAGTGACGATTTACTTGGCCGGTGCCAGCAGCGAGATATCTGCTACTTCCAGGAAGAGGCCGCGCAATTGCGCCAGCAGTGCCAGGCGGTTGTTGCGCAGCTGTTCGTCGTCCGCCATTACCATCACGCCGTCGAAGAAGTTGTCGACCGTTTCCCGCAAACCGGAGAGGCCGGCGAGACCTTCCTCAAATCGAGCTTCCGCATACAGTGGCGCCACCGCGCCCTGCGCATCTGTCAGCGCTGCGTAAAGGGCTTTCTCTGCATCTTCCTGCAGCAGTGCCTGATCCACCTGGTTCGGCGCCGGGCCCTCCAGTTTGGCGAGAATATTCGACACCCGCTTGTTGGCCGCGGCCAGTGCTTCCGCCTCCGGGAGTTGGCTGAAGCTGTGTACCGCGTTTACCCGGTTGTCGATATCCAGCGGGCGAGACAGTTTGCGCGCGGACACCGCCAGGAATACTTCAGCCTTGATACCGGCATCTTCATAACGCGCGCGGAAGCGCTCGATCATATAGGCCAGGGTCTGCTCAACCACCGTGTCGTATTCGGCAAGCGCGGTGCGCGGGTAGCCATCGCGGGCGAGCGTCAGCAGTTCGCGCAGATCCAGGTCGATATTTTTTTCCACCAGCAGGCGCAGTACCCCGAGGCTTGCCCGGCGCAATGCAAACGGATCGCGAGAGCCGCTCGGCGGCTGGCCGATTCCGAAAATACCGACCAGCGTATCGATACGGTCGGCCAGGGCGATAATGGTGCCTGTTTCGGTGGCCGGCAATTCGTCACCGGCGAATTTCGGCATGTACTGCTCGTACATGGCTTTGGCCACGTCCAGCGGTTCGCCGTCATTTTCCGCATAGTAGTAACCGGCAATTCCCTGCATGTCGGCAAACTCGAACACCATTTCGGTGACGAGGTCGGACTTACACAGTTGCGAGGCGCGTTGCGCCAGTGCGGAATCGCCATTCATTTTTTCGGCAATCGCCGCCGCCAGTTTGGCCAGGCGCTCAGTCTTGTCGTAGACGGTACCGAGTTTCTGCTGGAACACGATGGACTTGAGTTTTTCCCGGCGCGCTTCGAGACTGGTTTTCTTGTCGGTCTCGAAGAAGAAGGCGGCGTCCGAAAGACGCGGGCGGATTACCCGCTCGTTGCCCTCGATAACCTGTTTGGCATCGGTACTTTCAATGTTGGATACGGTAATGAAGAACGGCATCAGGTTGCCGTCTTCGTCCACCACGTGAAAGTATTTCTGGTGCTCTTTCATGGAAGAGATCAGCGCTTCCGCCGGTACATCCAGGAAGCGTTTTTCGAAGCGCCCGGTGAGCGCCACCGGCCATTCCACCAGCGCAGTAACTTCGTTCAGCAGCTCGTCATCGATCACTGCTTCGCCGTTCACATTGTTGGCTTCCGCCTGGACCTGCTCGCGAATCATTTCGCGGCGCTCGGCAAAGTCGACAACCACATAGCCCGGATCACGCAGCTGCTGTACATAGTCGTTGGCCGAGGCCACGGTGAGTTCGCGATTGCAATGGAAGCGGTGACCACGGGTGATATTGCCGGCTTGCAGGCCCAGCACTTCCGCGTCTACTACCTTGTTGCCGAACAGCATTACCAGCCAGTGCACCGGGCGCACGAACTCTTCCTTGCGCGCACCCCAGCGCATGCGCTTGGGAATCGGCAGCTGCGCGAGGGACTTGCTGACGATATCGCCGAGCAGTTTTTCGGTGGCTTCACCTTTCTGCTCACTGATAAACGCCAGGCGCTCACCCTTGTCGGTTTGTACCCGCGCCAGCTGGTCGACGGTCACGCCGTTGCCGCGGGCAAAACCCTCAGCGGCTTTGGACGGATTGCCGTCTTTATCAAAGGCAGCGGCCACGGCGGGGCCGTGTTTTTCGATCTGTTTATCCTGCTGTTGCTCGGCGAGGTCGTTTACCGCAACCGCGAGGCGACGTGGGCTGGCAAACGCGCTGACCGAACCGTAGGAGAGTTCGGCGTCCTTGAGACCCTGCTCAATACCATCCGCGAATGCCTGCATCAGAGTGGAAAGCGCTTTCGGGGGCAGCTCTTCGGTGCCCAGCTCAACCAGAAAATCCTGAGCCATTACTTCTTCTCCTTCTGCGCGTCCTGCTTTTCATTTAAGTGAGCGAGTACGTCGTTGCGAGCCTGCTCGGTCGCCAGCGGGAAGCCGAGGGCGTGGCGCGCGTCAAAATAGGCCTGGGCCACGGCACGGGCAAGGGTGCGTACACGCAGGATGAAACGCTGGCGCTCGGTGACGGAAATTGCATGGCGCGCGTCCAGTAGGTTGAACGCGTGGGACGCTTTCATCACCTGCTCGTAGGCCGGCAGCGGCAGCCCCAGTTCGATCAGGCGCTGGCTCTCGCGCTCACAGTGATCGAAGGTGTGGAACAGGAATTCCACGTCCGCGTGCTCGAAGTTGTAGTGGGACATCTCCACTTCGTTCTGGTGGAACACGTCGCCGTAGGTCACCGGGGTGCCGTCGGCATTGCGGGTCCACACCAGGTCGTAGATGGACTGCACATTCTGCAGGTACATGGCGATGCGCTCGATACCGTAGGTGATCTCGCCGGTGACCGGGTAGCACTCCAGGCCGCCCACTTGCTGGAAGTAGGTGAACTGGGTCACTTCCATACCGTTCAGCCAGACTTCCCAGCCCAGACCCCAGGCACCCAGGGTAGGGGATTCCCAGTTGTCTTCCACAAAGCGGATGTCATGCACCGCCGGGTCGATCCCCAGGGCGCGCAGGCTGTCCAGGTACAGGTCCTGGATATTGGCCGGCGAAGGCTTCATGACTACCTGATACTGATAGTAGTGCTGCAGTCGGTTCGGATTTTCGCCGTAGCGGCCGTCGGTGGGGCGGCGGCAGGGCTGTACATAGGCGGCGTTCCAGGTTTCCGGGCCGATGGCGCGCAGGAAGGTGGCAGGGTGAAAGGTGCCGGCACCCACTTCCATATCCAGAGGCTGTAGAATGACGCACCCTTGGCGCGCCCAGTATTCCTGCAGGGTAAAAATCAGTCCCTGAAAGGTGCTCAGATCCTGCGCTGGGGCAGAACTGCTGGTTTGTTGCTCGGACACCGCTATCTCCGGTTTCAGCTGGGTGAAAAGACAAGGGGCGCAATTATAGCGGCAGGCGGTTGCGCACTAAACAGCGGGCGCGACAAAAGCTCTATATAAAGAGCACGATCATGAAATTTCGCAACAGCGATGGATTTGAGAAGGAAGTACCGATTTTGGATATCAAAGGGCAACTGGCAGCGGGTGCGCTGAAGCTGGTGGGCAGGCTGCCACTGCGCTGGTCGCGCCGCCTTGGCAGTGCGGCGGGCCGTATGGCGGTGTGGTGCCGCAGCGATAACCTGCGTGTAAGCCGCATCAATCTGCAGCGCTGCTATCCAGAAATGCCCGCGGCCGAGCGCGAAACGCTCGCTCGCAGCAGCGTGGTCAACACCGTCATCACCGGTTTCGAGGTGGCGACCCTGTGGCGTCAGCCCTGGAGTGCTTCGGAAGACAGTATCGTGCGGGTGCGCAACCAGCAACTGCTCAGCGATGGTGTGGAAGACGGGCGCGGTGTACTGGTACTGGCGCCACATATCGGTAACTGGGAAATTTTCGGCCAGTTTCTGGCCACCGTCGGCCCCACTACCAGCCTCTACGCGCCACCGAAGATTACCGCACTCGACCCCCTGATTCGCGCCGGCCGCGAAAAAACCGGTGCCCATCTGGTACCAACCAATGTGCGCGGTGTGCGCGCCCTGCTCAAGGCCCTGAAAGAGGGAGGTATTGTCGGTGTACTGCCGGACCAGGAACCGGACCTCTCCGGTGGCGATTATGCGCCCTTCTTCGGCCAGCCCACCCTGACCATGACCCTCGCCTATAACCTGATCCAGCGCACCGGTTGCAAGGTGGTCTTCGGATTTGGCAAGCGACAGGAAGAAGGCTTCGAGCTGGTATTCCTGCCGGCCGAACAGGCCATCTTCAGTGATGAGATCAAGGTGTCACTGGCGGCGTTGAACCGCGGGGTAGAGTCCTGTATCGCGGAAGCGCCCGCGCAGTACCAGTGGGAGTACAAACGCTTCCGCCGGGTGCCGGAGGGGAAAAGCGGGATCTATCGCAAAAACTGATCCGCAAGTGGCTCACCTCGGCTACAGCACTTCCGTCGCCTTTATTTCACCACCGAGATAATAAATGGTCGTGGTGCCCATGAATCCGGAATCGGTACCGAACAAGATCCACAGATCTCCGCTATCGTTTGTTTCTACAAAAAAGGAATCGTCGTCGTTGTGGAGAACTTTTACCTCGTAGGAAAAATCTCCGCTTTCGCAGGTTTTTGAATTGGCAAAATTGCCAATGGCGATCGCGTCGCTGCCGCTGGACACCTGACTACCCTTGTCCAGATTCATGTAGAAATCACCGGCGCCATTATCGATCACCGCGGGTTTAAAGGTGGTGGCGCCGGCCTTGATGGTCACACCTTCACCGGGGGAGGCGCTGGCATCCAGGCAACCGGACGGGACATTGGAGGCAAACATGATCTCCATCGCGAGTTCATAGCGGGTATTTGGCTCGAAGCCGGAAAAGCGTTTGGTGATGTACATGAACAGATCGGAGCTGCGGTTATCTCCCGAGACCCGGAGGCCGCTGAGGTCATCCCGGGTCGGAGGAAGCTGCTCGAAACCGTAGCTCAACAGGTCTGGGGATACCGTTTCGCTGTCGTAGTCTGCAAAACCCACTTCCCAGCCGTGTTCCGCGTTGTCGATGTCAAAGAAGATGTATTCACTCTTATCTTCTGGCGGAGTGTTAACCCATTCCCCATCGCAAGAAGCCAGCAGCAAAGCGGCTACCGCGATACTCAAAACCTTGTACATATACTGCAATTCCAATTTTTAAAATCAAAAGCGTTCATGTTACGGCACGAAACGCGAGGATTACCGGCAATCGGCCCGAGGAAATTTCGAAACTGAATACCACCTGGGTAAAGCAGCCTCCGAGGGTTGAGCCACTGAGACCGCCAAAAATAGGTACGCTACACGAGGAAGCGTGATGTGCGTACTCCCTGCTGATGCCCTGTCAACCAGCGCGTTGGGCAAAAAATTGCCGTCGGCTCCCATACAACAGGGCCAACAGTATAAGCAGTGGCCAGTTAATAGCGCCTCCGCTGCCTTTTTGGGAGCCACTGCTTTCCTGGTCAGGTACTTTTGCAGGCGGAGGTGGTGCAGACAATGGATCGGTATTTGCCTGATACTCGCTCAGGTTTGATGCCCCATCGCCATCGGGGTCTCCCGATGCATCCGCGGGGTTGAGCGGATCCAGTCCGTAGCTCAGCTCCCACTCATCGTCCATTCCGTCATTGTCATCGTCTTCGTCGGCGTTATTGCCGATACCATCATCGTCGGAATCCACTGACTCAGTCGCATCTTTCGGGAATGTATCCTGGTCATCATTGACACCATCGTTATCATCATCTGGATCAACCTCATCGCTGAGGCCGTCGGCATCAAAATCCTCTAGTTTCCAGCGCGATCCATCGAGTGGATAGTCGTCCACGATATCTAAATAACCATCTCCGTCGTCATCGCTATCGAGAAGGTTGCCAAGGCCATCGTTATCAGGGTCAAAATCGGTGTACACATCAACACCAGTGATGGAGCCGAAGAAGAAGCTGAATTTTCCTTCCCTTAGACGATAGGCTGCTGGTGACAGCGTAATATATTTATCTGTGGTTGTAGTCCAATCGCTGTGGTTAGTTTTAAGGTCGTACACACCAATAGATTCCCTGCAGGTAAACAGGATCTTGCCGGTTTCCGTTTGGTCCGAAAAGATCGGTATCAGGTCGTCTACTAAATCACGTTCTTCTTCAGCGTGCCTTTTACGGGTGCAAATCTGCGCAAGCTGTTCAATTTCATTATTTTCAAGGTCGATTCGATAAAGATAACCATCACTGCTACCCGCGAGTAGTTGTGCCGAGCCGTCGATGGATACAGGTGCTATAGCTGAAATACCGCCGTTGACTAGTAGCTGCGGTGCCGTATTGAGGTTAGAAATTTTGTATAACGCACCACTAGTAAGAAAGAAAATTTCGGGTTGCTTACCGTCTTTCGATGGCAATAGCTCGACATCGTAAACGGAATCAAACGTTGTCGGACTCGACCCGGTATTAAACTGATAAAGAATTTCGCCTGACTGAGAATCCTGAATAAAGAACCCTGGACTTCCGGCACTGGTCCCGATTCGATGAGTTCCCAGTAAAAATTCCTTAACGCCGTCATTATTAATGTCTTGTGCTTTCAGTAGAGATATAGGGAATGTCTCATTGTTTGGGATAACCTGAACGAATGGCTCGAGCGTGTGATCGTGAAGTAATTCGCTAGTTTGGGGATCAATGATTGCAACCTTGGTTCCTTCATAAGTTGCTGTCCGGGTGACAATCAGTTCATTGTTACCATCATTATCAAGATCATCAAATAGAGCCGCGTCTGATCCCGTGGAAGCTACATATTCGTCAGCAAAAATTTCCTCGAGATCGAAGCGATGTTTTTCTCGCAGTGTTTCACTATCGAGTACAAAAACATAACCAACTTTGAAATTACTCCCATCTCGTGAGGCGGAACTGACAACAAGTTCATTGCTTGTCGATTCATGAGAAATCACGCGGTAGGGTGGGTTTGCTTCCCGGCTTTCCCATTTTTTCTCGTGTGTAATAAGGTCGTATACAAGATAACGGTAGCGCGCAGACGAATTTTGACCTTCACCAAAGAGTAGTTCACGTTGACCATCGCCATCTAGATCTTCAATGATCATGCCAGAACCGCCACTATCATTGTCGACATACTCGAAAATAAGAGATCCGGTGGCGGTATCGTATGAGCGAACACCTCCATAAAGATGGGTTAGGAACAGCTCTTTCTGTCCGTCACCTTCAATGTCATGAAGAATAAACGACAGTGTGTTTAGTCCCGTTTTAATTGACAACTTAGCGGAAAAATCTTTTCCGTTAAAAATATTGATTGTATCTGCAGGACTATCGGTAACATCCTGAAACAATACTTCATTCTGCTGATCACCATCGATATCTTCTATAACAATGCGTCGCTCATTAAGAACAGGGTCTACTGGAAATTTCCCCTTAAAAATGGCTTTATCATTCTTTCCCAAAGAGAAAGTGCTTCCATCACTAAAAATAATTTCATTCTGGCCATCGTTATCGGCGTCGCCAAGCGTAAAAAAAGTACTTGTGGTGTCTTTAAACTCGCGAAAGCCACTGGTCAAATCATCTATCTTGCGATAGTTGTTCCAGTCATTCGGGTCGAGAACCCAAATTGTCAGCCCGGATTGTAGGATCAGGTCCTCTTTGCCGTCGTTATCGATGTCAGAAAAGTGCAAGGACTCGAAATAGACAGCGTAACCGGGATCATTAACTTTAAAGGTGTTTTTTAGCTTGAGGGTTTCTATATCGAATTCCATCAGGCTACCGTCATCGACTGTCCCCTCTGATAAGTGTGTATCAACGGCGTTGATGGCAAAAAGGCGTTGTTCGGTTTTGCCTTCTTGAACAATATGGAAAAGTTTAAGGTCGTTAAAGTAGCCGGGAAAAAATTTTGACGTCTTGTCGATATAGTAGCTATGGTCGGAATTGTTGAATCGAATAAGAACAAGATGATTCATCCCCGCATGAATCAAATCGGTAGATCCACTAATTATTGCCTTTTCACCCGTCGATAGCGTCACAGGATATGCATAATTATCTTTGTGGCGGAAGGCCATGTAGCCGATGTTTTTTCCAAAAAAACCCTTACTTTGAACTCGATCCATAAATAGATCAGAAGCACCAAAGACACAGGCAAATGGAAGGAGCAGCAAAGATAAACTAGCCAATATACGCATGATTTGATATCAATTTTTAGAGTAATTTCGTAATCATAATCCTTTAAAATTTAACAGCCTGTCAATTTGTCCCGTTTTTAAACCCTGAATCGAAGATACATTACAGATAGGCGGGAACTGCGTTAGCTGGATCTCAATAGCGATACTCAGTATTTCCAGTTTGACGGCGTCAGTAGTGCCGATTGAGTGAAATTTTCCAGCGGAACCACCGGCATTGCCATCATCGGGAAACCTTTGGCGACTTCATACACTGGGGCGCAGTAGGCTATTGCGGCTCTTTTGCCGCAGCTCGAACGGTAGGAAAAAGCGAGATCTACCGTTAAAACAGAGTAGATCCCCGCAGTACAAAATCAGGTCGCCGCTCGGAACGCGACGATGACTGGCAATCGGGCCGCCCGCCAGGCAGGGAAGAAGCCGCTGACGAAGCCGATCAATAGCGCCAGCTTGGCGCCCTGGGCGAACAGGTCCGGGGACATCTCGAAGCTGAACACCACCTGGGTAAAACTGCCGCCCAGAGTCGAAGCACTGAGACCGTCAAAAAACAGAAACGCAGCCACCGAACCGAGCAAGCCGCCGGTCGCCGCCAGCACCAGCGCCTCGATCAGTGTGCCGCAGAACGCGGAAAAATTGCTGAAACCCAGGGTGCGCAATGTAGCTATTTCCCGCGCGCGATCGGCCACCGAGGTGTACATGGTATTGAGGGCGCCGGCGAGGGCGCCGAGGGCCATGATGGCACTGATCACGCGGCCGAAAATCGCCATGTATTGCAGCTGTTTGCCCTGGCCAGCGAAATAGGCACTCTCGGTCTGCACCTCAAGATTGAGGCGAGGTTCCTGTTCGATGGTTTTTTCCAGGTCGCTGATATCCCCCGGGGTCGCCAGCTGCGCGCGAATGATCTGGTAACTGCTGCCGCGGTCGTAGTGACTCTGGATCACCGTGACATCTGCCCAGAGCTCACTTTCGAACACATTACCGCCGGTAGAAAAAACACCGACCACGGTCCATACATTTTTGCCGAAACGCACCTCCTCGCCGATGGCGAAGCCATCGAATTCCCGCAGTACGCCGGCGCCGACAATCAGCTCATTGGTGCCCGGTGTGAACATGCGGCCTTCAATCAGCTGCATGTTTTCCCGCATCGCCATACCTTCGGCATTGATTCCACGCAGGGGTATATTGGCTTCCGTAGCCGAGGATTTCTTCAGCCCGTCGACCACTACATAGAGCTCAGGCGATACCAGCGGCGTATTGTTTCCATCGCGGGCGATACCGGGAGATTCCGCGATCAGGTTGACTTGTTCGCGGCTCACCACACTGTTGAGTTCCGCTGCCGATCCTTCGCGCATCAGCACGGCAACGCGATCGGAGCCGGCACCATTCATGGTGGATTCAAAACCTTCGGCCATGGCGAGAAATGCCAGCAGGATGGCTACTACCACCGCGGAGGCGAGCACCATCGCCAGCGACATCCACAGCCGTTGCGGCAGGCTGCGGATATTCATCATTGTTACGGTGATGATTTGGGCTAAGAGTGAAGTCATGGTATCAGCTCCGGTTGAACGCGGTGATGATGTTGAGGCGCAGGGCGTTGTAGGCGGGAATCAATCCGGTGACCAATCCCAGCAAAATCATGTACAGCAGGGCCTGGCCGACAATGTCACCGCCGACGGCGAGATTTGGCAGGAACTGCGCCATGGAAGACTTGGCACCTTCGATAATTACCCAGCCTACGGCGAGACCGAGAAAGCCACCAATTAACGCGATCAGCATGGATTCCGTAAGCACCATGGCGAAAACCCGCTTCGCCGAAAAGCCGAGGGTTTTCAGCACCGCAATTTCGCCGGTGCGTTCTCGTACCGCCAGTGCCATGGTGTTGCCGACCACCACCAGAATGGTGAAAAACGCCATAAACACTACCCCGAAAATAATTAGCCCGATATTGCCGATCTGCTCGATAAACGCTTTGTTAAAGGCTTTTTCTGTGCTCGTATCCGTTTCGTTCTGGGAATTGGCGAAGGAATTATCGATGGCGTCAGCCACCTGCTGATTCAATGACGGGTCTTCCGTAACCAGGGTCATCCAGCCGATCCAGTCGCCGCCGAACGTCTGGGTTTCAATAAAATATTTGTAGTGGATCAGGGCGTAGCGGGTATCATAATGCTCATCGATGCCGTCAAAAATACCGCTCACCACAAAGTCCCAGCTGTGGCCGCCATCCTTATTGGAAAAAATATTCGATGACAGAGGAATTTTGTCGCCGATTTTCCAGCCTTGGGCCTCTGCCAGTTTTCGGCCGAGCAAAATGCCCTGGCGGGCTTGTAACCAGCTTGCCTTCTGTTCCGGCTCTAACACCACTTCCTCGTAGACCCGCAGATAGGATTCCGGATCCACTGCCATGGTCACTATCTGGTTTTTCGCATCCTGATAATAACCACCGAACCAGTTTACGTGGGTGACATCTTTGACCCCTTCGATGGCAGCTACCTTGCGGTGGTAAGCGATGGGTAGGGACTTGGTAAAGTTGATGCGATTGACTACCACCAGACGATCATCTGCAGCGAGGTCAATCCCGGAATTCAAAGCGCTTTTCAGCGTGGTTACTGCGGTGAAAATCAGAAAGGCAATAAAAATTGCAAAACAGGTGAGAAACAGGCGCAGAGGCTTGCGCGTCATGTTTTTGTAAATAAGGTAGAGATTATTCATGCGGCTACTTCCTTATGCACAAATTTACCCTTGTCGAGTTGCAGGGTTTGTTTCGCATAGGAAGCGGCCGCCGGATCGTGGGTGACCATGACGATGGTTTTGCCATGTTCGCGATTGAGCAGCTGCAACATTTCCAGAATTTCATCCGCAGTGGTTCGGTCCAGGTCACCGGTGGGCTCGTCACACAAGATCAATTTCGGGTCTGAGACGATGGCGCGGGCGATGGCTACGCGCTGTTGCTGGCCGCCAGACATTTCACTGGTCATGTGTTTGGCGCGGTCGGAAAGGCCCACCAGCGCCAACGCTGCCTCCACACTGCGTTTGCGCTGGGCACGGGACAGTTTGGTAAGCAGCAGAGGCAGTTCCACATTGCGCGCGGCGTTGAGCATCGGCATCAGGTTATAAAACTGGAAAATAAAACCGATATTGTGGGCGCGCCACTGGGTAAGCTTGCTCTCGCTCAGGTTGTCTATGCGTGCGCCGTCAAACCAGATTTCACCGCCGGTGGGCTGGTCGACACCGCCGAGCATATTCAGCAGGGTAGTTTTTCCGGAGCCGGAAGGACCCATGATGGCGAGAAATTCGCCGCGGTTGATTGTCATATTGAGGTCATCGAAAATGGAGATGGTTTCCTTACCTTTAACGAATTTTTTCTCCACCTGCTTCAATTCAAACAGCGCTTCCTGTGACATCATCAATCCCTCGATTATTTATCTGTTTTTGAAATGACTTAATTACTATGCCTAAGCAGCTTGTGTGAAATGGTGGTCAGTCCTGTTGCCCACCACCAGCTGCGCATACTGGTTTTTATAGGCTTGTAAGTTGCAATCAGTTGTTTTTAAGAAATGCCACCTTTACACCCATGTCCGGCAAAATTCGCGCATCCAGGGTGTCGATACCGATACGCACCTGCACCGTTGCCTTGGCGCGGTCGGCGGTGGGTATGATGGCAATAACGGTGGCGGGAATATCCCAGTCCGGATAGGCGTCGAGGTTTGCGCGGACTTTCTGCCCGGCCTGCACGCGACCGATAAAGGCCTCGTTGACGTCCACTTCAATTTCCAGGGAATCCATATCCACGATGGTACAAATACCGGTACGGGTGTAGCCGCCACCGGCGGAACTGGGCGCAACAATTTCACCGGGCTGGGCATTTTTCTGGGTGACGACGCCGGTAAAGGGCGCGCGAATGGTGTGGTCGTCCAGTCGTTCCTGCTGGCGGCGCACCTCGAGTTTTGCCACCTGAATATCCGCCTGCGCGCTGACCAGATTGGCATTAAGGCTTTCCACGTTCGCCTGTGACTGCGACAGTTCGGCGCGGCTCGAATAATTGCGATCGATCAGTCCGGCGTAGCGCACCTCCTGACGCTGGGCCTCGGCGAGATTGGCCTTGATGCCGGCGACGCGGGCCTCCAGCACCTGCACCTGGGCGAGGGCAAAATCCCGGTTCACCGTGGCCACTGCCGCGTCCAGTGTCGCGAGAACCTGACCCTGCTCCACCCGCATGCCTTCCTCTACGTTCACACTGGTGATCAGGCCCATGATTTCTGCGGAAACCGTCGCCATGCGCCGTGGGGTAATGTAGCCAGAGGCATTGAGAACCGCTTCTGCGGCGTGTGTCCGGGTCGGTGCCGGCAGATCGATGGCGGGGCTAGGGGAGGAAGTGACGGCGGTCTCTCCCGATACGGCCCGGGTAGAGGGGGGGAACGTGTTGTCGGCTTCGTGATTGCCGGCAAACAGCAGACCGGCAAGCAGCCCCGCGCCGATGACCCCGACAATCAGGGTGACGATGACGCCTGTGTTGAATTTCCCCTCGGGAGCTGGCGCACTGCGGTCTATCTTTAGCTGATCCAGCAGCTCACTGGTATTTCTGGCCATAGCGGGATTGTTCTTATGTTCTCTTCCATGAGCGGACAACTTTGGCAGAAATAGTCAGGGCTGACTATCGCGGGAAGGAGGGGATGTGGTGGTTTGGCGTGTAATACCACCAGTACCAAAGATAAGAGGCTCGCAGGAATCCGCGCGCTGGAAAGCAGGTGTCCGCAGCCTCCTGGTCTATGGTTGATAGAGCCCGGACGATCGCCGGTGTTTTGCCCTGGACTGACTGCTTCGCTTGAATGATGACCCGCAAAAAAAACGTCACCGAGACCGTCACTCCTGCTGCTCAAAGGTCGCCCTGGCGCCATCTCCCGAATATCCTGTCGCTGTCCCGGCTGGCACTGGTTCCTCTCATTTTCTGGCTGTCGCTGAGCGGCGCTAACTTTCTTGCGCTGCTGGTGTTTTTACTTGGGCCAATTACCGACCTGCTGGATGGTTACCTGGCTCGCCGCTTTGGTTGGGAATCCGATTTCGGCTCCAGGGTGGACCCCATTGCGGATCGCGTATTCGTCCTCTGTCTGATGCCCCTGCTTTGGTACTACGGCGCCATAGCGCCGCTGTATGCGGCACTGGTGGTGATGCGCTACGCCATTCAGCTCAGTGTGATTCCGGTACTGAGGCTGTGGTTGAAAAAGCCGTTCCGGGTGGCACCGGACTGGATTTCGAAGCTGGCCGCGCTGGTGGTGTTTGTGGTGCTGGGGATGGGGTTTGCGGATCAGGTGGCAATAGAACTGTTCCCGGATACCTCCTCGGAGGAAGTTCTGTTTCAACGCAGTATGACGGCGTTGGCAGTGACCGGAACTCTGCTCGAGATCTGGATATTGTGCCGCTTCGTGCCGCGCTACCGGCAGATCGTTCGCGGCACCCACGATACGTTTGAATAGCCGGGAAGACCGGGTTACATAGGATGCTGGCGCTCAGTGGCGCCAGAAAGCCGGGGTGAGCAGTACCAGCAGGGTGAAGATCTCCAGGCGCCCGGCCAGCATTGCCAGAATCAGGAAGCATTTGGCGACTTCGTTCACTTCCGCATAGTGCGCGGCAGCGTCCCCCAGCGCGGGGCCGATATTACTCAGGCAGGAAGCCACGGTGGAAAACGAGGTAACGAAATTTTCACCGGTAGCCATCACCACGATGGTGAGCACGAAAAACGACAGGATATAGACCGCAAAAAATCCCCACACCGCATCAGTTACCCGCGGCGGTACGATTTTGCTGTTGACCTTAATCGGCACCACCGCGTTGGGGTGCACCAGTCGGTTCAGTTCCCGCAGCCCGGACTTCACAATCAGCATCACCCGCACCACTTTGATACCGCCGGAAGTGGACGCCGCACAGGCACCCATGATGCCGAGCATCAGCAGCAGGTACGGCAGGAACGCCGGCCACAGGGCGAAGCTCTCGGAAGCAAAACCGGCGGTGGTGCCAATGGAAACCACCTGGAATATCCCGTGCAAAAAGCTTTCGCGCATGCTGAAAGTACCGGACATATACAGGTAGCCGACGATCACCGCGCAAGCGGCTGCCGTGGTCCAGATGTAAAAGCGGAATTCAGAATCTTTCCAGTAGTGTTTAAAGCTGCGGTTGTGGAAGGCAAAGAAATGCAGGCCGAAGTTAATCGCCGCGGTAAGCATGAAAACCACGGCGATGACCATGATTGCGGTGTTGTGGGCGTAGAAGCCCATGCTGGCATCATGGGTGGAAAATCCGCCGTTGGCGACGGTGGAGAAGGCGTGACCGACGGCGTCGAATATGGTCATGCCTGCCCACCAGTAGCCGATGCCACAGAGTACGGTGAGCGCAATATAAATGACGAACAGCGCGCGCGCGGTTTCCGCGATACGCGGAGTCAGCTTGGTGTCTTTGATTGGCCCCGGCATTTCAGCCTTGTACAGCTGCATACCACCGATACCGAGCATCGGCAGGATGGCCAGTGCGATCACGATTACGCCGATGCCGCCCACCCACTGCAGCTGTTGGCGGTAATACAGAATGGCCGGCGGCAGCGTATCCAGGCCGGTAATGGTTGTGGCTCCGGTGGTGGTGAGTCCGGAGATGGACTCAAAAATCGAGTCCACCACTCCCAGATCTGGTTCCGGGCTGATGATCAGTGGCAGCGAGCCGAAACTGCCGAGAATCAGCCAGAACAGGGAGGTCACCACGAAGCCGTCGCGGGTGCGCAGATCCTGTTTCAGGTCGTGCACCGGCAGCCACATCACCAGGCCGGTAATCAGGGTGATGCCGAAGGCCACGGCAAAGGCGATGTGGGTGCCGTCGTCGTATAACAGGGACACGCCAATTGGCGGCAGCAGGGTAAGGCTGAACACTGTCAGCAGAATACCGAATACCCGCGCTATGACTGCTAATCGCATTTATCGTCCCGCCATCAGAAGAACCCAAAGCCCACCTGGAACAGCTGTTCCACGTGGCGGGTGTGGCGGCGATTGACCAGGAATACGATCACGTGATCGTCGCTCTCGACGACGATGTCATCGTGGGCGATCAGCACCTGACTTTCGCCATCCCGCTCGCGCACAATGGCGCCGATGGCGGCACCTTCCGGCAGGTCGATGTCCTCGATTTTCTTGCCCACCACTTTGGAGGTGCGGTTGTCGCCGTGGGCGATGACTTCAATCGCTTCGGCGGCGCCACGGCGCAGGGAGTGTACGTTGACCATGTCCCCGCGGCGCACATGGGTAAGCAGGCTGCCGATGGTGTTCTGTTGCGGCGAGATGGCGATGTCGATTTCGCCGCCCTGTACCAGATCGACATAGGCGCGATTGTTGATCAGCGCCATCACCTTGCGGGTACCGAGACGCTTGGCCAGCAGCGACGACATGATGTTAGCTTCGTCGTCGTTAGTGAGCGCGAGGAATACGTCGGTATCCTCGATATTTTCTTCCAGCAGCAGGTCCTGATCCGAGGCACTGCCGTGCAGTACGATACTGTTGCTGAGCTGCTCGGACAGGAATATGCAGCGATCGTGGTCCTGTTCGATGATTTTTACCGAGTAGCGGTTTTCCAGTTTGGTGGCGAGGCGCAGGCCGATGTTGCCGCCACCGGCGATGGTGATGCGCTTGTAGCCCTGCTCGAGTCGGCGCAGTTCGCTCATAACGGCGCGGATGTCCTGGCGGGCAGCAATAAAAAACACTTCGTCGCCGGCTTCGATGATGGTGGAGCCCTGGGGGATGATGGGGCTGTTGCGGCGGTAGATGGCGGCGACGCGGGTGTCTACCTTGGGCATATGTTCGCGCAGGTAGCGCAGCTGGTGGCCAACCAGGGGGCCGCCCTGTACCGCGCGCACGGCGACGAGCTGCACGCGGCCGTCGGCGAAGTCGAGTACCTGCAGGGCGCCGGGGTGTTCGATGAGTCGCGCGATGTATTCGGAAACAATCTGCTCGGGACTGATGAGGACATCGATGGGGATGGATTCGGTCGAGAACAGCTCCGGGTATTGCAGGTAGGCGGCGGCGCGCACGCGGGCAATTTTGGTGGTCACCCGGAACAGGGAGTGGGCGATCTGGCAGGCCGCCATATTGGTTTCGTCGTTGTTGGTGACGGCAACCAGTATGTCGGCGTCTTCAATGCCGGCTTCCTGCAGTACGTCCGGGTGCGAGGCATGACCGATGACCACGCCGATATCGATCTTGTCGCGCAACTCGCGCAGGGTCTTCTCGTCGCTGTCGACCAGCACAATGTCGTTGCGTTCCGAGGCCAGGCTTTCCGCCAGAGAGCCGCCGACCTGGCCGGCGCCGAGAATGATGATTTTCATAGTTGGTGTATTCGGGCCTTTGTTATCTGGCCTTTGTGCCTTGCCCGCTGGAGCTCTGTTGCTATAGCGGTGGCGTCAGGACACCGGGTGAGGGTTTTCAGGACCGAGCTAGGCGCCCCCCTGGGAACCCATCCCTGGGCGCTGCGGCGCAAACATCCTGTTTGCGACGCTCCTGAAAACGCTCACCCGGCACCCCGACTTCGATTCTTACTTTTGTGCTTCGTAAGCGGATCGTGAAAGTCCGAAAAACCGTTTAGTTGTCGTCGGCCTTAACGAGCTTCGCGTAATAAAACCCATCGCCCCCATGGATGCCCGGCAACAGCTGCATACCCGCATCCTGCGGCAGTCCCCAGGGCTGCTCATTCAGCAATTGCGGCGTATTGTCCCTCGCATCGGGTGTCTCCGCAATGAAGCGCGCCACTTGCAGGCTGTTTTCCTCCGGCAGAATCGAGCAGGTGGCGTAGAGCAGGGTACCGCCAGGTTTCAAAAGGCGCCACAGGTTGCGCAGGATGCGGCCCTGGAGCTCGGCGAGTTCGGGGATGTCTTCGGCGCGTCGCAGCAGCTTGATGTCCGGGTTGCGGCGGATGACGCCGGTGGCGGAGCAGGGAGCGTCGAGGAGGATGCGGTCGTACTGTTCGCCGTCCCACCAGTGCTCGGGCTCGGCGGCGTCGGCGCAAATCAGCTGGGCGCTGACACCGAGCCGTTCGAGGTTTTCGATGACGCGGTCGAGGCGCTCCTCTTCGATGTCGAGGGCAGTGAGGTCGAGATCCGGTTGCAGTTCCAGCAGGTGACAGGTCTTGCCGCCGGGAGCGGCACAGGCGTCGAGAATTTTCTCTCCGGGCTGCGGCGCCAGTAATTGGGCGGCGAGCTGTGCGGACTGGTCCTGAACACTGACGAAGCCGTCTTCGAAACCGGGCAGGCGGGTAACCGGGACGGGGTTTTCGAGTGCCACCCCGGCAACGGAAAATTCGCAGGGCTGCGCAGCAAAACCTGCGTCGCTGAGCTGTTTGAGATAGTCGTCGCGGCTGCCCCTGGCCAGATTCACCCGCAGGGTCATGGGCGGGTTGCTGTTGTTGGCGGTGAAGATGGTTCTGGCTTCACTGCCCCAGGCGCTCTTGATCGCCTGTTGCAGCCACTCGGGGTGAGCAGAGCTGAACTGGGGGTTGCCGGAGAGCTTGCGAGTAAGCGCTTCCTTATCCCGCAGAGCATTGCGCAGTACGCCGTTGACCACGCCGCTGGCATGTCCGAGCTTGAGCGCGCGCGCGGCCTCGACGGTGGCGCTGATGGCGGCGTGGTCGGGGATACGGGTGTATTCGAGCTGGTACAGACCAACCAGCATCAGCGCCTGCAGCTCTTCATCTTTTACCGGCTTGCGCAGCAGTTTGCCGAGCATCAGCTCCAGGCGCGGGGCAAAGCGGGCGCTGCCGTAACAGAGCTCGCGCAGCAACGCGCGGTCTTTCTCGTCTACCTGCTTTTCTGCCCACGGCAGCAACCGCTGCAGGGAGCCGCGGTCCTGATACAGGCGACTGATAACGCGCGCCGCCAGCGCTCTCGGATCATTCATGGCCTGTACCCAGTGTGGTCCCGGTGGCGAACAGATCGCGGTAGCCTTTCAATATCTCCGCCACCGGCAAGGTCTTTTTGCCCGGCAATTGTAGTTGAGTCAGGCGCAGTGCCTCGCGACCGCAGGCCACCAGGATACCCTCGTCATCGGCAGACAGAATGGTGCCCGGTTGATCGGTATGGCAGCCCTGTTCCAGTTTCGCCGCATAAATACGCAGGCGCTGGGGTTTGCCCTTGGTGTCGACAAAGTCGGTCCAGCATACCGGGAATGGGTTGAATGCGCGCACCAGTCGCTCAAGCTCGCTGGCGGGGCGGGTCCAGTCGATACGCGCTTCTTCTTTGGAGATTTTGCCGGCGTAATTCGCGAGTTCGTCGTCCTGCACCCGGGGCTGCGCACAACCGGACTCCAGCAGTGCCAGCGACTCCAGCAGCGCCGGACCACCCAGCTGCGCCAGCTTATCGTGCAGGCTGCCGCCGGTCTCATTCGCAGCAATGGGCGTGCGCGCCTCGACCAGCACTGGTCCGGTATCCAGTCCGGCTTCCATCTGCATGATTGCTACACCGCTCTCGGCATCGCCCGCTTCCACCGCCCTCTGGATCGGCGCCGCACCGCGCCAGCGTGGCAGCAGCGACGCGTGCACGTTCACGCAGCCCAGCCGCGGTGTATCCAGCACCACCTGAGGCAGGATCAAGCCATAGGCCACCACCACCATCAGGTCCGCATTCACTGCCGTCAGTTCTTTCTGTGCCTCTTCGTCCCGCAGGGACAGCGGCTGGTAAACCGGAATATCGTGTTCCAGTGCCAGCTGTTTCACCGGACTCGCCAGCAGTTTTTTGCCACGCCCGGCGGGTCTGTCCGGCTGGCTGTAGACGGCGATCACATTGTGTTCACTGTCGAGCAGTGTTTTCAGGTGTACGGCGGCAAAGTCGGGAGTGCCGGCAAAGATGATATTCAGGCTCATGAAAATTCTTTCAGATAAGGAGGGGCGGACTCGAGTCGAAGTCCAGAAATCGATGCGAAGTCGGGGTGCCGGGTATGGGTTTTGAGGATCGTCGCAAACAGGATGTTCGCGCCGAAGCGCCCAGGGATGGGTTCCCAGGGGGGCGCCTAGCTCGGTCCTGAAAACCCATACCCGGTACCCCGACGCCACCGGGCCGTATAAAGAACTTACGCTCTTTGGCGATGCGCCTTCTCAAGCTTGGAGCGAATACGATTGCGTTTGAGAGGCGAGATGTAATCTACAAACAGCTTGCCGTCGAGGTGGTCGATCTCATGCTGAATACATACCGCCAGCAGCCCCTCGGCCTCCAGCGCGTAGGCTTCGCCATTGCGGTCCAGCGCCTTCAGGCGGATCTTGCGCGGGCGTTGCACCGTTTCGTAGAAACCGGGCACCGACAGGCAGCCCTCATCGTACTTGTGGATCTCCGGATCCAGTACCTCAACCTCCGGGTTGATCAACACCAGCGGCTCGCTCTGATCTTCGGACACATCAATGACCACAATGCGCTCGTGCACATTGATCTGCGTCGCCGCCAGGCCCACGCCGGGTGCGTCGTACATGGTTTCGAACATATCGTCGATCAGCACCCGGTGCTGATCGGTCACTTCCGAAACGGATTCCGCCACCGTGCGCAAACGGGGATCGGGAAATTCTAGGATTTCGAGTTTGGCCATAACACCTGTGACAAACTTCTAGTCTTAGTGGAACTTGCGCTGATAACATAATGATCGCGCTTGAAATTTGCTGAATTGGGGGGCTGTATCCGCACCTTGGCAATTCTGCCAACTGGCGTTTTTTCGCTCCTCCCACCGGCGGCATCAGCCATCACCGGTTCAGCGCTGTGAGATTATAGCGATATAACACCGCAGCGATAGCGATATAGCGGATCAGCAAAAAAGAAGGCCGACAGCGTTAGCGACAAAAAAGCATAGGAATGCTTCCATGAAAAAAATAATTCTGGCCGCCGCCGCAACCCTGCTGGTGACCTTCGGCCTGCAGGCGCAAGACGTGCGCCTAAAGCCTGACCATCCGGACACCTACGTTGTCGAGAAGGGTGACACCCTGTGGGACATCTCCGGACGCTTCCTCTCCCAGCCCTGGTACTGGCCGGAAATCTGGCAGGTGAACCCCCAGGTAGAAAACCCCCACCTTATCTATCCCGGCGACCGCCTGAACCTGGTGTATGTCGACGGCCAGCCCCGCCTGGAACTGGAGCGTGGACCCACCGCTTATAAACTGTCCCCCGCCAGTAACAACCGCCTCGGCCCCGCCGTGCGCAGTGAACCGCTCGACACCGCCATTCCCGCGATTCCGCTGGATGCGATCAATGCGTTCCTGTCCCGTACCCGTATCGTCGGGCCCGGCGCCTTCAAGGGCGTGCCTTACGTGATCTCCGGCCAGGACCAGCGCATCCTGATGGGCGCCGGTGAGAAAATATACGCCCGCGGCGACTTCACCCAGCCGCTGCCGTCCTACGGTATCTACCGCCCGGGTCCCATTTACGCCGATCCCTATACCGGTGAAACGCTCGGTCAGCAGGCGCTGGACGTCGGCTCCGTCAATCTCCGTCAGCTGGATGTGGACAACGCCAATACCAATTTCGCGGTCGCCACCCTGGACGTTACCCGCACCAGCCGCGACATTCGCCTCGAAGACCGCCTGCTGCCAGTGGAAGAGCGCGCGATTGCCGCCCTGTTCCAGCCGAGTGCGCCCCAGGTACCCGTGGATGGGATCATTCTCGGTGTCGAAGAGGGGGTGACCCAGGTGGCCAAGTACGATGTGGTTGCCATCAACCGCGGTCTGCGCGAAGGGCTCGAGCCGGGTCATGTACTGGCGATCTACAAGCGCGGCGCCACCGTGCGCGACCGCCTGGCACGGGAGACCGTGAAACTGCCGGACGAGCGCGCCGGCGTACTGATGGTGTTCCGCAGCTTCGAAAAAATGAGCCTCGGCCTGGTACTGGAAGCAGACAAGCCGCTGGAAGTGTTCGATTTGGTGCGCAACCCCTGACCGGATCATGAGACATTGCGCCGTGATTCGACGAGTAATCATCGCGGTGCAATTCCCGCCCCTGATATTCTGTTGACCAATACATACAGGACTACGCATGGACGCGTTGACCGCCTCGCTGGCACTGCTGCGCCTGGAGGGCCTTGGCCCCGGCAGCTACTGGCAACTGGTGGAGCGATTCGGCTCCGCTTTCGCCGCGCTGCAGCAACCGCCGCACACGCTTACCCGCAAGCTCCCCGATCGCGCCCGCACACAGCTGGCTGAATTCCAGCGCACGGGCCTGGAAAGCGAGCTGGGCCAATGGGCCCAAGCCGAGCGCCAGCGCTGTGCCGAGGCCTGCATTTATCTCCTGCACTGTGACGATGACAACTATCCCGCACTGCTGAAGGAAATCCACCGGCCACCGCCGGTACTCTACATCAGTGGAAATCCGGCGACTCTGACACTGCCACAGATCGCCGTGGTCGGTGCGCGCAGGGCGAGCCGCGCGGGCCTCGACAATGCCCGGGATTTTTCCGCGGATCTGGCCGCGGCGGGCTTTGCGATTACCTCCGGTCTCGCCCTGGGAGTAGATGCCGCCGCGCACCGCGGTGCTCTGAAAGGCGCAGGTAAAACCGTGGCGGTGCTGGGTACCGGGGTGGATCGAATATATCCGCTGCGCAACGGCGTACTTGCGGAGGAAATTCTCGCTGCAGACGGCGCCATCGTCAGCGAACTGCCCCTGGGCAGCGCGCCGGAGGCGGGCAATTTTCCCCGCCGCAACCGGATCATATCCGGACTCAGTCTCGGTATTCTGCTGGTGGAAGCGGCAGTGCGCTCCGGTTCACTGATCACTGCGCGCCTGGCGCTGGAACAGAATCGCGAGGTCTTCGCCATTCCCGGCTCCATTCACAATCCCATGAGCCGCGGCTGTCACCATATGATCAAGCACGGCGCGCATCTGGTGGAAACCAGCGGCGATATCGTTGAACAGCTGGGCGGCCTGCTCTCCGGCATGGCGCAACAACCGGGGCTGTTCGAGGCGTTGCCAGCGTCCACCGAGGAGATACCACCACATCATCGGCGGCTGATTCTGGCACTGGGTGGCGACCCTCGCAGTATCGAGCAGTTGGCCGAGGACACTGGCGGTGAAACCGGCGATCTGATGGCGAGCCTGCTGCATCTGGAGCTGGAAGGTCTGGTCGAACAACTGCCCGGTGGCTATCAACTCACCGGCGATGGCGCCCGCACCCTGGGGGCGCTGGCAGATCATTGAGGGCGCTGGCCGAAGCGGCAAAAAATCGCTAGGGTCACCGGGGAAAATTATAAGGAGTGTCCCAACCATGGTTCCTAGCAAACACTTGCGATCGCTTTCCTCGGTGGTTGCCGCCCTAGCAGTGTTACTGACCGCCAATACCGCCTGCGCGGAAAAAGGCGATATTTATCTCGACAAACTGAACCTGCCAGCGGGCTTTAAAATCGAGGTGTATGCCGAGGGTGTCACCCAGGCGCGTCACATGACGCGGGGCGACAAGGGCACCCTGTTCGTCGGCTCCACCCGCGAGGGCAAGGTGTACGCGATTGTCGACAAGGACGGTGACCACAAGGCGGATGAGGTGAAGGTCATCGCCGAGGGACTCAAGCTGCCCACCGGCGTGGCATTCAAAGATGGCGACCTCTATGTCAGCGCACTGACCAGTATTCTGCGTTTCGATGATATCGAGTCACGTCTGGACAACCCGCCCGCGCCCGTCACCATCACCAGTCAGTTTCCGGACAAGTACCATCACGGCTGGAAGTACATCGCGTTCGGCCCCGATGGCTGGTTATACGTACCCCTGGGCGCGCCCTGCAACATCTGTGAAGAACCGGGCTACGCCAATATCCAGCGTCTCAAGATCGAGGGCGACAAGGTGGTGAAGAGCGAAACCTGGGCCGAGGGCGTGCGCAACACGGTCGGGTTCACCTGGCACCCGGTGACCAAACACCTGTGGTTTACCGACAATGGTCGCGACATGCTCGGAGATGATATCCCCCCCTGTGAATTGAATACCGCGCCAGTGGCGGGTAAGCATTTCGGTTACCCCTACTGCCACGGTGGCGACATACTCGACCCGGAGTTTGGCGATGGCAAAAGCTGCAGCAATTATGTGCCCCCGGTGCAGAAGCTCGGTCCCCACGTGGCACCACTGGGTGTGAAGTTTTACACCGGCACTCAGTTCCCGGCCGAGTACCGGAATCAGGTGCTGATTGCGGAGCACGGTTCCTGGAATCGCAGTAACAAGATCGGTTACCGGGTAACCAAAGTGACCCTGAACGACAAAGGCGAGGCCACCTCCTACCAGCCGTTTATCGACGGCTGGCTGCAGGGAGAAGAGGTCTGGGGGCGTCCGGTAGACGTGCTGGTGATGCCGGATGGTGCGCTGCTGATTTCCGATGACTACGCCGGCGCCATTTACCGGGTTACCTATCCGGGCATATCAGATCAGGGCTGATTGCCGATCCCGGAGCGATCAGCGGCGACCTGTTGTGGGGCTGCCGCCGATCTCTTTTTCGGCCGTGGCGAAATCGTCGCCAGTACAATGGCACCCAGTAGCGAGCCTGCCACGGCACCCCACAGGTGCGCATCCAGCGCCACTTGCGCGTCGATCAGGCGCGCGGTGGCGGCACTGGCGCCGCACACCTGTTCCCAGCCCACCTTGAGCCAGGTCCCCGCCACCAGCAGATAACCGCTGCGCCAGCGCGCGCGGATATCCAGGCAGCCCCCCCATATAATCAACCCGTGCAGTACCCCGGAAAGCCCGAGATACAGGTCGATATGCGGGCTAAACAGGTGCAGCGACACGCCGGTCCACAGGGCGGTGGCGACGGTGACGGCGAGGAACGTCACCGCGCGGTAATGCTGGCGATGCAAAATCCACAGCAGTGCCAGTCCCGCGAGATTGAGCGCCCAGTGATGCAGATTGGTATGGGTGATATGACCACTGAGCAGGCGCCAGAGTTCTCCGTGATCTACCAGGGTGCGGTCATAGCGCAGAAGCGGTTCGAGTTGGGGCGCAAACAGCAATGCAATGGCGCTGAGCAGGGCCAGGGTGAGGGGGCCTGTAATACCGCGGAGACGGGACATGGTAGCTTGTGCCGTTGTAATTTATTGTTGGTGAATATCTGTGCAATTGTCCCACACCCAGGCTGTGCGGGCGACACCGGTGCGGCACTTGTCTAGGCTTTTACTATTCGCTAAATTGCCGCGCTTCCCGAACAGATTGATCAACGCAGGCGTGCGGGAATGCGGCAAGTCCTCCGTTGTCATCATCACGGCTTCGCAGTTGTCGCTGTAATCGCCAACGTTGCCATCGCCGAAGACGCGCATCTGTAGAAGCATTTGCGGAATTGCCAGGCCCAATTGCGACCTGAATCCGAATAAGACCTGAAAGAGTTCCGACCCTTGCCAGAAAAGCATCACCCAAGCCTGCGTAGCGCACACCTGTCGATTGCCACCGCGGTGCGGGTATTGGCCGCCGGTGGCGTGATTGCCCACCCGACGGAATCCGTGTGGGGCCTCGCCTGTGATCCCTTCAATCCGGACGCCGTTGCGCGCCTGCTGCGTCTCAAGAATCGCCCCCTGGAAAAAGGGATGATTCTGGTCTCCGGAGATCAGCACCATTTTGATGACCTGCTGCACAATCTGAGCGGCGATCAGCGTGCGCGCATCGATGAAACCTGGCCCGGTCCGGTAACCTGGCTGGTGCCTCATTTCGACCAGGTGCCACCCTGGGTATCCGGTATCCACCACAGTGTCGCGTTGCGCCACACCGAGCACCCGTTTACCGCGGCGTTAACCCGCGCGTTTGGCGGTGCTATCGTATCCACCTCTGCCAATCCAGCGGGCTGCCAGCCGGCGCGACACAAGTTTCAGGTGCTGCGCTATTTTGGCGACAGTCTCGACTTTGTCGGCGGCGGCAATACCGGCGGCCGCAAGGCCCCCAGTGAAATCCGCGAGTTGGTGAGCGGCCGCGTGGTACGCGCCGGCTGAGTGCCGCATACGGCGAATTGGCGCCCCCAAGGTGCGCGATCGCCAGTTGCTTGCAGTCTGTCACTTACCGTCGCCTTCTTCATTGACCCAGCCACAACAAGAAACAGCACCCATGACCGAAGTAAACATTCAGGCCGTTAAAGATTATCTGCTCGACCTGCAGGATCGCATCTGCGCTGCACTGGAAGCGGTGGATGGTTGCGCGTTTGTCGAGGACGCCTGGCAGCGCGAGGCTGGTGGCGGTGGTCGCACCCGGGTGCTGGAAAATGGCAATGTGATTGAGAAGGGTGGCGTCAATTTTTCCCATGTATATGGGGATAAGTTACCGCCCTCCGCCACAGCAGCGCGCCCGGAACTTGCCGGGCGCTCATTTGAGGCGATGGGCGTGAGCCTGGTGATTCATCCTCGCAATCCTTACGCACCTACCAGCCACGCGAACGTGCGTCTGTTTGTGGCGCAAAAGGAAGGCGCCGAGCCTGTATGGTGGTTTGGCGGTGGTTTCGATCTGACGCCCTACTACGGCTTTGAGGAAGATGTGGTGCACTGGCACCAGACGGCGAAACAGGCCTGTGTACCTTTTGGCGAGGATATCTATCCGCGCTTCAAAAAGTGGTGCGATGAGTACTTTTACCTGAAGCATCGGGATGAGGCGCGCGGTGTGGGCGGACTCTTTTTTGATGATTTCAGTGAGGGCGGCTTTGAAAACGCATTTGCGTTTATGCGGGCGGTGGGTGATTCCTACATTGACGCGTATCTGCCGATTCTGAACAAGCGCAAAGATACCGAATACGGGGAACGCGAGCGTGATTTCCAGCTTTACCGTCGCGGCCGTTATGTGGAGTTCAACCTGGTGTTTGACCGCGGTACTCTGTTTGGTTTGCAAAGTGGCGGCCGCACCGAATCCATTCTGATGTCGCTGCCACCGGAAGTGCGCTGGCGCTATGACTGGCAGCCGCAAGAAGGTAGTGCAGAAGCCAAATTGTATTCTGACTTTCTGCCACATCGGGACTGGATTTAATTAGAGCTTGTGGCGGTGCCCGGCATCGACACCTTCGCGGAAATTTCAGTGGTTATTAGTTAAAGTGGCGTGAGCTACTTGAAAGGAATTTGCCATGCACAAGGCACGTCTGGAAGACATCAACAAATTGTTTCTGGAATACCGTCGTCTGTTCGAGGCCCGTGATGCCGAACAGATTGCGGCTTTTTACCGCTTTCCGATCCACTACTATTTTTCCGATGGCAAAAAATCCGAACTGAGCCGCGAGTATTTTATCGGTCGGGTAAAAAAACTGTTGAAGCTTTATGAAAGGCTCGGTGTGAGCCAGATCGTCGGTGCGGTGACGGATGTGATCGAGCTGAATGAAAATGCCAGCCTGGCCACCCTGAACTGGGTACTCCTGGATACCTCCGGTGACAAACCCAGACAGATATACAGCGCATTTACGCGCTATCTGGTTAGTGAGTTTGCGGGGGAATTGAAAATCGACGGGCTTATCGGTGTCAATGAAACGGCTCAGTTACGCAATGCGCTGCGCGCAGGTTAAATAACCACAAGTAAAATAAGAATGAAGTCAGGTATGGGCGATATTGTCATGGATAGATATGCGGTTATCGGCAATCCGATCAAGCAGTCTATGTCCCCGGTGATTCACCGCGCATTTGCACGGGAGACGAACCAGAATCTGGAATACGACAAGCTGTTTGCGGAAGTGGATGGCTTCAAACCGGTTGTGGATGCATTTTTTGCTGCGGGCGCGAAGGGGTTGAATGTCACCGCGCCGTTCAAGCTGGATGCGTTTGCGTATGCGGACAGCCTGACCGAGCGCGCGCGCACCGCTGGTGCGGTGAACACCCTGGCATTGCAGGACGATGGTCGTTTGCTGGGGGACAATACCGATGGCCCGGGTCTGGTGTCGGACATCCGCGATCGCCTGGGGTGGCGTATCGAGGGTCAAAGAGTGCTGGTACTGGGGGCCGGCGGCGCGACGCGGGGCACCTTGTTGCCGCTGCTGAACGAGTGCCCGGCGCTGCTGCATATCGCCAATCGCACCGCGTCCAAGGCGGTGCAACTGGCCGAGGATTTCGCGGCTTATGGCGACCTGAGCGCAAGTGGCCTCGACAAGATTCCGCAGGCGTTTGATCTGGTTATCAACGCCAGTGCCGCAGGTCTGTCCGGTGAGCGGCCGCAGATCGATCCTTCGGTGATGGGGACCGGCAGCTGTGCCTACGACATGGTCTACGGCGCGGAACCCACCGCATTTTTGCGCTGGGCCGAGCCCCTGAGTGCCAGCACTGCCGATGGCCTGGGTATGCTGGTCGGGCAGGCGGCGGAGGCGTTTTACCTGTGGCGCGGCGTGCGCCCATCGGTGGAGCCGGTTCTGTCGATGCTGCGTGAAGCGCTGCGCAACAAGGTCGAGGCCGCGGCCAGGTAAACCCAGCTGGCACTTCCTGAATGCTTTGTTACTACTTCATTACTCAGCGGTCACAGCAGGTGCCGTGACCGTCTCGCCACCCTATGGTTAGTCATGGATTAACCGCGTATTGATGCGGAGAACCCTTGCCGGAATCCCGGATTCCGGTGGCAATGGCTCTGAGCACCGCAGAAAAACGCTGAAACTGGCCGGAAAACGCCGTACAGCCTACTTTTCCGTCCGACTTTTGGTATCCTCTCGCCCCTAATTTTTGGGCCGGTCGGCGTTACCACTTCTGACGAGGCCTGTTCCTTCCTGATGCCGGCGGTAAATATCGATTGGCCGGCGTCCGCGAACACTGGAGTAATCCGCGTGAATGAGCTTCCGTTTGAAAAAGTCACCATTGTGATGGGCTCCCAGTCTGACTGGCCAACCATGGAAATGGCCACCAAGCCCCTCACCGAGCTGGGCGTGCCTTTCGCCACTGCGGTGGTCTCCGCACACCGCACACCCCAGCGTATGGTGGAGTTCGCCACCACTGCCCACGAGCGCGGAACCCAGGTGATCATCGCCGGTGCCGGTGGCTCCGCGCACCTGCCGGGCATGATCGCGGCCATGACCCCGCTGCCGGTGATCGGTGTGCCGGTGGCGAGCAAGTTCATGACCGGCATGGACAGCCTGCTGTCCATCGTACAGATGCCCAAGGGCGTTGCTGTGGCCACTCAGGCCGTGGGTGCCTCCGGTGCCTACAACGCAGGCCTGATGGCGGCACAGATGTTGTCCCTGACCGATCCGGAACTGCAGAAACGCCTGATCGCCTGGCGCGAGAAGCAGAGCGCCAGCGTGCCGTTTGAAGTGGAATAAGCCAGTTTGAGATTGCTGAACGTTTACGAGGTGTAGTGCAAATGACGGTCAGACGTGTAGGTATTGTCGGCTGTGGCCAGTTGGCGCAGATGATGGCCCAGGAGGCCCGTCCGCTGGGTATCGAGTTCAGTTTCCTCGCCGAGGGCGATGAGAACACCACCTGTGTGGAAGGCCTCGGTACCATCGTGCACGCCGGTGAAGGCGATGATATCGCATCGCTCTATCAGGCCATGGGCAGCCCCGAGGTGATTACCGCCGAGCGCGAAGGTGTGCCGGTGGAACTGCTGCGCGCACTGGAACAGTGCTGCCCGGTGTACCCGCGCCCGGATGCGTTCGAAAAAACCCAGCACCGCCTGCGCGAAAAGACCGCGATTACTGCTGCAGGTCTGCCGGTTGCGCCTTTCCTGCCGGCCAACAATTACGACGAGATCTGCGCGGCGGTGAAACAGCTGGGTTATCCGTCGTTTATCAAAAGCTGTGAACACGGCTACGACGGCAAGAACCAGTGGCGGGTCAACAGCGATGAAGATCTCGCCGCCATCGCCAATGATGTGCCGGAGTCTGAATACGTGGTGGAGAAGGGGATTCACTTCTCCCGCGAGGTTTCCCTGATCGGTGCGCGTACCGCGGACGGCAAGGTGGTTACCTATCCGCTGGCGGAAAACGACCACTACAACGGCACCCTGCTGGTTTCCACCGCACCGGCGCCGCATGTCAGTGAAGCGCTGCAGCACACCGCGGAGACCTACCTGGCAACCCTGATGAACGCCTGGGATTACGTAGGCGTGCTGGCGATGGAGTGCTTCGTCACCGACGACGGCCTGCTGATCAACGAGCTGGCGCCGCGGGTGCACAACAGTGGTCACTGGACTTTAGCGGGCGCGAAGACCAGCCAGTTTGCCAACCACGTGCGTGCGATTCTGGGCATGGAGCTGGGCGATACCGCAGCGGCGCGCCCGGCGGTGATGATCAATATGCTCGGCGTGGACAAGAAGCCGGCGCTGCAGAATGAGGGTGTCTGGTCTTACGGCAAGGGCCTGCGCCCGGGCCGCAAGATGGGCCACGTGATCCTGCTGGACGATTCACAGGACGCGCTGGCCGAGCGTATCGATTCCATGCTGGAAGAGCTGTACGGCGAAACCAAGCGCCCCGCCTGAAACTGAATATTCCTTTCTGAACGCACTGCCTCTGATTTTTTCTAGCTGTCAGGGCCGTGCGTTGTTTATTTCTGTGCTTTTTCACCTCCACATTACCCGGTAAAAGTGAACATCGGTCTGCGATTCGATGTTGTGGTTCTGGCATACTCCTCCCCAATCAGTTCCTGATTTGTACATCGTTTTTGCGGACACCATTTGTGGAGGTAGTAAGTGCGAGAATTTCTGAGAAACCTGTCCTTCTGTTTTGCCGCCGGCTGCTTTGCCGGACTCGCTTATGCCATCGGTCTGTGGGCCATGGGGCATTACGGTTTTACCCGGTTTCTGCACGTGGATATCGCGCCCTATCTTTCCAACGCCTATATCTACCAGCGCGTGGTGTGGGGCGGTGTATGCGGTCTGATTTTTATGCTGCCGTGGCAGAAAAGCTGGGTTACCCGCGGTTTCCTGCTCTCGCTGATTCCCGCAGGTATCATGTTGCTGGTGTTGTTGCCGATGCGCGGTTACGGCGTGGGTGCGCTGGCGCTCGGCACGCTGACGCCGCTGGTGATTATTCTGGCCTGTGCGGCCGGTGGTATCGCCGGTTCCGGTTTGTTACGGGCGCAGGGAAAATAAAAAAGCTGTTATCTGCCACAGGATACCTTGCATGAAATTCAGAGTATTGACCGCTCTTTTACTCGCTGTTTTTTCACTTGAAAGCGCTGCCTCGGGGCAGGAGACCCGGGACTTGGTTGGGTTTGGTGCGCTTACCTTTGCCGACAACTGCAAGAAGTGTCATCAGATTGATGGGTATGGTGAGGAGGCGTTGTACCCCTCTCTGCGTGATCCCGCGTTACTGGCGAATAAAAAGCTGCTGATCGAGACGCTGCTGCACGGGCGCTCGGCACCGCGTCGCAATGGCGGTGAAGAGGACCTGATGCCGGCGCTGGAATTTCTGACCGACCGCGAAATTTCAGCGATCATCGCGTTTATTAGCAATACTTGGGGCGATGAGGTGTTGCTGGTGAGTGAAGAGGAAATCAAGGCGGCGCGCTGAATCGGCTGCGCGAAATGGCGGGGAACGAGAAAGTCGCCTGCAATGAAAAAGGTCGGCCATTGGGCGACCTTTTTTATGTGCGGTAAAACTTATGCAGGTTTTCTCGCCAGCGGCTGGCACATACAGTGCACGCCGCCGCCGCCGGCGGTGATCATGGAGATGTCCGGGTCGATCACTTGCAGGCCGTGCGCGCGGCACTTTTCTTTCAGTTCGGTGTTATCGGACGGCAGCATCACGCGATCGCTACCCAGCGCCACGACGTTTACGCCCAGCTCCATGACCTGCGGGTAGGAGATGTCGATGATGTCGAAGTTGCGGGCTTTGAACCACTGCACCAGTTCCGGTTCCACGGCGTCCACGCAGACGGCTACTAATTTGTCCGCGAGTGCGGCCACCAGCACGTCGATGTGCAGGAAGTAGGGGTCGAACTCGTAACCTTTCACTTCCCAGCCTTCTTTTTCGATCCAGCTTTTCATCTGCTTGAAGCCTTGGGGTGAGGTGCGCTCGCCGCTGTAGCCGCACAGGATGACGCCGGGTTCCAGCACCATAAAGTCGCCGCCTTCCAGGCTGCCGGCGGTGATGATGTCGTAAATGGGGATGTCGAGTTTCTGGTAGGTCTTCACGACGTCCACCCATTCGCCGCGGCGCCAGGGGGAGTACATCTGGGTGACGATGGGGCCCCAGGGGGTCATGACGCTGCTGTCGCGGGCGTAGAGCTGGTAGGGGAGGTTGGCGTCGGCGGGCAGCAGGTGGGTGGTGACGCCGGCGTGTTTGTACGCGTCGAGCATTTCCCGATGCTGGCGTTTGGCGACGGCGGCGTCGAACTGGCGGCCGAGGCGCACGGAGCGGCGGGAGGCGGCGTTGCCCATCTGCCAGGTGTAGTGGTCGATGGGGCCGACGAGCAGGTCGGTGAGCACACCGTATTCGGAGTCGATACCCCAGTTGTCCAGGCGCGCGGTGTTGCCGTTGTCGTTGCGGTGTTTGTAGGTAAATTCAGTCATCGTCTTTCTCGAATTCTGTTCGGAGTCGGTGGTACCGCTCAGGCGGTTCCGTGGCGCCGCCGCTACCGGTAAACCTTCGCGAGACACGCCGTGCACCCATCCCTGGGGGCTCTGCGAAAACATCCCTGTTTTCGAAGGTCTCGCGAAGGTTTACCGGCATCGTCGGCTTCGCATTAAGTGATGAGCCTTGTTAGCTGGCTTTGTTTGCCATTTTCAGCATCGCGTGCAGCAGCACGTTTGCACCGGCTTCGAGATCTTCTGGCTCTGCATTTTCCGCTTCGTTGTGGCTCAGGCCTTTTTCGCAGGGCACGAAGATCATGCTGGTGGGCGCCACGCGGGAGATGTACACGGAGTCGTGGCCGGCGCCGGAGACCATTTCCTTGTTGCTGTAGCCGAGCTCGGCCACAGAGCTGCGCACGGCCTCCACGCAGTTCGCATCGAAGGCGACGGCGGGGGAGCGCCATTCGTCGCGGATCTGGTGTTCGAGGCCGATGTCGTCGGCGACGCGGGCGGCGATTTCGCGGAAGCGCTGGTCCATGGCGTCGAGGATGTTCTGGTCCGGGTGGCGCAGGTCGACGGCGAGGACGAGTTTTTCCGGCACGGTGTTGCGGCTGCCGGGTTCGACGCGGATGTCGCCGAAGGTGGCGCGGGCCCAGGGGGCGTGTTCGGCGGCGAGTTTGTAGAGTGCGTCGAGGATGCGGTGCAGGCCCATAAAGGGATCGCGACGGGTTTCCATGAGGCTGGGGCCGGCGTGGCAGGGCTGGCCGATGAGGGTGAGGTCGTACCAGTTCATACCCTGTACGCCGCTCAACACGCCGATGGTTTTCTCTTCGGCTTCCAGAATGGGGCCCTGTTCGATGTGCACTTCAAATGCGGCGGCCAGGGGGCGCGGCTTGGCCGGGGTTTTGCCCTGGTAGCCGATGCGCGCGAGTTCTTCGCCGAAGGTTTTGCCTTCCTTGTCGGTGCGGGCGTAGGCGTAGTCGAGATCGAACTCGCCGCTCCACACGCCGGAGCCGATCATGGCGGGGGAAAAGCGGGCGCCTTCCTCGTTGGTCCACACCGCGACTTCCAGCGGGGCTTCGGTTTCGACGCCGGCATCGTTCAGACTGCGCACCACTTCGAGACCGGCGAGCACGCCGTAGACACCGTCAAACTTGCCGCCGGTGGGCTGGGTGTCCAGGTGGGAGCCGGTGAGGACCGGGGGAAGATCCGGGTTTTTACCCGCGCGTTGGGCGAAGATATTCCCCATTTCATCGAAAGTGACGCTGCAGCCGGCGTCTTCGCACCACTGTACGAAGAGGTCGCGGCCCTGCTTGTCGAGGTCGGTGAGGGCCTGGCGGTTGCAGCCGCCCTTGTCGGTGGCGCCGATGGCGGCCATCTCCATCAGGGAGTCCCACAGGCGCTGGCCATTGATGCGGACTTGAGGGATTTGGACTTGGCGGGTATCGGTCATGGCATGCATCCGGACTTTTATTGTGTGATTGGATGTATAGGGTTTAGCACAAGTCTATGGTTTGATTTTGCGAACACAATTAACTATTAATTGCCATTTTGGTGCCCTCAGGGCACCGTGATAAGAGTTAACCCATGGCCGCCGAGCTCCGAAACCTGTCCCTCACCTCCCTGCGCAGTTTCTACGCGGTGGGGCGCCACTGCCATCTGCGACGGGCGGCGGAGGAGCTGCATGTGTCGCACCCGGCGCTCAGCCGCCAGATCCGCGAGCTGGAGGAGCGGTTGGGTACGCCGCTGTTTCTGCGCGCCGGTAACCGTCTGTCGCTGACCGCGGCGGGGGAGCGCCTGCACCGGGCGGTCAGTGAGGCCTTCGGCCGCCTGGAGCAGGGCCTGCTGACCCTCGACCCCGGCAATCTCTCCGGGGAGGTAGTGATTGCCGCGACCGCGACCATCACTACCCGCTGGTTGCTGCGAATTCTGTCGGAGGTGCAACAGCGCTATCCGGAAATCCGCCTGCGGGTGACCACTATCGAACCACGGGTACAGCGCCTCGACGGCGAGGTGGATATGGCCATTTGCCTGGGGGAGCCGGATGCGCCGGGCCGGCAGGTAATCCCGCTGTATCAGGAACACTATCTGCCGGTGGCGAGCCCCCAGCTGTTGCAGGCACGGGGCAATTCGGGGCGGGCGCTGCGGCCCGCTGACTTGCTGGCGTTGCCGCTGCTGCATGACCGCCAGCAGCAGTGGCCGGGCTGGTTTACCGCCCAGGACGTGGACTATGCACCGGCGGTCAACGGGGTGTCGGTGGATTACGCCTATCAGGCGATCGAGGGCGCGCGCCTCGGTATGGGCTTGGCGCTGGCGGATCGTCTTGAAGTCAGTGAGGATCTCAAGAGCGGGCGTCTGTCTACGGTAATTGAGCGCCCGTATACGATTGGACAATCGCTGTATCTGGTCAGCGACCACAGCGGTGCCATCAATGATCGCACGCGGCTGGTGCTGGAGCGGGTGTTCCAGTGGCTGGAAAGTCGCGGAGCACCGCTGGCTACGGAGGCGCAGACATTGCGCCAGTCGCTGTTGTCGGCGGGTTCAGATAGACAGGTTCCGTCTTAACGGCGGCGGATTTGGTTCCCTGTTGCACACGCTCAGGTATTCTCTTGTCGTTCTCAACTGTTCGGGTCTCTCTGCCTGGTATCGCCTGTTCAGGTTCTCTTTGCCAGGTATCACCTGTTCAGGTGCTCTTTACCAGTTATCACCTATTCAGGTGATACAGGGGCACTTGACCTTCCCGCATACTGAATAATCATTCGAATAAGGCTAACTATTGCGCAGATTGTCCGTTTGTTAGACGATGTCGCGTCAGTTTCTGTGGTTGAAAATAGCGCCAGGCGCTTCGGACGCTGGCATGCCGTACATCAGTAGTAAGCAGGTCGAGCAAGATGGAAAACCATAACAAGATCTATATCGATGGCCAGTGGACCGCGTCCACCTCCGGCGAATGGCTGGAAACTATCAATCCCGCGACCGAATCCCTCATTACCCGCGTGCCAGCGGGCAGCGTGTCCGATGTGGACCGCGCCGTGCAGGCCGCCGCCCGCGCGTTTGACGCCTGGGCAAATACCCCCGCCAGTGAGCGTCGCGCACTGTTGTTGCGCGCGGCCGACCTGATGGAAGCCCGCCGGGACGAGCTGTTGGCGGCAGTATCCGACAGCCTGGGGTGTCCCCGTCATATCACCGGTTGGCTGCATGTGGATGGACCCATCGAGGCCATGCGTCTGTTCGCCGAGCACACCGGGATTACCGAAGAGACCGCAGAACATGGCCACTCCTTGGTATGGCGTGAAGCGGTGGGTGTGTGTGGCTTTATCAACCCCTGGAACTACCCGTTGCACCAGTTCGTGGGCAAGGTAGGCGCGGCGCTAGCCGCAGGCTGCACCATGGTGGTCAAGCCGTCCGAACAGACGCCGCTGCAGGATTACCTGATGGCAGAAATTTTCCACGAGGCGGGACTGCCGGCGGGTGTGTTCAATCTGGTGCCCGGTCGCGGCCCGGTGGTCGGCCAGGCTCTGTGCGAGCACCCGCTGGTGGACATGCTGTCGTTCACCGGCTCCACCCGCGCCGGTATCGAAATTGCCAAAGCCTGTGCGCCGACGGTAAAGCGCGTGACCCAGGAGCTGGGCGGCAAGTCTCCCTACATCATCACTGCCGACAGCGACTTCGAGACTGCGGTCCGCTACGGCGTCGATGACGTGATGATCAACAGCGGCCAGACCTGCACGGCGCTTACCCGCATGCTGGTACCCCAGAGCCGCTACGACGAGGCACTGGAAATCATCCGCGCGCGCGTGGCCGAGATTGAAGTGGGAATGGGTGAAAACGCGTTTATGGGCCCGCTGTCGTCCCGGCGCCAGTGGCAACAGGTGCAGGACTATATCCGGATCGGCATCGACGAGGGTGCGACCCTGGTGTGCGGCGGCCTGGGCAATCCGCAAGGACTGGCGCTGGGCTTCTACGCGCGTCCGACGGTGTTCGCGCAGGTGAACAACGAGATGCGCATCGCCCGCGAAGAGATTTTTGGCCCGGTACTGTGTGTGATCGCCTACGAGGATCTCGATCAGGCGGTGGCCATCGCCAACGATACCCCTTACGGACTGTCATCCGGTGTTTACGCAAAAGACCATAAAGACGCGCTGGCGATTGCGCGCCGCATTCGCGCCGGGCTGTGTTTCGTCAACGGGGGCGAATTCAACTATCAGGCGCCGTTTGGCGGCTTCAAGCAGAGTGGTAATGGCCGTGAGTTTTCCGTTCACGGCGTGGAAGAATTTACCGAAATCAAATCTGCACAACTGGGTGTGCACGCAGAGTAATCCGCGGCGCACCGGCTGAAACTGAAAAAGACAAACTAAAAAACAAAATAAGTAACGCGGGAGAGTCTCGTGACCGAAGTTGCCGTCAAAAAGAATCTGGGTAAGCGGGATATGATCCTGTTTACTGTATCCGCCATTTTACTGGTGGATACCCTTGCCGCTACCGCGGCGATCGGCACCTCCAGTATTTTCTGGTGGCTGTTCCTCGGCCTGTTTTTCTTTGTGCCTTTTGCCCTTGTCTCTGCGGAACTCGGTTGCGCCTATCCGGAGAAGGGCGGTATTTACGCCTGGGTGCGGGATGCATTTGGCGGCCGCTGGGCGTCGCGTATCAGCTGGAGTTACTGGGTCAATGTGGCGATCTGGATGCCGGCGATTTTTATCCTGTTTGCCGGTGTGGCGAAACAGCTGTTCTGGCCGGAAATGGGCGTCACCGGGCAGATTGGCCTCGGCATAGTGCTCACCTGGATTGCGGTGATCGCCAATGTGGTGACACTCAATGTGGGCAAGTGGGTACCGAACATAGGTGCCATCTTCAAGATCATTATCTTTACCGCAATCATCGCCGGTGCCGTGGTTTACGCCAGTGAAAACGGACTCGCCAACCCGATCAATTTTGACAGCATCAAGCCGAACCTGGGTGACAGTCTGCAGTACATTCCGGCGATCATCTACGGCATGCTCGGTTTCGAGCTGATCAGCGCCAGCAGCGAGGAAATGCGCAATCCGCAGAAGGACGTACCCCGTTCCATTCTGGTGTCCGGCGCGATCATTCTCGCGTTGTATACCCTCGGTACCACCGCGATTCTGGCGGCCATCCCGGCCGGGGAAATCGATCTGGTCGAGGGCCTGGTGGATACCCTGCGACTATTCTTCGCGCAACTGCCGTTTGGCAACGCGCTGGTGACGGCACTGGGCATTGCTGCGCTGTATACCTTTTTCTCCAATGGCGTCACCTGGGCCATCGGCGGCAACCGCGCGGCGGCGGAAGCGGCGGAAGAGGGCGAATTGCCGCAGGCCTTTGCGATCAAGAGCCGCAGCCGCAATACGCCGGTGGGTGCCGCGGTATTGATGGGTGTGATGAGCACACTCGTGCTGGTGCTGTACGGCTTGCTGGTGAACTCCAACGAAGACCTGTTCTGGTCGCTGTTTGCCTTTAGCGGGGTGATCTTCCTGCTGCCCTATGTGGGTATGTTCCTGGCGTTCCTGAAAATGCGCCGTGTCGATGGTGCGCGTGCGCGCCCCTTCCGGGTGCCCGGAGGTGATGGTTTTGCGCGCGCGCTTACCTACTTCTGCGTGGCGATTCTTGCCGGCAGTATCTTCCTGTTTATCTACACCCCCGGTGAGGGCGTGCAGTGGCCGGTACTGATTGGTTCCATTGTCACCCTGTTGCTGGGTGAGTTGGCGATCCTGTGGGCGGAGAAGCAGGGCGGCAAGCCGGCTACCGAAGTCCCGGCGGTATTCGCTACCCAATAAGCAATCTGCGGGGTATCTCCCGCGAACAAGCCGTTAACTAACCCGCGCAATGCGGGTTTTTGTGTTTGTTGATAAACCTGAATAAAAATTCGGTTTTCTCACCCAATGGGGTGATACCTGAATCCTTATTCGGTTTTTATAGTCTCCCTCACGATAAGACAGATAAAAGAACCACAGGGAGCTCGTCATGGAATTACCAGCCCGCGCCAGCCGGCGCTTCGCGAAAAACTCGCTTGCGGTTGCTATTGCCGGTGCGTTTTTGTCCGCGCTGGGAATCACCCAAAGTGCCTTCGCCAACCAGATCGAAGAAGTCGCGGTGACTGCGCACAAGCGCGAGCAGTCGGTAAATGACATCGGCGTGTCCGCCAATGCGTTCAGCGGTGAGATGATGCAGAACCTGGGTATCGACAGTGCTGTGGAACTGGGTGCGCACACGCCGGGCCTGGTTACCGTCAACAGCACCTCCGGTGGCACGCCGGTATTCGCCATCCGCGGTATCGGCCTGGATGACTTCAGCCCCAACAACAGCAGCGGCATGGGCATCTACACCGACGAAGTGTTTGCCAGCAACCCGTCCTTCCTCGCCGGTCAGCTGTTCGATATCGAGCGGGTGGAAGTACTAAAGGGCCCCCAGGGCACTCTCTACGGCAAGAACACCACCGGCGGCGCAATCAATTTCATCAGTGCCAAACCTACCAGTGAAATCGAAGCGTTTGTGGATGCCGGTGTCGGCAACTTCGGTTCCCGCGAATTGACTGGTGTGGTCAGTGGCGAGATCAGCGGCGAAGTATTGGGCCGCCTGAGTCTGAATACGTCCAAAGCAGACGGCTGGCAGAAAGACCCCGAGACCGGGCGCGAATTTGGCAGCGTCGATCGCGCCGCCGGCCGTGGCCAGATCCTGTTCCCATTTGCGGGCAACGGCGAGGCGCTGGCCAAGGTCTATTTCAGCAGCGACAAATCCACCCCGGTTTCCCCGCAGGTCAGCGGACTTGGCGACGCATTCGGCGACGCCTCGTTTGACGTGCTCAACAGCAGTGATGACGCAACCATCGTCAACGTCGGTGATCTGAACGTGAGGCGCGACGAATCCGGCTACGGTGCGTCCCTGAATCTGGGTTACGGCTTGGAGACCGTCGACTTTGTCTCCATCACCGCGTTCGATGCCTACGATCGCAAGGTCGTGGATAACTATGGCGGCTCTTCCGCGGCGATCCTCGACCTGTACCAGGACAACGACATCAGCCAGTGGTCCCAGGAGTTCCGCCTGGTCAGTAATGGCGAGTCCCCAGTGACCTGGGTGGCCGGTGTGAACGTTTCCCAAGACACAGTGAAGGTGCGCGATGTGTTCGACGATTCCTTCTTCGTCACCGACTCCGTGGCCAGCACTTTTGTGCTCGATCCAGAAGATGTGTCCGTCCAGGGCTGGGATCTGCTGACCGCTGAATACGAACAGGTTACCCACTCCTGGGGCGCCTACCTGCATACCGAAACCGCGCTCAACGACACGTTGAACCTGATCGCGGGTATCCGCTTTAGCGCCGATGAGCGCACCTTCGACGGACTCTCCACCAATCACGATGATATCTACTCGTTCAACGACACCATTGCCGAACTGAACGACCGCAGCAGCGAAGATGCGGTGACCGGCAAGCTGGGCCTCGACTGGCAGCTGCACGATGACTTGCTGCTCTACGCCAATGTGGCCAACAGCTACAAGGCCGGCGCTTACTACGGCGCAGCGATTCTCGACGATGTCAGCTGGGCCTATGTGGAGCCGGAAAAAGTGGTGTCTTTTGAAGCGGGCTTCAAGGCCACCCTGTTCGACGCCTCATTGCAGCTGAACGGTGCACTGTTCAGCCTCGACTACACCGATCGCCAGTCTCTGGTGACCATTATCGTCGACGACTTCAGCAATTTCCTGGAATTCCCGGTGGCGGATACCACCCTGGTCAACGTACCGGAATCCAAAACCACCGGCTTCGAACTCGACCTGCATTGGCTGCCCACCGATAACCTGACGGTGATGGCCGGTGTTGCCTTCCTCGACAGTGAAGTGACCAAGGCACCGAGTACCGCCGACATGCGCGGCATCGCCGCCGACCCGTCAGTGAACGACAACGCCGATGGTGTAAACCAGCTGTTCGTGGATGCCCTGGCCGCACCACTGCCCGTGGGCGCTTCCCTGTCGCAGGCACCGGAGTGGAGCTACAACAGCCTGGTCGCGTACGACCTGCCGCTCGCCGACTACAACCTGCGTTTGCAGACCAGCTACACCTACAGCGATGAGATGACCGCTCAGCTGGCGGACGACAACGCCCTGTCCGGCCCAGTGCATTCGTGGGACGCGGAAGCGGCCCTGACTGATAACGGCGAGCGCTGGGAGCTCAGTGGCTGGATCAAAAACATTGAGGACAGCAGCGCGGAGACCTACGCCTTCTCCAGCTTTGCTGGCCGTTCCTATTATCGCCAGGCGCCGACCACCTTCGGGATATCGGTTCGCTACAACATTTTCTAATGAATGCGCCGGCGATAACGCGATGATGAAGAGGTAATCATGTGTGACGAACAGACCAGGGTTGATGCTCTGGAAGCACTACAAAAAACAACCTTTTTTCCCTACTGGCTGGATATACCGCAGCGCCCGCGGGACGAACCTGCGTTGCAGCGTCCGTTGGAATGTGACCTGCTGATTGTTGGCGGTGGCTTTACCGGTCTGTGGGCCGCGGTACAGGCCAAGGAAGCCGATCCACAGCGCGACATTGTGCTGATTGAAGCCAACAGCATCGCCATCGGCGCCTCCGGACGCCCGGCGGCGATCCTGTCCACGTCCGTGATGCATGGACTGGCCAATGCGCAGCGTCTGTTCCCGGAGGATATGGAAACGCTGGAACAACTGGGCAAGGAAAATCTGGATGGTTTCCGCGAGACTATCGAGCGCTACGGGATCGAATGCGAGTTGGAATGGGGCGGTGAGCTGACCGTGGCCGTCGGTGATGACGGTCTCGATGATATCGAAAAAGAATACGCACTGTATCGCCACTACGGCCACGACGCACACCTGCTGGATAGAGACACGGTGCAGCGGGAAGTAAATTCGCCGTTGTTCAACGGCGGCCTGTGGTCGAAACAGCGCAGCGGCACCGTGCACCCGGCGAAACTTGCCTGGGGTCTAAAACAGGTGGCGCTGGAACTGGGCGTAAAGATTTACGAAAACACACCCATGGTCAGCAACACCAGAAACCGCAAAGGTATACTGGTGAAAACGCCCAAGGGTCGTGTACAGGCGAACAAGGTTTTACTTGCGACCAACGCGTTTGCTTCCGGTAACAAGAAAATTCGCAACCGCGTTGCCGCGATTCGCGACCGTATTGTGGTCACCGATCCACTTAGCGATGAGCAGCTCGCATCCATTGGCTGGAAAAATCGTCAGGGTATTTACGATACCCGCACCCAGCTGAATTACATGCGCCTGACCGCCGACAACCGCATTCTTTTCGGCGGCCGACTGGACTACTTCTTCGGTAACAACACCGACCCGGAAGATGACAAGGCGCCGGAACCCTATGTGCGCCTGATCGATAATTTTTACCGTACCTTTCCGCAACTGCGGGGTATCCGTTTCAGCCACGCCTGGAGCGGCCCGATTGCACTGACCACGCGTATGGCGGTGCACTATCAGCACTACCACGGCGGCAAGATGTTATACGCCGGTGGCTACTCCGGCTTCGGTGTGACTGCCACACGTTTCGGTGCGCGAGTCGCGTTGGCGATTCTCGACGATATAAAAGTTCCGGAGCGTTCACTGAATTTTGCCTGCTCCCAACCAGCCTATATTCCGCCAGAACCTTTCCGTTGGATCGGTGCAAAGATCACCATGTATGCGCTGGACACCCTGGATGAAAAGCGCGGTTGGCGTATTCCCTGGGTGCGCATGGTGGAGAAAATGGGCTTTCCCATTACACAGAAATAAATCCGCTGTGACGGAAGTATTCCTGTTGCGAATGTGACTTGGTCCTGATTCCTGTTTAGTGGACCTTTGCCCGCACCGCTGTTCCGATACCTGCCTCGTCGGAACAATAGATTGCGGGCTTTTTTGTGCCTGCTATTTATCTTTCCAGGCTGGTGAGGGGGTCCAGATCCGTACCGGAATGGTGGCGCAGGGCGCTGATAAACAGATAGAACAACTCGGATTGGGAAGTGACGTCGAGTTTGGAATAAATGTGTTTCCGGTGGGTTTTGATGGTGTCCACGCTGGCGTCGAGCTTTTCTGCCATCGACTTGATGGAGTGCCCGCGCATGGTCATATGCAGCACTTCGCATTCGCGATTGGTGAGAAGTGAACGGCCAAAATTATTCAGTGCACTTTCGAGGCGGTTGCCAAAAGATTCAAGCTGGGCCCCACACCCATTATGGTTGTGAATCCATTTGCGCAGGATATTTTCGACCACGGGAAGAAGTGATTTCAAACGTGAAACTTCCAGCGGTGAAAATCGTCCACCGCCCAGGTCAGAAGCGCGTCCGATGGATAAACTGGCAATGACTCCGTCTGCACCGCGCACAAGGAAACAGGCTTCATCGCCGAGGTTCGCTTCGCGATAGTAACGGCGGAAGTATTCGGTTTGACCGAAGGCATCCGGTGCGACTTCGCGCAGCAGGTAAAACCCTTCCCTGTTGTCATCCACGGCGGCGCGATAGAAAGGATCGAAAAGATAAGCGCCTTCTATGTAGCGATCTACCTGAGTGCTGAGCCGCTCATTGGCGAGCAGGCGATGGTGGGTAATTTGTGGCGGACCATCTGTGGGATAGATGATCGCCATACTGCTGTTGCCTCGAACCAGCGATTCAGCTCCACGCAAAAGTTCGTAGATACGCTGGGAGTCTGACTCGCTGTCCAGCATATTCGCCACGCACTGATGCCAGAGGGTGAGGTCGGAGTCCGTGCTTATCGTTTTCATCGGCAATGTACAGTATTAAGGTGCTTCACCAACGCAGGTTTGTGGCACTTTCATGCGGTCGCTCTACGAGCAAATTTTTCAAAAAAACCAAGGGGAAATATTAACAAAAAAGCCCGCTTTAATTGTCGTTAAAGCGGGCCAAAGGATAATGTATTTTCGCTGTGTTTTGGGGTGTGAGGTGAATGACTTTGCGCTAACGTGGCGCCCTATTTTTGTGCGAGATATTCGTCCTTGAGCTTGACGTAATTTCCTGCGGTATAAGTAAAGAATTTTTTTTCCTTTTCCGACAGCGGACGCGCTTTTTTTGCCGGTGATCCAACGTACAGGTAGCCGCTTTCCAGCGTTTTCCCCGGAGGCACCAAGGCACCGGCGGCGAGCACGACTTCGTCCTCAATCACGGCGCCGTCGAGTACGATGGAACCGATTCCGATCAACACCCGGTTGCCGACTGTGCACCCGTGCAGACAGGCTTTGTGGCCTATGGTTACGTCGTCGCCGATGGTCAGCGGCCAGCCGCCTTCGTTGAAGGCGCTGGCGTGGGTGATGTGTAGTACCGAGCCGTCCTGCACACTGGTGCGGGCGCCGATACGGACACGGTGCATATCGCCACGGATTACTGCCATCGGCCACACGGAGCTGTCATCGCCAAGTTCCACGTCGCCAATTACTGTGCTCATCGGGTCAATAAACACCCGGGCGGCGAGCTTGGGGGCTTGGCCGCGATGCTCGCGCAGGTGGGGGGACGGGGTTTCGGCGGGGGTGTTTGTGGACAAGGCTGACCTCCGGAATGGCAATCCACTAAAATACAGCGCATATGTTAACCCCGTCTGCCGCATTAGCGGCCATCCCCGGGGCGATTGTTTTTGTATCCGCTTACCGACAAGGAATGCCCATGTCCGACACGCTGTGGTCCAACCCGCTGTTAGAGTCCCACGTACTGCCGCCATTCGATCGAATCCAGCCACAATTTGCGGAGCCCGCAATTGTCGAGTTGGTCACTAAATGTCGCGAACAGCTTCGATCAAGTATGGAAAACGCCGGAGAACATCCGGTTTGGGAAGAGACACTGGCGCCGCTCGAAGAGGTGCAGGACAAGCTGGGCAAGGCGTTCAATCCAGTGTCGCATCTCAACAGTGTCCTGAGCGGCGACTGGCGAGCCCCCTATGAAGCCTGCCTGGCAAAGGTGACCGAGTACTGGACCGAAGTAGGGCAGGACCCGGCGCTTTACGCAGTTTATCGCTCTCTTGCCAAGGCGCCGGAATTCGCCAGCTGGCCACAGGCTCGCCAGCAGGCGGTGCGCCACGGTCTGCGGGACATGCACCTCGGCGGCGTGAGCCTGCAAGGCGCGGCGCGGGAACGTTTTGCGACCATCAGCAAACGCCTCGCGGAACTGAAAAGCACCTTTGCCAACAATGTCCTTGATGCGACCAACGCCTGGACGCTCAATATCGAAGATGAGTCCGAGCTGGCCGGTATTCCGCAGACCGCGCTCGACAGTGCCAAGGCCCTTGCAGAGTCCAAAGGCAAGAAAGGCTGGTTGCTGACGCTGGATGGGCCCTGTTTTCTGGCGGTGATGACCCATGCCGACAACCGCGATCTGCGCCACCAAATGTCCACGGCTTATATCACCCGCGCTTCCGATGTGGGTCCCAACGGCGGTGAGTTCGACAACACGAACGTGATGGCGGAAATTCTCGCACTGCGCGCCGAGCAGGCCCATCTGCTGGGGATGAAAAATTACGCCGAACGCTCCCTCGCCAGCAAGATGGCGCGGGACCCCGAGGAGGTGGAAAACTTCCTGTGGGACCTGGCCAAGCGCGCCCGCCCGGCGGCGGTAAGAGAGTTCGCCGAATTGCAGGCATTTGCTGCCGAGCAACTGGACATAGAGCAATTGCGGCCCTGGGATACTGCTTGGGCCGCGGAAAAACTCAAGCAGTCCCGCTATGCGGTCAGCCAGGAAGAGCTTCGACCGTATTTCCCCTATCCGAAAGTACTTCAAGGGCTGTTCGCGGTGGCGGAAAAGCTTTTCGGGGTGACGGCTGAAGAAGACCCCACCATTGCCACCTACCACCCCGACGTGCATTTTTACTGGCTGAAGCGTGGAGAAGAGCCGATCGCCGGATTTTATCTCGACCCCTATGCCCGGGAGAACAAGCGCGGCGGAGCCTGGATGGATGACGCGCGGGTAAGGCGCCAGTGCGTCGCCGGATTACAATTGCCGGTAGCCTATCTGGTGTGTAACTTTAGTTCTCCCACCGCCGCAGGCGCTTCTTCACTTACCGCCGCAGACGCCAGGTCATCATCAAAAGGCACTCCGGCGCTGCTGACCCACTACGAAGTCACCACACTGTTTCATGAATTCGGCCACGGGCTGCACCACATGCTGACACAGGTGGATGTTGCTGCTGTTTCAGGTATCAATGGGGTGGCCTGGGATGCGGTGGAATTACCGAGCCAGTTTCTGGAAAACTGGTGCTGGGAACCGGAGGCACTGGCGATGATTTCCGGGCACTATCAGTCTGGTGAGCCATTGCCACAAGCGTTGCTGGATAAAATGCTCGCGGCAAAAAATTTCCAGTCTGCCATGTTCACCACGCGTCAGCTGGAATTTGCGCTGTTCGACTTCCTGCTCCATTCTCGACCAGAGGGCGCCAATGGATTGGAAATCCAGCGCCTGATCAACGAGGTGCGGGAAAAGGTGTCGGTGGTTCCGGTATCCCCGGAAAATCGTTTTCAGCACAGTTTCAGCCACATATTTGCCGGTGGTTACGCCGCGGGATATTACAGCTATAAATGGGCGGAAGTGCTCAGTGCGGATGCCTTTTCCCTGTTCGAGGAGAAAGGTATTTTCGATTCTGAAACCGGCAGGAAATTTCTTGCCACGGTATTGGAGCAGGGAGGCAGTCGCGATGCTCAGGAGCTGTTTGCCGAGTTTCGTGGCCGCGCGCCGAAGATCGATGCGTTGCTGCGCCATTCGGGTATAGAGTAGAGATAAATAGAGTAGTTCGGTTTTAGTCTCGCCGGGCATTGATGGATTCAGGTTATTTAAGAGGTAAACCTTGAGCGAAGAATTTGAAAAACCGGTAAAACGCCGGTTTATTGCCGGTGCGGTTTGTCCGCGCTGCAGTGAAATGGACAAGATAGTCAATTACAAACTGGGCGATAAAAATTATCGTGAGTGTGTTGCCTGTGGATTCAAGGACGAAATTCGCCTGCAGTCTTCCAGACCGCGGGAACTCGATACGCGGGTGAATCAGACGCAGGACAGGGAAGTGGAAGAAACCGCGGTTAAAATATTGCAGCCGCCCACTGGTCCGGCCGATAAAAAATAATCCACAGAAAGCCGGCTCCATTTGAAAAAATTCTACCCCCTGATTGCACTGATCATTGTTCTGGCAATAGCCGGTACTTATGGCCTTGATCACTATCGCAAGCAACGAGAGTACCAACAGGCCCAGACGGCGCACCTGATCACCCGCTGCGTAAATCAGGGGTTGCTGTCGCTGTTCGCGCTGCAGGGGAATGACTGGGAAAAGAATCCGGACTTTCTCGACAAAGAGGAAAAGCGATTAGAGCAGCGGATTGCAGCGTCGCCCGATGCAGTACTGGATGGAAAACCGTTTTCCGACTGGCAGGGTGCGTTGGAAATTTGTGATCGGCTAAAGGTCAATACCACTCGTCAGCACAGGACAATTTTCCGGTCGCTGACAGAAATGGCAAAAAAAGAAATATGGAGTCTGGATACTGCGAGGAGTGAGCCATTCCAGAAGCGGCGTATAAGCGCAATCTACCGTACTAAAGTCGCCGCGGAAGCGGCGGCACAGTATATAGATGATCTCGAAGCAGATATAAGCAGACTGCTGCCGGTCGGCAGATTTTCGCCGGAGACGCTCGCGCTGGTGGAACAGCAATTACAGGAATTTATCTTTGCTAAATACCGCAAAGGGGGGTTCAGTAAGCGCAGGGTACAGCAATACCTGGAGCGCCAGCAGGCATTTTACCAGTTGCTGAAGGACAACCCGAACGGCTTCACCCTGCGCGGCGGCAGTCTGTTTTTCTACGATAAAAAATTGCACCGTGAGGCGGATGAACTCAATCGCGCGCTGCTTCAAGGAGAAGCGGAATTTTTCTCCAGTTGGCGTCAGATCGTGAAGCAATAATCGCGAGCCTGTGGGCAAGTTTCAGTGCGCAGGGTCGAATTGGCGGGCGAGTGCCGCCAGTGATGGCGAGCACAGTTCTATCTGCATATGACGCGCGAAGTCTGGCCACTCCCCGGGCACATCTTCATAGCGCTGTTTGTACAGAATCATCGATATCAGGTGTGCAGGATCCAGTTCCACGGGCTCGAAGCGCTGTAGCAATATGTCGGTGAGACCATCCAACTGACCCGCGAGGGTTTCCCCGAGCAGTTCCCGCACCACCAGGTTCGCCACCATGGAATCCATGGGCAGTAGCGGTGTGCCGCAAAGTGGCTGCAGAATTTCGTTAATTTCCTCCATGGTGCGGTGAGCCAGGTAGGCTTCGTCGAGTATCGAACCAAGGCCGTGTTCGTGGGGCTGATTTTCTGGAATCTCACTGAAACTGTGAAGAATCAGTTCCCGGATAGGGCGAAAATCCAGTCCACCGGCCTGGCATATTTGATCCAGGCGTTCCAGCCAGGAGGGGATTACCTGAATATAGCGGATCACAAAGCAGGTGATATGCAGGGGTGCATCCCGCTGTGGCAGCTGGATACTGCGATGCAGATTCCGCAGGGTATCGTGTAACGAGCGCCGGAAGCGGCTGCGCGCCTGCTCTGCGGTGACTGCGCGGTCGATACACTGTTGAATCAATTGATAATGGTCAGACATATAAAAACGAAAACAGCATGACCCGCTCCCCGTTTCTTTGTCTGCAAACCCCCGTTTTGCCCCTGGATCAGGGCGACTCTCTACAGAGTACGCAAAGAGAGCGGACAAGACTGCTTAACGTTGGAGTAGGCCTGGGTGCCGTACCTCCAGTTACATCCAATATTTTTTGTTAGTGTAGATGTAAAAGTAGACTAATAGCCCAGAGGAGCGTGCGCCAAACCACAAAAAAAGGCTGAACCAGATGCCGGCATTGTTATATTGGCGGGTAAACCACCAACAAGGTAAAAACACGATCACAGTCGCGATGAACATGGTGTCACGCATCTGGCGGCTTTTCCCCGCGCCGATAAATACTCCATCCAGCTGGTAGCTCCAAACTGCCACCAGTGGCAACGCACACAACCAGGGGTAATAGGCATCACTGGCGGCCAAAACCGCGGGAATGTCCGTGAACAGCGGCAGAATCCAGTCTTTCCCCAATAGCAGTATCAGCGTAATCAACAGTGCGGAACCCAGCGCCAGGACGCCGGCTGCGGTCGTGGTGCGCTGGAATTGGGGTGCCGACCGGGCGCGGACAGCGCGTCCTACCAGGGCCTCTGTGGCGTGAGCAAATCCGTCCAGTGCGTAAGAGGTCATCATCAGCAGTTGCAGCAGTATGGCATTGGCGGCCAGTAGGGTGTCGCCCTGACCGGCGCTCTGAGCGGTAAAAAATGTCAGGGTAAACAGCAGCAGGCAGGTACGGACAAACAGGTCGGAATTGATCCGCAGCAGCTCCATCCAGGGGGCCGCCTGCTGCCAGGGCCAGAAGTTTCTTGCCGCCCGGAATTTGCCGATTTCCTCCAGTGCCGCTGGATGGCGGGTTACCAGCAGCCGCCATCCGAGGATAAAGCCACCAAGATCCGCACACACCGAGGCCCAGGCCGCGCCCCGGGCCCCCATGTCCAAGCCCAGGATCAAGACCAGGTCCAGCAGGATATTGAGCAGATTGGCGGCAACCAGGATCGCCAGTGGCGTGCGGCTGTCACCGCGGCCGATAAAAAATCCCAGCAGGGCAAAATTGGCCAGCGCCAGTGGTGCGCTTAGCAGACGGATCTGCAGGTAGCTGTGGGCGTGAGGCGCGGCATCCGCACTGGCGTTCATCCCCTGGGTGATCAGGGGCAGCAATGGTGAGGCGAGCAGCAGTAGCAGTATTCCAAGGGCGAAGGCCAGACCCAGGGCCCGCAACAGCCAGGCCGCGCCACTGTCCACGGAGCGCGCGACAAGCCCGGTAGTACCCATCCGCAAAAAGCCGAATGCCCACAACAGCATGGAAATCACACTGGCTCCGATGGCGACACCGGAAAGATATTCCGCACTCGGCAAGTGCCCGAGAACCGCAGTGTCTACAGCACCCAGCAGGGGCACGGTAATGTTGCTCACGATCATGGGCCAGGCGAGATGCCAGACCCGCAAATATGGGGTGCTGAAGCGGCCTGTGCGCGGGGATCTTGTGGGGTTAATCAGCGTTTCCTCAATTGACTTTACGGTTGCGATGTGTTTCTTTTGCTCAGAGCTAGATGCGACAAAAAGACACAGGTAGTTGGTTGTACCTTCCGGGCGACGACATCTGAAGTAAAAAATAACAAGTTGCACTGACAGCAGTAACGCGCAGCTGAGGTCTCCCCCGGTTCGCGTACAGTGTATGTAGTCTTGCTTTACTACAGCATGTCCACATGAATGTGTGGATACCTTCCCGTCTGATGATGCGGGCAGACTCCAGTTCTCGGAACAGCCAATCGCTGTTACAGGGTTTTGCTATCTTGATGGTTGCAGAGCCGCGACCGCACACAGCGCAGTATCTGTGTGGCAGGGCCGCCGCAATGTGATCGCAGGAAAGCGACTCGCGAGAATAACAAACATGGAGATCTGCAGGCGATGTTGATGGGCTTCAAACGGCTGTTCGCCTTTCTGACCCTCTCTGCGATTGCGCCCGGTATTTTTGCCCAGGAAACTGCGCAAAATTCCGCTCAGGGTGCAGAGCGCTGGGGGGTCAATATGACCCAGGGGGTAACCGAAGTTTCCCGTACCACCTACGATCTGCACATGCTGATTTTCTGGATCTGCGTGGCAATTGGCATCGTGGTTTTCGGGGTGATGTTCTACAGCATGTGGCGTCACCGCAAAAGTAAGGGATACCAGGCCTCGCAGTTTCACGAGAGTACCCTTGTTGAACTGGCCTGGACCATTGTCCCCACCCTGATTCTTATCGGCATGGCGATTCCCGCCACCAAAACCCTCTACGATATCTACGACACCAAGGAAGCCGATCTCAATATCATGATCACCGGCTACCAGTGGAAGTGGAAATACGATTATCTGGGCTCCGACGTTTCCTATTTCTCCAATCTTGCTACCCCGCATTCCCAAATCAACAACCAGCAACCCAAAGGTGATCACTACCTGCTGGAGGTGGACGAGCCATTGGTCGTGCCGGTGAACAAAAAAATCCGCTTCCTGATTACCGCCAACGACGTGATCCACGCTTGGTGGGTGCCGGATCTGGCAGTGAAGAAGGATGCAATTCCCGGCTTCGTCAACGAATCCTGGACCCGTATCGACGAGCCCGGTATTTATCGCGGTCAGTGTGCGGAACTCTGCGGCAAGGACCACGGTTTTATGCCCATTGTGGTCAAGGCGGTACCGGAAGACGAATACCACGCATGGCTTGGCGAGCGCGCCGAACAGGCCGCACTGATCAAGGAGTTGACCAACAAGACGTTCACCTTCGACGAGCTTTACGAGCGCGGCAAAAAAGTTTACGCAAGTACCTGTGCGGCTTGCCACCAGCCCAATGGACAGGGGGTGCCCGGTGCATTCCCGGCCATTGCCGGTTCCAAGGTTGCCACTGGCGGTATGGATGGCCACCTGAGCATGGTGGTAAATGGATCGCAGAAAAACCCGGCGATGCAGGCCTTCGGTGCGCAGCTCAATGAAGTGGATCTCGCCGCGGTCATCACCTACCAGCGCAATGCCTTCGGTAACAATATGGGCGACACCGTGCAGCCCATCGACATTCTCAATTTCAAGAATAAGTAAGCAGGAGCCGAAAGGAGTTTAGTTATGGCACACGGTCCGAAATCCGGTTTTACCCGCTGGCTCTATACCACGAACCACAAAGATATCGGTTCGATGTATCTGTGGTTCAGTTTTGCGATGTTCCTGCTTGGCGGATGTATGGCGCTGGTGATCCGCGCCGAACTGTTTCAGCCCGGCCTGCAGATTGTGCAGCCGGCATTTTTCAACCAGATGACCACCATGCACGGACTGATCATGGTGTTTGGCGCAGTGATGCCGGCCTTTGTTGGTCTTGCCAACTGGATGGTGCCGATGATGATCGGCGCTCCGGATATGGCGCTGCCGCGCATGAACAACTGGAGTTTCTGGATCCTTCCATTCGCCTTCGCGATGCTGGCTTCCACGCTGTTCATGGAAGGTGGCGCGCCCAACTTCGGCTGGACTTTCTATGCACCACTGTCCACCGAATACGCACCGCCGAGTGTGACCTTCTTTATCTTCTCCATTCACATCATGGGTGCGTCGTCCATCATGGGGGCAATCAATATTGTCGCCACCATCCTGAACATGCGCGCGCCCGGCATGACACTGATGAAGATGCCACTGTTCGTATGGACCTGGCTGATTACCGCCTATCTGCTGATTGCGGTGATGCCAGTGCTTGCGGGCGTGGTCACCATGATGTTGATGGATATCCATTTCGGCACCAGCTTCTTCAGCGCCGCTGGCGGAGGTGACCCGGTATTGTTCCAGCATGTGTTCTGGTTCTTCGGCCACCCCGAGGTATACATCATGATCCTGCCGGCGTTCGGAATCGTGTCGGCGATCATTCCCACCTTCGCACGCAAACCGCTGTTCGGCTACAGCTCCATGGTGTATGCCACTGCGTCGATTGCGTTCCTGAGTTTTATCGTATGGGCACACCACATGTTTACCGTCGGCATGCCTGTCGCCGGTGAACTGTTCTTCATGTATGCCACCATGCTGATCGCCGTACCCACGGGGGTAAAAGTATTCAACTGGGTCACCACCATGTTCCGGGGATCAATGACATTCGAGACGCCAATGCTGTTCTCAATAGCCTTCGTGATCCTGTTTACCCTTGGGGGCTTCTCCGGCCTGATGCTGGCGATTGCCCCGGCGGACTTCCAGTACCACGACACCTACTTTGTGGTAGCACATTTTCACTATGTGCTGGTGCCCGGAGCCATTTTCTCCATTACCGCAGGGGTGTATTACTGGCTGCCGAAATGGACCGGCAACATGTACAACGAAACCATGGGCAAGGTGCACTTCTGGCTTGCGTTTATTGGCCTGAACGTCACCTTCTTCCCGATGCACTTCGTTGGTCTCGCGGGCATGCCGCGACGTATTCCGGATTATGCGCTGCAGTTTGCGGACTTCAACCAGATCGCAAGTATTGGTGCTTTCCTGTTTGGTGCCGCGCAAATCGTATTTCTGTTCAACGTGATTCGCACCGTTCGCGGTGGTCGCAAAGCCTCCGACGAGGTATGGGAGAACCCGCAGGGACTGGAGTGGACCGTGCCTTCTCCTGCACCGTATCACACGTTCAGCGTTCCGCCGGTTGTTCGTTGAGCTGACAAAAGTAAAGCGGATAGTAAGGATGTCGTTGAGCGCAAACGCGAAAACTTCGGTCTTGTTGCTGGGCTTAGCGGTCAGCATGCTTGGATTTGCGATTTTCGTCATGCCACCGTTGTATGACGCTTTCTGTGAAATCACCGGCCTCAATGGCAAAACCGGAAGCCGCTACGAAGCGGTTCCCGCCGCGGTGGACACTAGGCGAACGGTAAATGTGCAGTTTGTTGCCAGCAATAACGAAAATATGCCCTGGGAATTCAAGCCGGCAGTCGTTGAGATGCGCGTGCATCCTGGCGAAGCAGTGGATACGGTATTCCATGCCCGTAACCCGACCGATCGCGATATGGTTGGGCAGGCGATTCCCAGTCTTGTGCCGTTCAAGGCGGCAAACTATTTTCATAAAACCGAGTGTTTCTGTTTCAACCAGCAAATACTGGCGGCCGGCGAAGCCGCTGAACTGGGCCTGCGGTTTATCGTGGACCCGGATCTGCCCGCAGGGGTAAAAACCATAACGCTTTCCTACACTTTGTTTGACGTGACGGAAAGAATTGCCAAGCAGGCAAACAACAAAAATACCGACTCCGAGCGAGAGGGATAAATAATCATGGCTACCGAAAGCAGCTACTATGTGCCCGAGCAGTCCCGGCTGCCGATCTTCGCTACCACAGGTCTTTTTCTTACCGCCTTCGGTGCTGCCAATTGGGTGAATGGCGGCACCTCCTATATTTTCTTCGCTGGCGCGCTGTCGTTGGCCACGGTGCTATGGTTCTGGTTTTCTGCGGTCATTCGCGAAAATATGCAGGGCTTAAACAGTGACCAGCTGAAGCGCTCCTATGTATGGGGTATGGGGTGGTTTATTTTTTCTGAGGTGATGTTCTTTGCAGCCTTCTTCGGTGCTCTTTATTACATTCGTACGTTTACCTTGCCATGGTTGGGTGGCGAGGGCGACCGTGGCAGTTCAAATATGCTGTGGGAAGGTTTCCAGAATACCTGGCCGCTGATGGTAACGCCGGAGCAGGCTGTGAGTGGCGATGCGGCGAAAGTTGTCGGACCCAAAGGCATTATTGATCCCTGGCACCTGCCGCTGCTGAATACCTTTCTGTTGTTGGCTTCCAGTGTTACCGTGCATATTGCCCATGTTTTTCTGAAAAAGAACAAGCGTCAGGGCTTCAATCTGTGGCTCGGTGTTACTATCGTATTGGGTGCTTCCTTCCTCTTCTTTCAGGTGGAAGAGTACATGGAGGCATACCAGGATCTTGGTTTGACGCTGGAATCCGGCATTTATGGTACAACGTTCTTTATGTTGACCGGGTTTCACGGCGCTCACGTAACGATGGGCACCATCATGTTACTGATCATGCTGTTGCGTTCGGTAATCGCCCAGCACTTCAAACCGGATGATCATTTTGGTTTCGAAGCGGCCAGCTGGTACTGGCACTTTGTGGATGTCGTTTGGGTGGGGCTGTTTATCTTCGTTTACGTATTGGGTGCCTAGCTGATCGCCTCAATCAATAAGCCCGAATAGCGGCCTCTATTAAATATGTATCCAGCATAGAGAAACGCATCGAGGGAAGCAGCGGGGCCGCAAGAATCGATCAATACTTGTTGGCCCAGGGGGCAGTATTGGACAGGATTCCGCTGTAAAACCCATACCAGATGGCGAGCAATAGCAGTGCAGCGAGGGAAATACGAATACCCAGTGCATAGAGCGTGCGCTTCGATTCGGGTGCACCCATATCGCGCAGAAGAAAAACAAGGGCGCTGGTCAGGCTGGCCAGCACGGCGAGAAACAACAATACAATTATTGCTTTAAGCCACATAATAAACGCCATTTATAGAAGTATTTATTGGCATGACAGCTCCCAACAGGTCGCCCACAGAATACGACGACGCATTCGTTACCGGGACAGGTATAGTCTCCACCAAAAATCGGGAACCATCACGAGAAACCAGTGTAGCATTTATCCGCAACTGGCCACTCACAATCCTTTGTCTATGTTTATTGCCCGCATTGATTGTGCTCGGCAACTGGCAGTTGTATCGGGCAGGTCAAAAACAGCAAATACTGGACGACATTGATGCCCGTCTCGCCGCTCAGCCAAAGAAAATCGATCAAATACAAGAGCTGAAAACGTACATCCCGGTACGATTGACCGGCTTTTATACCGATGAATTCTTCTACCTCGACAATCGCACCCGCAACGGACGGGTGGGCTATGAAATTCTACAGGTGTTCGAAACCGGAAACAGTTCACAGGGCGAGGCTCGTTGGCTGATTAATCGTGGTTGGTTACCCGCGGGCAGTGACCGCACAAAGGTTCCTGCGGTTGCCTATCCGCTGGCAGCCAAAGTCATTACCGGATTTCTGTATCCGAGTATCACCAATGACCAGGCTCAAACTCGACAAGTACGGCTGGCACCACACAGCCGAATTCAGCAGCTGGGTCCGTCCTTCAATGAAAGTCTGAATCTAAACCATGCGTCCTGGCACATTCGTCTGAGTGCTGATTCGGATACGGCTTTTTTGACCAACTGGCAGTTGGTCAATATCAGGCCGCAGAAGCATATCGCCTATGCAGTACAGTGGTTTTCCATGGCCGTTGCCTTGCTGGTACTCTGGCTACTCGCAGCCACCAATCTAAAGCAAATAGTGCGAGAAAAGTGGTTTAAAAGACCGTCGGAAAGGACATAATCAAACCATAAAAATAACGAGCACCCGAGCCGCACTTTTTGGGTCGTAACGGTGCAACAGCGAGGTGGAAACGTGGCTGAGAATCTTCCCATCGAAACCGTGGTAGCCTCAAACCGATCCGAGACGCAACCAGCGAGGTTGAATCGCTTCGCCGGTATCGGCGTACTTGCGGCTGTGGCGCTACCCATTATTGCCGCCTACATCGTGTTTTACACCGGTGTCGGCATGCCCATGGGGAAAGTTAATCAGGGAGAGCTCCTGAGTCCGCCGCTCAGTATTTCGGATATCGAACTCCTGTCGAGTGGTGGGAAAAGGGTAGATCTCTCTTTGGAATCCCCCAAGTGGCGTTATCTGATTGTGACGGATGACAAGTGCGCGGGCGAATGCGAAAAGCTGCTCTATACCACACGCCAAGTACATATCCGCCTAGGTGAAAAGGCCAGTCGGGTAGAGCGGTTACTTATTACGAGTGAGCCTCTTAGTGCAGCGTACCAGGGGGAACTTGCCAGCCAGCATCCTCGCTTGCATTTTGCCACCGTGGATTCGCAACAGATCGATTTGTGGCTGGCAAATAGTGACCACGCGAATTTAAAACGTCCCAGCACATTGCTGCTGGACCAGCGAGGGTTCGCGATGATGGTTTACGACAACCGCCACAGCGGAAACCAGCTACTCAAAGATATCAAACGTCTACTGAAGTACTCCTACGAACAGTAAGGAGCAGGGAAGGTGCTAATGCGCGTAGAATCTGACATTACTGAACTGCGTAAAAACTACAAAAATGACTGGCGTTTCCGTCTTGCCCTGGTCGGTACCTTTCTCGCGCTGGTCGTTGTGGTATTGGGGGCATTCACCCGTCTGTCTCACGCAGGTCTCGGATGCCCCGACTGGCCCGGTTGTTATGGCCATTTGTTGTGGCCGAACGAGAGCCATGAAATCGAAGCGGCCAACCTTGCGTATCCCGATGCTCCAGTGGAGACGGACAAGACCTGGCCGGAAATGGTTCACCGTTACTTTGCCGGGACGTTGTTATTACTCGTTGTCGGACTCACCTACATGTTCTGGCGTCGCCGGGGACATCGCGGCTTTGTTCAGAGCCACATACTCCTCGGCTTGATCCTGTTGCAGGCGGTATTTGGCATGTGGACTGTCACCCTGAAGCTTTGGCCTCAAGTGGTTACCGCCCATCTACTTGGGGGAATGTCTACCCTTGCGGTTCTGTGGATGTTGGCGGAACGCTTGCGCTATCGCCGGCGCCTGATATCCCCCAGAGAATTTACCGCGCTGCAAAAGCTTCGGCCACTGGCCATTGTAGCGGTGATTGCGGTAGGTCTGCAGATCGCGCTCGGTGGCTGGACCAGTGCGAATTACGCCGCGCTGGCCTGTCCAGATTTTCCCACTTGTCATAACCAGTGGTGGCCGGCGGCAGACTTCAGTGAAGGCTTTAATGTGGCTCAGCATATCGGTCCTAATTATCTGGGCGGAGCCCTGGAAAACGATGCGCGTACGGCCATTCATCTGACGCATCGGCTGGGCGCGATTATCGTCAGCTTGCTGGTGTGTCTGGTGGCGTTTAGGGCCTGGCGGGCCGGGTCGCGTCGCTGGGCAAAGGGACTGCTTGCAGTGTTGTGCTTGCAAGTGAGTTTGGGAATTGCGAACGTGGTGATGTCACTGCCGTTGCCGATAGCGGTAGCGCACAACGCCGGCGCGGCTCTGTTGCTGTTGTGCCTGCTGACATTCTGTTACCGGATAAACACCGTGCAACCAGATATTGGGAAGATGTAATGTGTTAGGGATGTTTGGTTTCCTATAACACCACGGGTGGTTGCGCCATCACAAAGCGTGATTCATATCCCCTAATGTCGAATACCCCATCGAAAGGACTTCGATAACATAATAATGACAATGAGGTGGTGACCATGAGTACTCAGGCAGTAAATGTTCACAGCGCAGGTTGGCGCGATTACTACGAACTCACCAAACCGCGGGTGGTGATGCTGATGATCCTTACCTCGGTGATCGGCATGCTGCTGGCTACTCCGGGCATGGTGCCACTGGATGTGCTGATCCTGGGTAATCTCGGTATAGCCCTGTGCGCGGGCGCGGCTGCAACGGTCAACCATGTCGTCGATCGTCATATCGATGTCAAAATGGCTCGCACCAACAACCGTCCCGTGGCGCGTGGTCGGGTCGAGCCGCAAAAGGCCCTGGGATTTGCGCTGTTCCTGGGCTGCATCGGCATGACAATACTACTCGGGTTTATCAATGCGCTTACCGCATGGCTGACGCTATTCTCGCTGCTGGGATACGCAGTGATCTACACCATGTTCCTTAAACGCGCGACACCACAGAATATTGTGATCGGAGGTCTTGCCGGTGCAGCGCCGCCGCTATTGGGGTGGGTTGCGGTTACCGGTGATATCCATGGTCATGGCCTGCTACTGGCGCTGATTATTTTTGCCTGGACACCACCTCATTTCTGGGCGCTCGCCGTGCATCGTCGGGATGAATACGCGAAAGCAGAAATTCCCATGTTGCCGATTACCCATGGTGAGCACTACACCAAAGTTCATATTCTCCTGTATACCTTTATGCTGCTCGCCGTCAGTCTGCTGCCTTTTGCTACGGCGATGCTGGGTTGGATCTACCTTCTGGGGGCTGTGATATTAGGTCTTGGATTTCTCTACTGGGCGGTGGAAATGCTGCGGGGCAAAAATCCCAAAGCAGGCATGGAAACTTTCAAGTATTCGATCATCTACCTGATGGCACTTTTCTGCATCATGCTGCTGGATCACTATCTGGTGGCATTGCCAACAAGTGGGGTTTGATCATGGGTGGGAATGTGCAGCATACACCGGAACAGAAGCGCGGAATTTTGTTGACGGTGTTGGTAATCGTCATATTCATTATTGCAGTGCTTGTGGGGTTTGTGCACAAACTGAAGCAACCGCGGGTTATTTCAGACACCGAATTACAAATAAATGGTGCGATAAAATTAGAGCGTCCGCGTATTCTGGATGAATTCGAATTGCTAGCGGATTCCGGCGAGGTATTCACAACGTCGCAATTCGAGGGGCGCTGGACGCTGGTGTTTTTTGGGTTTACGCACTGTCCGGATGTATGCCCTGGTACCCTCGCTACACTGAATAATTTTTACAAGACTCTGGATGAAGTGACCCGCGTTGACACCGATATTGTACTGGTTTCAGTAGACCCCCAGCGGGACAAGCCCAAGCAATTGGGCGATTATGTTCGCTACTTTAACCCGAATTTTTACGGAGTGACCGGTGAATTTCTGAGTCTCAAGCGTTTTGCTACCCAGCTGAATGTGCCCTTTAACAAGGTGCCGTTGGAAAATGGTGACTACACCATAGATCACGGCTCGCAGGTAGTACTGATCAATCCCCGAGGACACTATCACGGGTTTTTCAAGGCGCCCCTCGATCCGGCAAAAATGAAACTGACCTATCGCTCAATACGTGCGACATATCGGGGTTGATACGAACGTGAATTTTTAGCGACTGCCTGGTGAAATATTGTCGACGGCTCTCATTCTTTGACGTTGCAACCGCGCTTGGTAAAAATCAAAAAGCCAGACGAGGGTAATAGCTGCGAAGGCCGCTACGAATGGCACCGTAGGCAGGTGATAGCGGTCCTGGGAAACAATTATGGCGTGGATACCTGCGCTGCTTGCCCAGCTGAGAGTAAAGGGGTGGCACGCCAGCTTCCAAAGTGTAAAGTTTCTCCACATCAGTAACATACCGACAAATCCGCAAGCCACCAGAATGAGCCAGTAAAACTGTGTCAACGCCTTGAGGGGCAACAGTGCACGCTGTCCCAGTGTTTTTTCAATCCCCTCTCTATTCCAGCTGACTCCGATAGTTTCATAACTGTGAAACCTGTAAAGCTTGTAAAAACTGCGTTTAACAAAGGCGACTGGCTCGGCAGCGATATACTCCAGAGCCTGTTGTTTGAGAATCTTACTTTGCTCATAAGTATTGCCGGCCTGGTCTTTTACATTTTTTGGGATATTTGCATAACCACCATCGGTATCGGGGGAGTTCCCCATCCAGAAAACAGAGCCACCGTTTGACGAATTCGGCACAAAATCGTGATAGAGCTGGTAGTTTCGATAGGCCCAAGGTGCCACCATGATTACGATTACAGCCAGGGCACACAGGGTTCGGCCGCAAACCTGGGAAAAGCGTTGTGTCGAGTACAGAACGCAGGAAATGGCAAACATCAAGATTGCAACGGTGATTAGTGGCCGTACATAGTAGGCCGCCGCGAAAAGCAGCCCCGCGGTTAAGGTGAAGCGACTAATGGTTGCCGGTGCTGTGACAAAATAATAAAAGCCGGCCATGGACAAAAACATATAGGGCAATTCGCTGGCCAGTACTGTCACATAGAGGATGCCTGTGGGCCAAAAAGTGAGTAGGTAAGCGGTGAGAATTGGCGCGCGAGAATACGGTAGAAAAACTTCGCACAGCCGATAAGAAAAATAGATGATTCCCACAGAGAGCAGAATATTGATAAATACAATTGGCCAGTAACTGTGGCCAAACAGCATATACAGGCTGGCATACAGCGCCGAAGTTCCCACCGCCCAATAACTTTCCGGGGTTTCAGGTGACCAGCCATATGTCCCGTGCTGCCAGATATTTAGCGCGAATATGTCGTAGGCATGACTGTCAGACAGAGGAACGACCGGAATCAATAGAGCCCAAAGCAAACGCAGGCCAGTGGCGAGGGTGAGCACAAAGCTCAATTTTGGTAACAGAGCGCTTAATCGTTCCATGATTTCCTGCTTGGTCATCCTTGTGTATATTGCAACACTATAAGCTAACTGTATTTCGATTTAAAAATATTCTGAACAGGATTGTCAGTGAACAGAATGGTATATTTGTTGCTGTCGATTGTTATATCGTTTGTTAAATATCGGCGCGGATGCGATATCCTTGCCGGAAATTTACCGGATCGTATAGTGGATTAATTTATTTCGACACGATTATCGGTAAATTTGATGGATCTTTCCGACGATTGATCACCTTTGGCCATGGAGGTCAGGCACACTGTTGTGTCTGGAAGGGGCGGTCCCGATACCGCCGAACATATTATTGCTTATGGAGTGAGCAAAGTGACTAATAATTCGTCACCCATGATTGTGGATCTCGATGGGAGCCTGATCAATACCGACCTTCTGTATGAGTCCTTCGTACGCAATATTTTCGTCCGCCCCTGGGATATTTTTCTGCTGCCGCTGTGGCTTATGCGAGGTATTGCTTATCTCAAATACCGCCTGGCTCAGAAAGTCATGATTGACGCAGGCTGCCTACCCTACAACGATCAACTGATTCAGTACCTGAAAGAGCAGAAAAAAGCGGGGCGCAGGTTGATTCTATGTACTGGTGCCAGTGAAAGATTTGCCCATGCCATCACCGAACACCTTGGGTTATTCGATGAGGTATATGCGACGAATATCGATACAAATCTCACGGGTTCAAAAAAAGCGAATTTGTTAAAAGATAAGTTTGGCGAGCGAGGTTTTTCTTACGTAGGTAATGAAGCCAAAGACCTTAAGGTTTGGAAGTTTGCCGACTCTGCCGTTGTTGTAGGTCCATCTGACAAATTGCCGTCACAAGTGGCGAAAATTTGCCAAATAGAGACATTGGTGCCAACCAAGAAACTATCGATCGGCACGATATTGGCGCAAATGCGGATCCATCAGTGGGCAAAAAATGTATTGCTGCTTGTCCCATTGCTGACGTCACACAAGCTGTTCGATCAGGCTTCATTTTCAAATATTATTGTTGCTTTTTTTTGCTTCGGCTTGTGCGCGTCAGCTACTTACATCATTAATGATATATCAGATCTTGATTCTGATCGGATACACTGGAAAAAGAAGACCCGGCCGCTGGCTTCCGGGGTGATGCCAATAAAAACGGGATTGTTGTTGTGCTTAGTCCTTTTTTTGGGTTCGGGAACATTGCTTGCACTATTACCGGTTTGGTTTGCAGCAACATTGTGCATATATGTCGTATTAACCTTGGGTTACAGTTTCCTTTTCAAACGATTACAGACTGTAGACATCGTTGTACTCGCCGGCCTGTATACCTTACGAATTATCGCAGGAGCAGCTGCTATTGATGTCCCGCTATCCTATTGGTTACTAGCTTTCTCGATGTTCGTATTTCTGTGTCTGGCGTTGGTGAAACGAATTTCAGAGATTCATAAAAAAATAAACGCGGATACGGCTGTTGATAAAGTTTCTGGTAGAGGATATTTCGTTTCCGATCTGAGTGTTTTGACGAGTCTCGCATCTTCTGCCGGTATGGTATCCATACTGGTATTTGCGATGTATGTGAACAGTAATGAAGTGGTGCAGATGTATCACAGCCCGCTGGTTCTCTGGCTGGCTTGTCCTCTATTTGCTTACTGGATCATCCGCATACTGATTATGGCCTCACGCGGGGAAATCGATGAGGATCCCATTGCATTTGCCATCAAAGACAAACGTAGCTGGGCAACCGGTATATTACTTGCAGGGGTCCTCGCGGCAGCCTGGATGCCATCTATGGAGGTGTTGGCATGAATACGATGAACCTATCGGTTATTTTGGTGACCGTATTTATGTCTGCTTGTGCACAGTTATTGCTCAAGCTGGGTATGCAGCGTGCAGGTGTTGATTTTATGCAGGGCGGGGTCGCAGGAATTTTGCGGGTGCTATTTAGTCCTCATGTATTTTCAGGGATTTTCGTCTATGCGGTGAGTGTGCTTGTGTGGCTTTGGGTGTTATCCAGGGTAGACCTAAGTATTGCCTATCCGTTTGTGGGACTCAGCTTTATTTTTACATTGTTGTTTGGCTACGCCTTCCTGGGCGAGTCAGTGAATGCGATGCGGATTGGGGGGTCTCTATTGATAGCCGCTGGCTGTATTTTTGTCGCTAAATCATAATCCAATGTATACGCTGAAGCTCGAATCTGGTGCGCCCGTCGTTCGCGATGAACGTACCATGGAACAAAAATATATCTGGTTGCCTGCGGCGTTATTGTGTCTGCTAATAATACCCTTCGGTTGGATTGGCGTTTTTGCGCCAGCCATCTGGATGGGGCTGGTAGCAATAGAGAATGTTCGGGGCTGGAAGAGGGCCGTCAGTTTTGTTATCACGGCGCTGTTGATGTACACCGTTTCCAGCGGAAAAATTCCCGGTAATCAGCACATTCCTTTGTTATCCCCCTATGTCGATTCTGATGGCAATACGATTTATGCCAGTTTTCGGCCGGGCAAAGCGGTAGTTGCTATTACCATCGTTCTGCTATTGCTGATACGGCCGCAACCGTTCAGCCGGCATGACTTGCCGGTAATGGGGCTTGCCATAGGTGTGCCCATTGTTGCCGGCGCCTTTCTGATTGGATTCTATCCCAAGCTTACGGCGACCATTGCTATCGCGGCACTGATCAATTTGCTGGTGGTGTGCATTGCCGAGGAAGGGTTTTTCCGCTGGGTGTTGCAACGGGGGTTGGCAGAGTGGCTAACAAAATGGCCGTGGCTGCCAACGATTGTTGTAACGCTGCTCTTTACCACTGCGCACACGGGCTGGGCCGCATCACCGGTTTTGCTGGCATTGGTGGGTGTTGCCGGCCTCGGTTACGCACTGGTGTGGCAATTGCGAGGTAGCTTCTGGGCCTGTGTGCTTACTCACTGGGGCGTCAATCTGTTGCACATGACGCTACTCAAATACCCGGGTTGATTACGGACAAACTCAGTTTACCTGTTCACGGTATAAAAACTGTCCCAGCAAAAAGAGTAGCCCCGCCGCGAGTACGATAGAGGGGCCTGCGGGACTGTCCCAGATGATTGATGCGCTCAGTCCGAGCAAAACCGCGATACAACCAATGAGTGACGCGAAACCGGCCATCTGTTCCGGGGTCCTGGAGAGTCGCCGCGCAGTGGCCGCCGGAATGATCAGGAGTGCAGTAATCAGCAGTACCCCAACCACCTTCATGGCGATGGCAATCAGCAGCGCCAGCATCAGCATCAGTGCCAGCCGAACTCCTTCAATTTTCACACCTTCTACGGCGGCTAGCTCTTCGTGCAGGGTAAACGCGAGCAGTTTCGGCCACAGCAAAAAGAGCAGCACGGCAATTCCCGCCGCTGCTGCTGCCATCAGCATCAGGTCATTGGAGGAAACCGCCAGCAGATCACCGAGTAGCAACGACAGCAGGTCTACATTGATCTCCAGCAGGCTGACGGTGACGATACCCAATGCCAGCATGGAGTGGGAGAGGATACCGAGCAGGGTGTCCACGGATAGGTTCTGATGACGGTGGAAGTACACCAGTAATAGCGCTAGCAGGCAGCTGCTTGCACCCACAGCGAGGGTTGGCTGGATATGCAGTACAAACCCGAGGGTGACACCGAGTAGCGCCGAGTGGGCGAGGGTATCGCCGAAATAGGCCATGCGGCGCCACACCGCAAAGCAGCCGAGAGGACCGCTGACCAGGGCCACCAGCAGGCCGGCGCCGAGGGCGTACCAGAGAAAAGTGCTGTTCAGTATCTGGGAGACGTCGTTCACTGGTCGTCGCTGCTCTTGGGTTCAAGCTGGTGGGAAGGCGGAGGGGTGACTGCGTGTACGTGATTGTGGTCGCAGCACTCATCCACGACATCGCCACTCAGGTCGTGATGATGGTTGTGTTGATGGGTGTACAGCGCGAGCTTGTCGCCAAACATTTCCAGATAGGCGGGGTCGCGGCTGACCTGTTCCGGGTGGCCGTGGCAGCAGATGTGTTGATTTACACAGAGCACCCGGTCGGTGGCCGCCATCACCAGGTGCAGATCGTGGGAAACCAGTAATACTCCACAGTGCAGCTCATCGCGTAGTTGCGCAATCAATTGGTACACCTCCGCCTGGCCTCCGAGGTCGACCCCCTGGGTGGGTTCGTCCAGCACCAGTAGTTGCGGCTTGCGCGCGGCGGCGCGAGCCAGCAGAACCCGCTGCATTTCGCCCCCGGACAGGTCCGCCAGGCGCGCGTTGGCCAGATGCGGGGCGGCGACGCGCGCCAGTGCCTGGGCGACGTCTACGTTGTCGATACCCAGCTGCAGGAACCGCCCCACTGTCATTGGCATGGTGCCGTCAATTTGCAGACGTTGCGGCATGTAGCCCAGGCGCAGCGCGGGCATGCGCTCCACCGTGCCGCTGGTTGGCCTGGTCAAACCCAGTAACAGGCGCAGCAGAGTAGTTTTGCCGGCGCCGTTGGGGCCAATCACGGTGACGATTTCGCCGCCGTACAGATCCAGGGAGATGTCCCGCAGCAGCTGCCGTCCAGCGACTTCCAGGCCGAGATTGCGTGCGCGGATAAGCGGTGTGGAAGTGCTCAGGGGGTACTCCTGGTCAGCTGAATTGATACCGGGACGGGTGAATGGTTGGCGAGTGTAAGCCTGGTGTGATTATATCGCACCCCCTTTGAGGGGCGGCGTTCGTCTCGGTGTCGCGACCTGGCGCCGAATCGTCAGCCTTTGATATTGCCTCTGTTACTGGAAATTTGCCGCAGGACAGCTTGTACATGCCCAGCCGATTTTGCCGATCACTTACCGCCCTGTTTATTGTCTGCGCCCTTGTCCTCAGCGGCTGTGGCAAGGCCCCCGAACCCGAGAAACGCGATCAACCGCCAACCGATGGCCTGACGTTGCTCGCCAGCATTGGCCCCGTTGCCATGATTGCCAGGGCGGTGGCTGGAGACAACGTGGTGGTTCGGCAGTTGATCGCCAATGCGGATCCTCACCACTATGCGCCGAAAGTTACCGATCGCATGGCGATGGAATCGGCACAGCTGGTGGTGTGGATGGGGCCTGAGATGGAGACGGTACTCGCGCGGCAGATGGCGCTGGTACCTGCGGCGCGGCAGTTGCGGTTGTTACAGGACAAAACGGGTTATGAGTTCGAGGGCGCCGATCCTGCGGATCCCCATTTGTGGTTGCGCCCGCGCAACGCGGCGGTGATGGCAGCCCAGATTGCCTCCCGGTTGGTAGTGCTGGATGCCGTGAACGCGGAAGGTTATCAGCAGCGGGCGCGAGATTTTTCCCGCGCCATGGCGAATCTTCAGAAAGTGCAGGACAGGGCGTTGTGGGCCTACAAGGAAGTGCCCATCGTCACTACCCACCAGGCGTACAGCCAGTTTTTTGGACCTGCCGGGGTGCAGGTGAAAAGCCTGAGCGGCGCGGCCAGTCACCAGCACGGTGCCCGCACAATGCTGGAACAACACCGCCGCGGACAGGCTGGCGCTACACGTGGATGCCTGTTCGGGGAGGTCCCGGCGAATGAACGTGACCGCCAGACCGCAGAGCATCTCAATCTGGGCTATCAGGCGCTGGACCCGTTGGGCACCAGGATGCCGGCAAACGCGCGTTATCCTCAGCTGATGGAGCAATTGCTCGCGGATGCGCGCAAGTGCCTGGGCGAGATCCCTGACTGAGGCTGGCTGAGATGGGGGATCAGGAGGGTTCCTGCGCCTGGGTCTCTTCCGCCAGCGTCTCCTCACTCTGGGACTCCAGTGGCGGTTCGCCGGATTCCTGCTTTAGTTCCAGAAGCGAATCCCCGCTCTCTTCGACCTGCTCTTGCTGCTGTGCCAGCGCATCAGCCGTCAGGCGCTCACCTTCCAGACGAAAGGTTTCCAGTTGTTGCAGCTGATCGTCGCGAGCAGCCTTTAACAGTTCCTGGCGTTGTTGTTGGCGCAACTGTTCAGCCAGTTGCTCGGGGTCGCTATCGGCGGCCTGCGTGGCCAGTGGCGCCGGATAGCCAATGACTTCCACATGCTCCATGGCTTGATTGTCGACAACACTGGTATCTTCCGTAGCCAGGGCGGCACTGGCTGCTGCGGCTCCCAGCAGCGCCGCGACCATCATGCGGGGTTTCATCGCGTTACCTCTTCGAAATTCCGTTGTTCCCATCACTTATCAAAGCCTAGAAGCCGACAGCGTGGCTGGGGTGACTGTGCGATGACTGGCGTCGAGCTGACGACGGGATGAATGCCTGCGAGCGAAATAATGCGATCGCGGTTATCCTGTCGCCCTGCAAACGAATTTCCCCATATCCGACATCTCCCGATTTTTTATGAGTGACAACAAGACCAATTCTGCGCCGTTGATCCTTGTGGACGGTTCTTCTTACCTCTACCGGGCTTTCCACGCCCTGCCACCGCTAGCGACAAGTAATGGCCAGCCCACCGGCGCGGTGCGCGGGGTTATTTCCATGCTGCGCAAACACCTGAAGGAGCACCCGGATAGTCCGGTGGTCGTGGTGTTTGACGCCAAGGGCAAAACCTTCCGTGACGAACTGTTTGAGGAGTACAAATCCCACCGCCCTCCGATGCCCGACGATCTGCGTGCGCAGATACAGCCGATCCACGACATCATTGATGCCATGGGGTTGCCGCGTCTGGTGATTGACGGCGTGGAAGCGGACGACGTGATCGGCACCCTGGCGCTACAGGGCGCAGAGCAGGGCATGGAAGTGATCATCTCCACTGGCGACAAGGACATGGCCCAGCTCGTGCGGCCGGGGGTGACCCTGGTAAACACCATGTCCAACACGGTGATGGATGTGGACGGGGTAAAAGACAAATTCGGTGTGGGTCCTGAACTGATCATCGACTTCCTCGCGCTGATGGGCGACAAGGTGGACAACATCCCCGGTGTTCCCGGCGTGGGAGAAAAGACGGCGTTGGCGCTACTGCAGGGGCTGGGCAGCCTGAAAGAGATTTATGCCAACCTCGATGGGATTGCGCCACTGGGCTTCCGCGGTTCGAAAACCCTGGCCAAGAAAATGGCAGAGCACAAAGACGCGGCAGATATGTCCTATGTGCTCGCCACCATCAAGACCGACGTGGATATGGACTATCAGCCACAGACCTTGGTCAACAGTGCTCCGGATACCGATAAACTGCGCGAGTTATTTACTGAACTGGAATTCCGCAGCTGGGTGGAAGAGCTGGCCGGGAAAGGTGATGGCGAGGGTGATCGAGAGGGCGATGCCGAGTCTGCCGCCGAGGCCATGACCGTCGAGCGCAACTACAGCATTATTCTCGACGAGAAAGAGCTGGATCTTTGGCTGGATAAACTAAAACAAGCCGACCTCTTCGCTTTCGATACCGAAACCACCAGCCTCAACTATATGCAGGCCAAACTGGTGGGCGTGAGTTTTGCGGTGGAAGCCGGCGAAGCCGCCTACCTGCCTCTGGCTCACGACTATATGGGCGCACCGGCACAGGTCGATTTTGACCAGGCGCTGGCGAAACTGAAGCCGCTGCTCGAAGACGAAAGCTGTAAAAAGGTCGGCCAGAACCTCAAGTACGACAGCCACATCCTGGCCAACTACGATATCGAGCTGCGTGGTATCGCGTGGGACACCATGCTCGAATCCTACGTGCTGAACAGCACCGGGAGTCGTCACGATATGGACACCTTGGCGCTGAAATATCTCGGCGAAACCACGATCAAGTTCGAGGATATTGCCGGCAAGGGCGCCAAGCAGCTTACCTTCAACCAGATCGAACTGGACAAGGCCGGCCCTTACGCAGCAGAAGATGCCGACATCACCCTGCGCCTGCACCGCGAGCTGAGTGGCCGCCTCGCTAAAGAGCCGAGCCTGGAAAAAGTCCTCGATGACATCGAAATGCCACTGGTGCCGGTACTCACCCGCATCGAGCGTAACGGGGCCTATATCGACGCGGCCATGCTGGGCAAGCAATCCGGCGAGCTGGAGCTGAAAATGCGCGAGCTGGAGCAGCAGGCCTACGACGAGGCGGGGGAGGAATTCAATCTCGGCTCCACCAAACAACTGGGCACGATTCTGTTTGAGAAGCTGCAAATTCCGGTGATCAAGAAAACCCCGAAAGGGGCACCTTCCACTGCGGAGCCGGTGCTGCAGGAACTGGCCCTGACCCACAAGCTGCCGGCGTTGATCATGCAGTACCGGGGTATGGCCAAGCTGAAAAACACCTACACCGATAAACTGCCGCTGATGATTGATCCGGCCACAGGCCGGGTGCACACCTCCTACCACCAGGCGGTGGCGGCCACCGGGCGACTCTCATCCTCCGACCCGAATCTGCAGAATATTCCGATCCGCACTGAAGAGGGGCGCCGCATCCGCCAGGCGTTTGTGGCTGATCCGAGAATCAATGGTGGCAGCGTCATTGTGGCCGCGGACTATTCCCAGATCGAGCTGCGTATCATGGCCCACCTGTCCGGCGACAAGGGCCTGCTGGACGCCTTTGCCGAGGGGGCGGACATTCACCGTGCGACCGCAGCGGAAGTCTTCGATGTAGCGGCGGATGAGGTCACCGACGAGCAACGCCGCCGCGCCAAGGCGATCAATTTCGGCCTGATTTACGGCATGAGCGCTTTCGGTCTCGCGAAGCAGCTGGATATCCCGCGTGCCGACGCACAGACCTATATCGATCGCTACTTTGAGCGCTACCCCGGTGTGCTGGCGTATATGGAAAACACCCGCAAGCAGGCCGCGGACAAAGGATATGTGGAAACCCTGTTCGGCCGTCGCCTGTACCTGCCGGAAATCAATTCCCGCAACGGCATGCAGCGTCAGGCCGCGGAGCGCACCGCCATCAATGCGCCGATGCAAGGTACTGCGGCAGACATCATCAAGCGTGCGATGATTGCGGTGGATGCCTGGTTGCGGACGGAGAGGCTCAAGACCCGGCTGATCATGCAGGTGCACGATGAACTGGTGCTGGAGGTACCGGCGGATGAGCGTGAACTGGTCGTGCAGCGTATTCCCGAGCTGATGCAGGCCGCGGCAGAACTGGATGTGCCGCTGATTGCCGAACTGGGGGAGGGGGCTAACTGGGATGAGGCGCACTGAGTGATGACTTATTGATATTGTCATCCCGGGCTCGCCCCGGGATCCACAAACAACGGTGTGTGGAGTCGTGTCGGTTGCGTATGGCCTCACAAAGAATTTGCGAAAACTTTAAAAATTTTCGCAGCGGACGGAACTACCCAATCAAGGGCCCCTCTAACTAAACAAGATCGTTGGATTTCAACATCATCCCCAAAGCTTAGTCAGAAGCCCCTCGCCCCGAGATACCCCCATCGGGGCTTTTTTTTGACCAAAATTTCCCAGCGTTGCTTCCAGACAGCGCGCTAGCGAATCGGAGTTGTACTGCGAGCGATGTGGCAAGCAATGGTATTGCCCGTATGGAAAACATACTGATTGGTTGTTTGTTGTTCGGTCGAAAGGGGGGTTGTAAGAATGTTTGGAATAAAGTCTCAGAAATAGAATTTTTTACCCGCAAGTTTGGATGACGTGGGATACAGTTTTGATATCCAAAGCCGCGAAATAAAGTGGGGAACCATCGCGGCTCAGCTTAGTCTTTGTACTGTGGAAAGCGCATTGGATGCAGTGGAATTTGGGTGAGAACCCAAGAGCGTGCCCGTCCCCCTGGGCACGTTCCCCTAAGTGCCCATCCCCAAGGGCACTGACCCCTGGCCGGCAGCTGCAATCTGCCGGCTTTTTTTTGCCCGATGTTCCTGTCTGGTGCACCCGGCTTTCGTCTCTATTCGCCTTTAATTGTGCCCCTGTTTCATATCTGCCTCCGAATAGCACGTCGACCGATCGTGATATCCGCGGCCTATTTTCAGTTTAGTCGAATTCTGGCGGCGCAATTCACCTTCGGCATCAGAAACCATGCGCCTACAATTGCAAATGATAATTCTTCGCATTAGCATGGGTTCAATGTTGCCATATGCGCAGTTGCGCTGATTTCGGGAGTCCCTGTGAATTTACGTTTTCTTTGTGCTAATCACCGCCAGTGGCTGATGAGTGACATCCGCCGCGCGGAACAGGCGTGGCTTGAATGGACCGAGCGCGGTGCGCTGCTGTGTGAGGAGGGGGATTATCCGCAGGCTATCCCGCTTCTCGGGTGTGCGTTCGAGCTATCGGATTTTCTGCTGAGTGCCAGGGAGCCAGGCTATACGGTGGCCGCGCGGCGTTTTACCGACGGTGCACGAATGCTTATCGAAGCGTACCGGCAGTGGGGGGAGACTGGTCATGCCAAGCATGTCCTGGTGTTGGCGAGTTCCCGCCTGGCGCGGGAACTGGAAGACAGGGCAAATCACCAGTTCACTACCGGTTGTATTCGTATGCTTTACAGCGTCGAGGTTAGTGTGGCGGATACCTGGCAGGGCCAGGTCATCCGTAGTGAACCGGGTAGCATGAGCCAGAAGGTGCCGATGCTACATTAACCGAAGATATGTCAGGCACAGGTCGAGTATCGGGTCAGCCTGGAAAATCTACCCAGCGGGTCGACTCATGTCATCCACAGACCACTATGTGAAAATTCAGATCAGTCAGCAGGTCCTGACCAACCTGATTGCCGGGCGTCATTTGACCGCCGAGCAACTGCGGGGGCTGAGCCCCTATACCCGGCGGCTGTTGCGGCGAATTCTGCTCGACAGCCTCAACGTGGAGGCGACCAGTGGCGGTCACTGATCTTCTTCAGGGGCAATCTCGTCAGGGGGCATTTCACCCTCACTCGGTAGTGTCAGCCACTGATTCAGACGCTGCTCCAGTTTTTCCAGCCCCTTGCGCTTGGGGGCAGAAAACAACTGGACGGTGACGCCGCGATCCAATTCCAGCTCCTTGAGCGCTTTTTCCACCGCAAAACGGGCATTGTTGGCCGGGCCGTTCTTCAGCTTATCGGCTTTGGTCAGCAGTACATGGGCAGGCAGCCCGGAAGTCACCGCCCAGCTCAGCATTTGCAGGTCGAATTCCTTCAGTGGCTGGCGAATATCCATCAGCAACACCAGTCCTTTCAGGCAGCGGCGTTGCTCCAGGTAAAACGCCAGGTGCCGCTGCCATTCGTCCTTCATCGACCGCGCTACCTTGGCATAGCCGTAGCCGGGCAGGTCCACCAGGCGCTGCTGTTCGCCCAGGCTGAAGAAGTTGATCAGCTGGGTGCGACCTGGAGTCTTGGACGTCCTTGCCAGTTTGCCGTTGTCGGTGAGGGCATTAATGGCACTGGATTTGCCGGCATTGGAGCGCCCGGCAAAAGCCACTTCAGCGCCGGAATCCTCCGGACACTCCGCTAAAGTGGGCGCGCTGACGAGATATTGCGCGCGGCGAAAGTTGATTCGTTCTACATTGGGTTCAGACATGATCCTTCCCGGTACACTCAGATGGCGCGCAAGTATATAATGCCGCGGTTTTATCGTCGCTGATGGCTGCCGGGCGTAAGGTTGCTGCCAGCAACGAGTACCGGATGCAAAATTTCAGCGCGCAACAGGACGACGTATGAACAGCATTATAAAGAAAGCCACTCTGGCTTTGGGGATGGTGGCATTTGCCCAGTTCGGGCACGCTGCCGGTGATGCCAGTGCAGGGCAAGCCAAAGCCGCAGCCTGCGCAGCCTGTCACGGCGCCGATGGCAATAGTCCGGCACCGACCTTTCCGAAAATTGCCGGGTTGGGTGAAAAGTACCTGCTCAAACAGATTCACGACATCAAAAGCGGTGCTCGCCAGGTGCCGGAAATGATCGGCCAGCTCGACAATATGAGCGATCAGGACATGGCGGACATCGCCGCCTATTTCGCCTCGCAGAACATCCAGCTCGCGGGCTCCGAAGCTTTCTCGGTGATGCTGAACAACGGTGACAACGTGGATGGCCTGGCGCTGGGACGCAAGGTCTTCCGTGCTGGCAATGGCGCGACGGGCGTGCCTGCCTGTATGGGTTGCCACTCACCAACCGGTCAGGGTAACGCACCTGCGGGCTATCCGAGACTTTCCGGTCAGTACGCGGAGTATGTGGAGAAGCAGCTCAAGGCCTTCCGCTCCGGCACCCGCGCCAACGACGGTGATACCCGGATAATGCGTACTGTCGCCCAGCAGCTGTCCGATGCCGAAATCAAGGCCGTAGCCAACTATGTAGCGGGTCTCACCGAGTAATTGGCACCCCCTGCCGCACAAAAAGCCGGTCGTTGACCGGCTTTTTCGTTTGTGACCGTGGCGCCGGGTTGCACCCGGCGCGGGGAACTTGAATAATTTGCGCGGTCTATATTCAGCCTGGCGTCAGTTGGCGGGACCTACTCTGACACCGGAACCCAGAATAACTGTTTGGAGTACAACCCTATGAGAGCCGTCGTCGCACTATTTACCCTGCTGCTGAGCCTGACAGCCTGCGCGCAGGAGGCCCCGGCTACGTTCAAAGCTGGCGAACATTACGAAGTACTGCCTCAGGCGGTAGTCCAGGATGATGACAGCAAGATCGAAGTCACCGAACTGTTCTGGTACGGCTGCGGCCACTGTTACCATTTCGAGGCGCCGCTCAAAAAGTGGCAGAAGACCATGCCTGCGGACGTGGCCCTGAAAAAAATTCCGGCCATCTGGCAGCCGGTAATGGAAGTGCATGCGCGTATGTACTATGTGGCTGACGCACTGGGTGCGCTGGACAAGGTGCATGATCCCATCTTTGGTGCCATTGCCCAGCAGCGCAAAATGTTCGCCGATCGCGACGGTAGCGAGTGGAAGGCGGACCAGGCTTCCATTGCTGCGCTGTTCAGCGCCAATGGCGCGGATGGCGAAAAAGCGGCCAAGCTGCTGAATTCCTTTGCCATCAACAGCAAGGTCAAGCAGGGGCAGGCCAAGCAGCGCGCATACAAGCTGAGCGGCACGCCGGAAATGGTGGTCGCTGGCAAATACCGCGTCAGCACCTCTCTGCCGGGGCTGAAGGGCAAGTCCAATGGCCAGCAGCTGATGCTGGAGGTGGTGGACTTCCTGATCGAAAAAGAGCGCGCGGATAAAGGTTGATCTCTGTCCCGCTCGAAAAAACCCCGCAACTGCGGGGTTTTTTTGTATCTGCGCCAGGGATTGCGGCGTTTGTCGAAGGGTATTGGCGCAGCCTGTTGCTAGGCTAAACAGGGGTATTGCAAAAAAATCCGCCAGCACCGTATGTCCAGACCGCGCCTGATCATCCTCCTGCTCACCGCTCTGCTGTTGTCAGGGCCCGCGGTTCTGTGGGCGCAGTCCAGCGCTGAGGCGGACAACTACCGGGAAATTGGCGCCAAGGCCATCAACCTGCTTTCCTACGTGGCCAGCGACTACCCGGATGCGGTCAGAGACGGTGTGGTCCGCGATCCCGGCCTTTATCGCCAGCTACAGCGCAACGTAGCCACGGCGGGGGAGCTGTTGCAGCAATTGCCAGAGCGGCCGGGCAGGGCGCAACTGGCTGATCGACTGCAGGAGCTGGCGGCCGCCATCCGCGACAAGCGGCATGCGGATCAGGTGCGTCGCAGCGCCAATACCGCCGCCGACCGCCTGGCGGCGCTCTATCAGGTGCCGCGGGCACCGACGGAAAAACTGCCCTCCGGAGAGACCGCCGTCGCGTTGTACCAGGACCGCTGCAGCCAGTGCCACGGTGTGCAGGGCGCGGCGCCGCGCTCGGAACGCCGGCTGGATGATCCCGCGCGCATGGCCGGTTTCAGCCTTTACGATTTCTACAATGCCCTGGAGCCCAGCAGAGATGACGCGCACGACCGGGATGTGGATGGCGACCTGAGCAGCCGCGAGCGCTGGGCGCTGGCGGTGCTGGTGGCCGGGTTTTCGGCGCCCGCGGTGGCGCCCAATACTGCGCTTGCAGAGAAATACCCCGCGCTGGTGGGACTGCCGGGGGTGGCCATAGTACGTCCCGGTATGCTGCCGGAAGAGGCCCGCGAAGCGCTGTTGTGGTGGCGGGCCCACCCGCAGCATACCGCCCACCTGCAGCACCCTCTGGCGCGTGCCGCCGGCTTGCTGTTTACCGCGCAGACGGCCTATCGGGGTGGTGACGACGCCGGAGCCTACCACCAGTTGATACTGGCCCTGCGGGAAGGTTTTGTTCCCGCCCGTGCCGCACTGCAGCAGCGCAACCCGGCGCTGGCGGCACAGTTGCAGCAGCAGTGGGACGAATTGCGCCAGGCTATTCTCGATCAGGCCCCCAGCAACGAAGTGATCGAAAAATTCCAGCGCCTGCAGACCAATGTGGTGCGCGCCCGGGAGCAATTGCAACCAACCGCCGGACGCGCGATTTATGTGTGGGCCGGTTTGCTGTTTGCCGTCGCACTTGGGCTTGGCGTGCTGCTCTGGTATCGCCTGCGCAAGCGCCATGTGGCTGGCCGCAGCGACCGGTAGGCGCTAACACGTATTGTGGCGTGGCGCCATTTCAAAGAATTTTGTCGCATCCGCTGCCACTGTTGAGATTTACGACTAGGCTTTTAATTAGACGGTTCAAATAACCGCCAGTCGTAGAATCCAACAGAGAAGTGTGCCGCATGAAGTTGTTGCGTCAGTTGTCCTTCCGTCCCGTTCTACTGTCCCTGCTGCAGGCCTACGTCCTGGTGCTGGCAGTATTTTTTCTCCTCCCCGCGCTCGCATCCGCCCAGGAGCAAACCTCAGATCAGGCGATCGCCCATCGGTGGGCCGGTAACTGGCTGGTGGTAGGGCAGGGTGACGAACAGCTGGTGTGGCAGCTCAAGGCCGATGGCACCGGGTTTGCCCACGGTTTTCGGGCGGATGGCCAGCTTACCCACGGATTTGCTATTTCCTGGCGTATCGAGGGCGACACGGTGCGTATCCGCACTGGCGGTACCCTGCACTGCAACAGCGGTATGGTGTATGCGCAATTTACTGGTTGGAGCCCCGTAACCCTAGACTTCAACGTGATAGATGGTCGTCACTGGCGCCAGCACAATGGCGGCATTCTGGCTTTCCAGCGCCGCCTGCCAAATTGGCAAACCCCCAACCACGGTGCCGAGTGCCCCAACCTTTACCGGGGGGAACGCAAAGAATCCCAGCAGACGGCCTCTGCGGATAACTGAGCAACGACCACCGCAGTGAGAGATTTCCCTGTGACTTCAGGTGCGGATCTTCTCTTGGTAGGGCGTCGTTGGTGGAGCCAGGATTGGCGTAGCGGCGGCGCAGTAACTGAGTTTCTTCAGGGACGAATAAAGCGGAGATCGGCTGTGACCCAGCAACGCTTTATTCCAGTGCGAACACATCGTCTGTTACTGGTGGCCATAGGCTGTATGGTACTGATGGTAAACGTTGCACTGGGTGCCCAGAGCGAAGACCGCACCGCTGACAGCGCGGACGCGGAAAATAGTGATTCTTCTGCGGCAGGCGAGCGGCAACCGGATCTGCAGTACCCGGGCTGGCACGTGAAGTCCCGCCTGGGACCCGACCAGTGGGTGGGTAGCTGGCTGATTTCCCGCGACGGCGAAGCACAGCACGTGTGGAGTCTCAACCGGGATGGTACCGGGCGTTCCTATGCATTCACGCAGCACGGCGACAAAATGCAATTCGCCTACGGCTACGATATCCGCTGGTATTTCGACCCATTCACCCAGATGGCCAACATAAAGACCGAACGCCGTATCGTGTGCCGGGGCGGTCGCATGTATCCCTACTTTCTCACCCTCAAATCCTACGAAAGTGACTACGCGGTAAAAGGCAAATATGCGTGGCAGACCACCTGGACCGAAGCCAGTATTGGCCGCAACTATCTGCACAAATCCCTGGTGGTTTTTCTCGCACCGCTATCCGCCTGGCACAACCCGAAAAAGGACGAGCCCTGCCCGCAGTTCCCGCGTATGGACATCGAAAAGGATATCGATACCGCACTGGACAAATGGGATGCGGAAGCGGCACGGGACGAGCAGCTGGTAGACACCAGCCCGGCGGAGGGCGAGCCCGAGTTTGTAGGTGAAGAATTTGGGCCGGCGGCGAAAGGGGCCGGCACTGCCGCGAGCAGTACCGCTCAAGGCAAGTTGCCAAAACAGCGCAAGGGCAGTGCCAAGGCGCGGGTGAAAGATCGCTCCGCAGCTGCGGCCAAACCCAAAAAGCGCCGGGCCAACTGAGTTTCCGGAATCGAGTTTCACGGCTTTCTGCGATCGGGAGTGGTTTCATGAACGCACAGGTAAAAATCGATCGGCTTCTGCAGTGCCTGACACCGCTGCTCAACCGCGAGCAGCTGGCGATGTGTCTGCTGGACGAGAGGCAACTGCAGGCCCGACTGCAGGACTGCCTGTGTATCTTCCGCGAGCCGGAGGGAATCTGTGCGCTGCTGCCGCGGGAGATTGCAGACCGCGAACAATTCACCCGGGTGGGCGACTTTCGCCAGATAACCCTGCAGGTTTCTGCCAGCCTGCTGGTGCCCGGGTTCACCGCGAGAATCGTTTGTGAGCTGGCGGATGCGGGGATTCACAGCAATGTGATATCCGCGCGTTGCCACGAACATATTCTGGTCAGCGAGCGCGACGCGCAACTGGCCATGCAGGTGTTACACGGTATCAGCAATCGCCTGCAGTACAGCTGAAGCCGGTCCATCCCGGTGATACAGACGGCAGGGATCGCCATCCGGGAGCGTCCTGCCCACCATGCATATCGAATATCCAGCACCCCAGCCCCACGGCCGCATCCGCCAGCTACTGCCGGATTTTTTTGTGGTACGCGGGACCGCCAGGATTGCACCGGGGGTGGTGGTCAACCGCAACATGGGCATAGTGCGCAGTGGTGAAGACCTGTTGCTGGTCAATCCGGTGCGCCTTTGCCCCGCAGGGGAGGAGCGGTTGTGCGACCTCGGGCGTGTTCGTCAGGCGGTGCGGTTGGGTTACTACCACGGCTGTGACGACCTCTACTATCGCGATCGCTTCAATGTATTCTTCTGGCGCCAGGAGCATTCAAACCACTACCCGGTGCCACCGGCAGACCAGTTTCTGGTCGACGGCGGCACCTGCCCGGTTAGCGGCGGCCGGGTGTTTGAATTCAGTAACAGCCGGGTGCCGGAAGCGGCGCTGCTGGTGCCCCAGGCCGGCGGCCTGCTGCTTACCTGTGACGCGCTGCAATACTGGCGCGACTGGACCGGGTGCAGCTGGGCGGGAAAGTGGCTGCTGCGCTTTGGCGGCGTGCATCGCGGTATGCAGGTGGTGCAAAGCTGGCGCAGTCGCGCCACCCCGGGCGACGAGAACAGCCAGCGCTGGCTTGCCGCGGACTTCCAGCGCCTGTTGAATCTGCCGTTTTTCCACCTGTTGGCCGCGCACGGTGACTTCTGTGCCGACAATGCCCATGAACTCACAGAGCGGGCCGTATCCGGCAGCTTTCTGCTGCCAGCGCCACGCCCCTGACCACCACCAATTGCCGGTTTCCCCGGGACCGATCGTGATAAGCTCGTCGCCGATCTCACCTGAGGTTTCAGGTCTGGATGCTTGAACCGAATTTTTGACGAGCCCGCCGATGAAAATAACCCAACTGGCCCTGGCCGGCGCACTCTGCGCCCTGTTGACCGCCTGTAGTGGCGGCTACGGGCGTTTGCCGATCCCCGCGGCTGACGGCGAAAAGATGCGCCGCGACGTCGAATTTCTTGCGGCCGACGCACTGCAGGGACGCCGCACCGGTAGCCGTGGCTATCGCGAGGCCGCGGAGTATGTGGCCTCCCGTTTCGCTGCGCTGGGGCTGGAACCGGTAACCGGTGACGATTACCTGCAGCCGGTGCCGTTTCGCGAGGCCCTCTGGCAGAATCATCAGGCGACCATGATGCTGCACGGCCGCGACGGTGATATCACCTTCGAACTGGGGTCGGACTTTATCGCCTCCCCGCCCACCATTGCCGAGGACACCGCGGTGTCCGCCGGACTGGTGTTCGTTGGCTATGGAATCCAGGCGCCAGAGTTTGGTCTCGACGATTACGCGGGTCTCGATGTTCGCGGCAAAATCGTGGTGGTGCTGGATGGACGCCCACAGCGACTGCCAAGTGAAGTGGGTGCTCACTACGCTTCGTCGCGCAGCAAGCGTGACACCGCGGTGCGCCACGGTGCAGTCGGTTACATTGCCCTGAATACCCCTGCGCGGGAAGCCCGCCGACCTTTCGCCCGTTCCGCCGAACATGTTGCCGATCCCGGCTTTGACTGGTTGCGCGCGGACCGCACACCCGGCAATGGTGAGCCCCGCATGCACCCGGGGGTGTTGCTGGGTATGCCCGCCGCCAAGCAGCTGTTTATGGGGGCGTCGCGCAGCCTCGATACCATTTTTACCGAGATCGAAAATGGTGTGGTGCCGACCGGGTTTCCGCTACCGTATACCGCTTCCCTGAGCAGCGGTGCCGAGCACCGGGACATCGTCAGCCCCAATGTGGTGGGCCTGCTGCCGGGGAGTGATCCCAAGCTGAAGCACGAGTACGTGATTTTCTCCGCACACCTGGACCACGTGGGGATAAGTCCGCAGGCAGGGGGCCAGCTAGCCGACGGTATCGATCGCGAAGTTATCCACGATGTTATCAACAACGGCGCCCAGGACAACGCTGCGGGTATTGCGGTGATGCTGGAAGTGGCGCGTCTGTTCGTCGAGTCCGGCCGTGCGCCGCGGCGCTCGATCCTGTTTGTGGCGGTGGCCGCGGAGGAAGAGGGCCTGCTGGGCTCGGACTATTTCGCCCAGCACCCGCCGGTACCGCCGCGGGCGATGGTAGCGAATATCAACCTGGATATGCCGATGCTGTTGTATCCGTTCCGGGATGTGATCGCGTTTGGCGCCGAACATTCCAGTCTGGGTGACACCGCGGCGCGCGCTGTCGAGCGCGCCGGCCTGAAACTGAGTCCGGACCCGATGCCGGAGCAGGTAATTTTCGTGCGCAGCGACCACTACAGTTTTGTGCGCCGGGGCGTGCCCGCGATCTACCTGATCAGTGGCCGCGAAGCGCTCGACAGGAATATCGATGGCACCAACGCGCAGACCCAATTTCTTAAAACCCGCTATCACCGGCCTTCTGACCAGGCCGACGGGCAGGTGAACTATGTTGCGGCGCAGCAGTTTGCGGAAGTGAACTATGCGATTGCACGGGCGGTGAGCGACGACGATAAAAAACCGCGCTGGCACAAGGGAGACTTCTTCGGGGAGCTCTACAGCAATGAGCGGTGAACGGTACAAAAAAATGTGACCAACGGTGCGCTTATATTTCCGGAAAAGACCGAAATCGCGGTAGAGTCTGCAGTCGCGACCAATTGTCCGGAACCGGCATCGGGATCACAGTCGGAATTACTTCAAAATTGGTCTGTGCGGCTGGTAGAAATTGGTCAGTTTGTGTACCATTTCGGGCCGCGTTGGCGGCGGGGTAGGATTTTCCGCCAGTACGTTCAATATTTTGCTGCAGGCGCGTGGTAACCAGGGCTCGAACCGCCGCGTGCATTTATCAGAGGGGTGGGGCTCGTCTCCATTGAGTAGCCGGTGTCTGAATTCACGATTTCCGCATGGCGCGCCTGGGCGCCAGGCCTCAGCGATGCTGTCGATTGGCAGCGCTGGCGCGACGGCGAGCTGAATTTCGCCGATCAGGCCATTCCCGACATCAGCTTTCTGCCCGCGATGCAGCGCCGGCGCCTGAGCGCGCTGGCCAAAGCGGCGATGGCCACCGCGCATGCCTTGCTGGATGGGCGCGATATGCCCGTCCTCTGCTGTTCCGTTCACGGCGAAGCACAGCGCACCTATACCCTGTTGCAGGACGTGGCGGCGGGGGAGCCCCTTTCGCCCACGGCATTCGGCCTGTCGGTGCACAATGCCATCGTCGGCCAGCTATCCATCTCTCTCGGTATCCATTCCCCGGCGCTCGCGCTGGCGGGGGGAGATTTTCCCCTGCACAGCGGATTTATCGAGGCGGCCGCCATGCTCGCTGAAGGGGCACCGGAGATGCTGCTGCAATTTTACGAAGAGCCGCTGCCGGAACTTTATCTGCACAACACCGAAAGCCCGCAGCGCATCTGCGCCACAACTCTGCACCTGAGAGCCTCGAACAACCCGGGCGAAGGTCCTCGGGAAGGAGAGTATCGCGCTGAGTTGCGATATAACCCGGAGGCTAACGCCGCGGTGTCCGCGTTTGAGTGGGCGGAATATCAGTTGCCGCTGATTACTGCGCTGGTGGACGGTAGTGGCAGCTTGCCTCTGGGACAGGGCTGGGAATTGCTTATCGGAAGGAATAGTGATGCCTGATTTGGTGGATTCTACAGTAGCCGCTTCTACAGCCGATGGAATAACCGTGGCGGCGGCGCCCGCCGGCAAGCGCCGCGACCGCTATTGGCTGCGTCTGCTGGCAACCGCCACGGCGTTCAGTCTGTTTGGCGTGGGCGGACTGGTGCTGCGTTTTGTCCTGTTTCCCCCGTTGAAATTCCTTTACCGGGACCCGGCGCTGCGTCAGCGCAAAGCGCGGGATATGGTTCAGGGCGCGTTCAAAACCTTTATCGGTTTTATGCATATCACCGGAATATATACCTATCGTATGCACGGTGAGGAAAAGCTGCGCGAGCCGGGCCAGTTGGTGCTGGCCAATCACCCGTCGCTGATCGATGTGGTGTTCCTGATTTCGCGTATTCCCAACGCTAACTGTATCGTCAAGGCGAGTCTGTTCCGCAATCCGTTTATGCGCGGCGCGGTGACCACCGCAGGGTATATCCCCAATGATGACCCGGAAAAAATCATCGCCATGGCTGCCGCTTCCCTGGCGCGAGGCGAGAGTGTGGTGCTGTTTCCGGAAGGCACGCGCACGGTGCCGGGCAAAGAACTTCGTTTGCAGCGCGGTGCCGCCTATATGGCCCTGCGTGCCGGCGTGAGGCCGACCCTGGTCACCATCCGCTGCAACCCCCCGATGCTGATGAAAAATGTTCCCTGGTACAGTATCCCTGATTCCAGACCGCATTTTGAATTTGTGATTTCCAATGGTGAGCAGCTGATCCCGCTCGAGGATATGCAGGAAACGCCGCTTGCCGCGAGAAAAATTACCAACCAATTAAAAGTGTATTTCACTGAGGAGCGCGCGGCGTGAGCAATCTGGTAGAAGAGCTCAAGGTTCTGATTATCGATGTACTGAACCTTGAAGATGTAACTCCGGAAGATATCCAGGCAGAAGAGCCCCTGTTCGGCGAGGGCCTGGGTCTGGATTCCATTGATGCGCTGGAGCTCGGCCTGGCGTTGCAGAAGAAATACAATATCAGCATCGATGCGGAAAACGAAAACACCAAAACGCACTTTGCCAGCGTGAATAACCTGGCGAAATTTGTTGCGGAAAGCCAGAGCGCCTGATTTTTCAGACACTGGCCACAGAGAGAAAGAACGATGTTTGAAAACAGAGAAGCGATTTTTACTCAGCTGAAAGACATCCTGGTTGAGATGTTTGAAGTGGAGCCGGAAGATGTGCGCGAAGACGCCCATCTTTCCGATGATCTGGATATCGACAGTATCGATGCGGTAGACCTTATCGTGCGCCTGAAAGAACTCACCGGCAAAAAAATTGCCCCGGAAGAGTTCAAAAATGTGCGCACCGTAGGTGACGTAATGAGCGCGATTGAAAAGGTGGTGGCCGAGTAATGTCCCGGCTGGCGCAGGTCATTCTGGTACTGGTGGTTACCGCGTATCCGCTGGCGGTGTACTTCGGTATCCAGTACCTGTCCCTCGGCGCTCTGCTGGCCCTGCTGCTGGCGGTGGCGGGGCTGCGCCTGCTGCTGATATCGTCGGAAAAGCACAGCGTTGGCGGTCGCATTGGCGCCGGCGCTCTGGCGGCTATTCTCGCCGCGGTCGCCGCCACCAGCTGGTTGCGCGGCGACAGCCAGGGCCTGCTCTGGTACCCGGTCTTTTGCAACCTGTTGATGCTGGGAATTTTTGTCCACAGTCTGTTGTTCCAGTCGCAGACGGTCATTGAGCGGCTGGCGCGCCTGCGCGAACCAAACCTGCCGCCAAGCGGCATTGCCTATACACGCCGGGTAACCCAGGTGTGGTGCGGATTTTTTATTGCCAACGGCGCCATTGCCGCGGGCACTGCGGTAAATGGTGACCTGTCGTTGTGGACCCTGTACAACGGCCTGATTTCCTACCTGTTGATGGGCCTGCTGCTGGCCGGCGAATGGCTGCTGCGCAGCCGCGTCCGTCGCAGTACCGGTACCACGACCTGAATAGCGGTGCGCAACATGCAGTGGCAACAGTTATTCGGGCACACCGGCGACCAGGCACTTTTCTGTGTCGCCGCCGATGGCGGTGAAATATCTCTCGCCGAATTCAAGCGCGACCTCGCCCGCGCTCACGCCCTGGTAGAAAGGCAGCTGAACGAATTGCCGCGCACGGAATCCTTGCGCCGCACCGCGCTCTACTGCACGGATACCTACGAGTTCTGCGTGTGGCTGTTTGCCGGCCTCGCCGCAGACCTGCAGCTGGTCATTCCCGCCAATAACAAGCGGGCGACCCGCGAGGCGCTGGCAGATATCGACCTGTGGCTGGGGGAGTGGCCCGCTGGCAATGGTCGGCAACGGGCATTCCGGTTGTCGGCAGTTCACTCTGCTGGTGCCGGTGGCGAATTACCGCAACATTTTGCCGGAGAGCTGCAGTTGTTTACTTCCGGTAGCAGCGGCGAACCCCAGAGTATCCACAAACAGTTGCCGCAATTGATGGCAGAAATCGCCGCGCAGCAACAACAGTGGGGATCACTTGTCGCCGACTGTAGCGTGCTGGCGACGGTCAGCCACCAGCATATTTATGGGATGCTGTTCAGACTGCTGTGGCCCCTGAGCAGCGGGCGCGCGTTTGTCAGCAAGACCTACGTGGACGTCGCCGCGCTGTTGCGCGATGCACAAAACCTGGCTCCCGCCCTGTGGGTGGCGAGTCCCGCACAGCTGAGCCGCCGCAACGATGCCTGGCCCTGGCAGCAGGCGCGCTTCCTGAGCGCGATTTTCTCTTCCGGCGGCCCTCTTGCTGCGCAGGACGCCGCGGCTATCGCCGAGCTGGCCGGGCACTGGCCGTTGGAAATCTACGGCAGCACCGAAACCGGAGGTATCGGTTGGCGGCAGCAGCGGGACGGCAATAGCCTGTGGAGCCCACTGCAGGATGTCCAGGTCGGTGTTCAGGTCACTGCATCGACGGAAGAGCCGCCACTGTTGCAGGTGCAGTCACCCTGGATCGCAGAGGGGTTTGCCACCCAGGACCGGGTGCGGATGGTCGGCGAGCGGTTTGAGTTACTCGGGCGCGCGGACCAGATCGCGAAAATCGAGGAAAAGCGCATCTCCCTTACCCAGGTCGAGCGACTGCTGAGTGCGTCGCCACTGGTGACAACAGCCAGAGTTCTGGTGCTGCCCAAGGGCCCGCGGCGCAGTCGCGATCTGCTGGGTGCTTTGGTGGTGCCCAGCGACGAGGGGCGTGCGCAATTGAATATCTGTGGCAAGTCCGCGCTGGTGCGCCAGCTGCGCGCCATGCTCGCGCCGGATCTGGACGGGGTGGCGCTGCCCCGCTCCTGGCGCATGGTCGCCGCCATCCCGGTCAACCAACAGGGCAAGAGCCCCAGAGAGTTGCTGATGAACGTGTTTGAAACCGATTCCGAAACGGCATTTGCCACGCCTGCTTCGATGTTGCCGGAAGTGGACGCGACCGAGGTAGAAGCGGCTGTGGATAGCGCGCGCAAGAGTGCGAAAGTCTCCCTGCGTATACCGCGCAACCTGCCGTGTCTACCCGGCCATTTTGAAACCGCGCCGGTTGTACCCGGTGTGGTGCAGATCGACTGGGCAGTGCACTTTGGCAAAACATTGCTGCAGATTCCCGGCGAATTTGCCGGTATGGAAAATATCAAATTCAAACAGCTGCTGGTACCGGAAGAGCGGGCAGAGCTGGAGCTGACCTTCGACCCGGAAAAGCAGAAATTGCACTATCGCTTTTTCTGGGGAAGCGAAGAGTTCAGCAGTGGCAAGTTGAGTTTTCGCCATGGCTGATAGCACTGTGAAGCCCTGTTTTGTGATCCCTGTGTACAACCACGAGGGGGCCATCGCCGCCACCGTGGAATCTCTGCGGGAATTCGGCCTGCCCTGCGTACTGGTCGACGACGGTTGCGATGCGCCGTGCCGAGAGACGCTGCAGCGTATTGCTGACGCTGAGCCGGAGTGGGTTCACCTGCAGGTGCGCGAGCACAACGGCGGCAAGGGCGCCGCGGTAAAAACCGGTTTGCGCGCGGCGCTGGCACTGGGCTACAGCCACGGTATCCAGGTGGATGCCGACGGCCAGCACAATCCGCTGGATATCCCCCAGTTTATCCAGCACAGCGCGGCGAATCCCGGCGCGCTGGTATGTGGCTATCCGGTGTATGACCAGTCTGTGCCCATGGGCCGCTTTATCGCCCGCTACCTGACCCACGTGTGGGTTTGGATCAATTCCCGCTCGCTGGAAATCCGCGATTCCATGTGTGGTCTGCGCAGTTATCCGCTGGCGCGGACGGTGGCGCTGCTGGATGAGGAGTACACCGGCGACCGCATGGACTTCGACCCGGAGGTGCTGGTGCGCTGGCACTGGCGCCGCTACGGCCTGATCCAGTTGCCGGTAAAGGTGCGCTACCCGGTAGACGGGGTTTCCCACTTCCGCGGGCTGCAGGACAACTGGCTGATTTCCGCCATGCACACGCGGCTGTTTTTCGGTATGTTGTTGCGACTGTTTCGCCGGCCGCGCAAGCAGGTGGCGGCATGAGCGCGCTGCACTGGTCCCGCTACCGCGAGCAGGGGTTCTTCCTCGGGATCAAATTCCTGTTTCTGCTGCACCATCGACTTGGGCCGATTGCTTTCAAGATCGCCGTGTATCCGGTGGTGTTGTGCTATTTCCTGAAAAATGGCGCGGGCCGGCGATCGATTCGCGAGTACCTGGCATTGTTTGCCGAGCGCTATCCCGATAGTGGCATCCGCTCCGACTGGTTCACCGCATTTCGGGTATTTCTGAATTTTGCCGACAGCGCGCGGGAGAAGCTGGAAGCCTGGTTTGTGGGCATTCCCCGCAGCTGCATGAATTTTCCCAATCAGGCGTATCTGCACAGTCTGGGTGAACAGGGCCGTGGCGGTATCCTGATCGGTTCTCACCTCGGTAATCTGGAAGTGTGCCGGGCGCTGGGCAGTTTCCACTCCAGCATGAAGGTGAATGTGCTGGTACACACCAAGCATGCGAAAAAATTCAATCGCATGATGAAACTGCTCAACCCCAACAGCCAGTTGCGTCTGACCCAGGTTACGGAAATTTCCCCGGCACTGGCGATGCAGTTGTCGGAATCGGTGGAGCGTGGTGAGTTTGTCGTCATCGTGGGTGACCGCACACCGGTGGATTCTGTTGGGCGTACCGCTCTGGCGGATTTTCTCGGCCGCCCCGCGGCTTTTCCGCAGGGGCCGTATATTCTCGGTGCGCTGTTGCGCTGCCCGGTATATACCCTGTTTTGCCTGCGCAGTGATGCGGGCTACGACATTTATCTGGAAAAGCTCTGTGACAAAGTGGTGATGGAGCGGGGCAATCGCGAAGCCCATATTCGCGAACTGATCGCGACCTACGCAGCGCGCCTTGAACACTATTGCCACAAGGCGCCCCTGCAGTGGTACAACTTTTATCCTTTCTGGAATCAAGCCTTATGAACAGCGCAGTCATGCAGCGTACTCCGGTTGTGTTCGACGGCACTGCATTGAGTGTCGAGCAGATCAATGCCATAGCGCGCGGCAAAGCAGACGTGAAACTTTCCACCGACGAGCAGTTTATTGCGCGTATCGAAAAGGGCGTTCAGTTTCTCGACCAGCTGTGGCAGCAGGAAGGGGTCATTTACGGGGTAACCACCGGCTATGGGGATTCCTGCACGGTGAATATTCCCGGTGATCTGGTGGAAGAGTTGCCGCGGCATCTGTACACCTTCCACGGCTGTGGCCTCGGCGACGTGTTTTCCCTGGAGCAGAGTCGTGCCATCGTCGGTGCGCGTATGGCGAGCCTGGCCCGCGGCAGCTCCGGTGTGCGCTACGAGCTGTTGCAACAGCTGGAGTTGCTGCTGCAGAAAGACATTATTCCAGTGATTCCCCAGGAGGGCAGTGTCGGTGCCAGCGGCGACCTGACCCCGCTGTCCTACGTCGCGGCAGTTCTCGCTGGTGGGCGCAAGGTCTGGTATCGCGGTGAACAGTGCAATACCGCGGAAGTGTTTGCGGAGCTGCAAATAACCCCGCTGAAACTGCGCCCGAAAGAGGGCCTGGCGATCATGAACGGCACCGCCGCCATGACCGGGCTTGCCTGCCTGGCCTACAGCCGCGCGGAATACCTGTGCCAGTTGAGCGCGCGCATTACCGCGCTGATGAGTGTCGCCCTGCAGGGCAACGCCTACCACTTCGACAACGCGCTGTTTGCAGTAAAACCCCATCCGGGACAAAACCAGATTGCACGCTGGATCCACGACGATCTGAACGTGGGCGACGCGCCCCGTCAGTGCAGTCGCCTGCAGGACCGCTATTCCCTGCGCTGCGCGCCCCATGTCATCGGCGTGTTGCAGGACTCGCTGCCGTGGTTGCGTCAGTTTATCGAGAACGAACTGAATAGCGCCAACGACAATCCCATCATCGATGGCGAAAACGAGCAGGTGCTGCACGGTGGTCACTTCTACGGCGGCCACATCGCTTTCGCCATGGACAGCCTGAAAAATGCGGTGGCGAACCTCGCGGACCTGCTGGACCGGCAGATTGCGCAGCTCGCGGATATCAAATTCAACAACGGCCTGCCGGCCAACCTGACCGGCGCTACCGGTGTGCGCCGCCCGCTCAACCACGGTTTCAAGGCGGTGCAGATCGGCGCCAGTGCCTGGACCGCGGAAGCACTCAAGCAGACCATGCCGGCCAGCGTCTTCTCCCGATCCACCGAGTGCCACAACCAGGACAAGGTGAGCATGGGCACCATTGCCGCACGGGACTGTATGCGTGTATTGCAACTCACCGAGCAGGTAACCGCGGCCGCACTGCTGATGTCCTGGCAGGGAATACAGCTGCGCCTGCGCGCCAACGAAGTGAGTGAGGACAGCCTTTCCAGCGGTGTACACACCACCCTGCAACAGGTGGCGGCGTCGTTTGAATTCCTGGAGCAGGACCGCGAACTGGAGCAGGACCTGCGCCACTGCATCGGCCTGATCCAGCAGCGTCACTGGAGGCTGTACGGTGACCGCTAAACAGAATCTTCCCGCCCTGTGGCAGGCGGAAGTGGAACTGCAGGTGCCGTTCCACGACGTGGACATGATGGAAATCGCCTGGCATGGCCACTACGTCAAATATTTTGAAATCGCCCGCTGCGCCCTGCTGGACCAGCTGGATTACAACTATCGCCAGATGCGCGATTCCGGTTACGCCTGGCCGGTGATCGACCTGCACGTGCGCTACGTCAAACCCCTGCGCTTCGGTCAATGGGTCAGGGTGCGCGCGCAGATTGCGGAGTATGAAAACCGCCTCAAGGTCAGCTATCAGGTATTCGACCGCGATAGCGGTGAGCGCCTTACCAAGGGGCACACCATGCAGGTGGCGGTGGACATGGGCAGTGGTGAAATGCTGTTTGCGTCGCCGACAATTTTGCTGCAAAAGCTGGGCATCGACACCGCTTCTGCTCCGACCGCGCAGACTGCGGAGCCAGTTGCATGACCTGCGTCACTAGGCGGTGCATGAGGCAGGGCAAATTGCTGAGTCTGCTGGCAACGACGGCAATACTGCTGGGCGGCACCGTGCCCGCAGTTTCTGTAGAGATTGAAGGCAGTGCCAGCGCCAGTGCGCAACAACTGGACTCCCTGTCCGCGGTAGAAGTCACCGCGGCGGCGCTGGAGCAGATTTCCCGGCAACTGAACCAGCCGGCACAGATGCGCGGGGAATTCCGGCAACACAAACTCCTGCCGAATCTGCCGCGGCCGCTGCAATCCCACGGGCACATTGCCCTGTCCCAGGAGCGCGGTATCAGCTGGCGTACGCTGCAGCCAGTGCCGTCCCATATCGTGATGGGGGGTGAGGGTGAAGGCGACTCCGCGAATGCCTTTTCCCGGCAGCTGGCGGAGCCCATGATGAATATTCTGCGTGGCAATTTTGCCGCGCTGGAGCAGATGTTTTATGTGGATGCGGGCTACGAAGTAAATCTCGCAGATGCCAGCGCCGACGACAACTGGAAAATGTCCCTGCGCCCGCGTTCTGCGCGGTTGCAGAAATATCTCAATGCCATCGAAATTTTTGGTGGTGATTCCATACGTCGCATCCGCCTGCTCGAGGGCAACCAATCGGTAACGGATATCGAGTTTCTCAATATGCAGCCGGTGGCCGCGCAGGACGCGCAGTTTCTCGCTGAATTTGACGCTGACTGAGCCTGACGAATGATGGGGCGAGTGTTGCTGTGGTTGTTGCTGAGTGGTGTGCTGGCTGCGGTCACTGCACTCCGCTTTCATGACGGCTGGTTGCAAACCGACATCGTTGCCCTGGCGGAACAGGAGCTGGCCGCTGGCCTGGATCGGGGAACCGCGACGGCGGTGAAAAAAGCCAATCACCAGTTTCAACAGAGCCTGGTGTGGCTGCTGGCGCTGGAAATTCCGGATACCGGGGATGCATCGGCGCGGGCCGCACCGCAGCTCGCCACCGCCACCGCGCAACTGGCGCAGCAGCTAGCGTCGAGTAGCGCGGTCACGGATACCACCTACCGCTGGGGCGACGACCGCGAGCGCGCCGCGCTCTGGCAGTTTCTGCAGCCCCTGCGCGGTCAGCTGCTGACGGCCGCGGATCGCCAACAGTTGCAGCAGGATTCGCCGTTGCTGGCGCAACAGCAGCTGCAGTTTATCTTCAGCCCGCAAAGCGCCGGTATTCAGCTGGATCTGGAGCGGGATCCCTTTTTCACCTTTCAACATTTCCTCACCGCGGAAAATGCCGCGCTGAGCGAGCGGGTGAGCGCGCTGCTCGACAATATTCCGGTGTATCAACAGGGCAACGTCCTGTTTACCCTGGTGCGCAGCCAGGCATCGCCACTGGAAATGCGCGGCAGTATCCACACTCCGCTGCTGCAGTTGCGGGAACAACTGCAACAGTGGGCAGCCGCCCGCGACATGCAGCTGCTGGTTGCCGGCGCACCACTGCATTCGGAATACGCCGCCGCCGGTGCCCAGCGCGAAATTCGCACTATCGGCGGCTTCTCGTTACTGGCGATCCTGCTGTTGTGCCTGTTCACCTTCCGTTCACTACGTCCGTTACTGTTGTGTCTGTTCGCGATCGCCAGTGGTATCGCCAGCGGTGTTGCGGCGGTGATCGTGCTGCTGGGACAGATGCATATTCTGGCATTTGTGTTTGGCACCACGGTGACCGGACTCGCGATCGACTACGCCTTCCACTTTATCTGCAACCGGCTGCGACCGGGCCCGGCCCGGGACCAGGACATCATGCCGGGGCTGCTGCTGGGGCTGCTGTCCAGCTGCCTCGCATTTTTCGCACTGGCACTGACGCCCTTCCCGCTGCTGCAGCAGATGGGGGTATTTGTGGGCTTTGGTCTGCTGGGTGCCTGGCTGACGGTGGTGCTGCTGTTCCCGGCGCTGCTCAGGATTCGTCCCCGCCCGGTGGATTTTTCCCGGGTTTATCCGCGGCTGCCGCGCTGGAGTTATCCGCTGGCGGTGACACTGATGGTGGCGGCGGGGGCTGTGGGCATGGTGGTGGCGACGCCGGCGAATGATCTGCGCCTGTTTTACCAGCCACCGCCCTCATTGCAGTCCGACGAGCAGCAGATCAATGCGCTGTTGCCGGTGCGGCCGGCATCGTCCTATTTCCTGGTGCGCGGCAGCGATGAAAATGCGGTGCTGGAACGGGAGGCGGCGCTCGCTGCCCGTTTACAAGGCGCGCGTGCGCGCGGCGCACTGGGCGGCTATTCCGCGCTCTCGGAGCTGTTGCCGGCGGAATCTGTGCAGCAGCAAAACCATGCGCTGCTTGACGATTTTTACCGCTCGTCCCAGGTGCGGGATTTTTACCTGCAACTGGGGTACCCGGCGCCGGAAGTGGACCGGCTGCTGGAGGGGCTTCGCCGCCCGCTGGAAACCGTGGCGTTTTCACAGTGGCTTTCGCAGCTGCCGGAAACCCAGCGCCAGCTGTGGCTGGGGTGCGAGGTGGCGGAATGCCGGTCGCTGGTGCGTATTTTCGGGGTGACGGCGGACTTTGATGGCACTGCCCTGGCGGACGGTTTGTCCGGGACAAGTTTTCACAATCCGCCCGCAACCATCGCCGCGGTACTGGAAAAGCAGCGTGACCAGTTGTTGCTGCTGTTGCCACTGGTGTTGCTGATCGCCACCGCGGTGATCGCGCTGCGCGCCGGCTGGCGCGGCGCACTGGCGATTGCCGGGTTGCCGCTGGCGGCGGTGTCCTGCGCGTTTGCGGCGGCGGCGATCTTTGGTGCGGGGATCAATCTGTTTCATGTGGCCGCACTGCTGCTGGTGTTCGGCATCGGCGTGGATTACGCGGTATTTGGCTATTTCAGCCATCGGCAGGAGGCCAGCTACACCCTGCTGGCGATCGCCCTCGCCGGTGTTACCACGCTGCTGGGTTTCGGTTTGCTGGCGTTGTCGCAGACGCCGGCGATTGCGGATTTTGGATTTACCCTGGCGGTGGGCACGGTGGCGACACTGGTGCTGGCCGCATTGATTTTTTCATCGGGAATTTTTGGAGGTAACAGGTGAAGGAGTGCCAGGCTGATGTACTGGTGATTGGTGCGGGCCCGTCGGGTGCCATTGCCAGTGCACTATTGGTTCGCCAGGGCTGGAAGGTAGCGGTGATCGAGCGACAGGAATTTCCGCGCTTTTCCATCGGCGAAAGCCTGCTGCCCCAGTGCATGGCGTTTATCGAGCAGGCGGGGATGCTGGACGCGGTCAATGCCGCCGGCTTCCAGTTCAAGAACGGCGCCGCTTTCGAATGGGATGGAGCGCGCACCGCGTTCGATTTCACCGACAAGTTCTCGCCGGGCCACGGCACCACCTTTCAGGTACAGCGCGGCAACTTCGACAAGTTGCTGGCGGATGAGGCGGCCAGGCAGGGGGCGGCTATCTACTACCGCCACACGATTGTGTCTGCGGAAATTGAACCGGGCCGCGCGCGCCTGATCGCCGAGTGCGACGGCGAGCAGGTGGCCTTTACCGGCAAGTTTGTGCTGGACGCCAGTGGTTTCGGCCGCGTGCTGCCGCGCCTGCTGGACCTGAATCAGCCGTCTGATTTCCCTGTGCGCCAATCGGTGTTCACCCACATCCAGGACAATATCGGCGAAGCCGGTTTCGACCGCGAAAAGATCCTGATCACCGTGCACCCCGAACAGCGGGACATCTGGTACTGGCTGATTCCGTTTGCCGGGGGCCGCGCATCCCTCGGGGTTGTGGGCAAGCAGGAACAGATCGAAGCTCTGGGCAACACGCCGGAAGAAATCCTGCGGGCGGCGGTCGATGCCTCGCCAAACCTGGCGAAAACCCTGGCAGGCGCCCAGTTCGATACCCCGGTACAGCGCATTACCGGTTACGCCAGTGATGTAAAATCCCTCACCGGACCCGGCTTCGCACTGCTGGGCAACGCCGGCGAGTTCCTCGATCCAGTGTTTTCCTCCGGTGTCACCATCGCGATGAAATCCGCCCAGCTCGCCAGCGAATGCCTGCACCGCCAGCTGCGCGGTGAAACCGTAGACTGGCAGTCCGAATTCGCCGCACCGCTGAAGGCCGGGGTGGATGTGTTCAAGGTGTATGTCACCGCCTGGTATGAGGGGACTTTCCAGGATGTGATCTTCCATCCCAACCCCCAGCCTGAGATCAAGCGCATGATCTGCTCGATCCTTGCGGGCTACGCCTGGGACAAGGACAACCCCTATGTGAACGCTGCCGAACGCCGCCTGCGTACGCTGGCGGAAATTTGTGCCCGCGACTGACAACGCAAGACCCCGAATCAGCGATATGCCCGATTACTATCTCAACCATATGAGCCTGGCCTGCGCACTGGGTATTACTGCTCAAGGTACGGCAGGCAAAGATGCCGATATCGTCAGCGAGCGCCTGTTTCGCGCCGATGTATCCGCCATGGAACAGGGCAGTTCCTGGCTCGGTCCGCTATACAGCCGTTTTGGCAGGGTAGCGACGGAACTGCCTCAGGTCCCGGAGCATCTGGCGGAGTACGATTGCCGCAACAACCGCCTGGCGCAACAGGTAGCGACCAGCCTGCAGTCGCCCATCGCTGAACTGGTGGCGCGTTATGGCAGTGCGCGTATCGGCGTGGTGATGGGCACCTCCACCTCGGGTATTGCCAGCGGCGAACAGCGTCTGGCAGGGGAGGGGGAGAAAAATTATCGCTACCGCTATCAACAACAGATGGCGGCGCTGGCAGAATACGTCGCCCGCTTTCTGCAACTGACGGACGGGCCGCGACTTACCGTCTCCACCGCCTGCTCTTCGAGTGCCAATGCCTTCGCCAGCGCGCGCCGGCTGTTGGCCATGAATGTGTGCGACGCGGTTGTAGTCGGCGGCGTGGACACCCTGTGCGGGATGACGGTGACCGGCTTCAACGGCCTCGGTGCCCTGAGTGGGGGGCACACCCGCCCGTTCTGCGGCGATCGCGACGGCATCAACTTGGGCGAAGCGGGAGCCATGTTTATCATGAGCCGCGAACCGGGCCCGGTGCGACTGTGCGGCGTGGCGGCGAGTTCCGATGCCCACCATATGTCAGCACCGGATCCCGAGGGACGCGGCGCCGAGGCGGCGATGCGCGGGGCGCTGCGGGATGCCGGGCTGGCACCTGCGGATATTGGCTATCTCAATCTGCACGGCACCGGCACGCCACAGAACGATGTGATGGAGGCACGGGCGGTGAGTCGCCTGTTCGGGACAGCGGTACCCTGTTCCTCCACCAAGCCTCTCACCGGGCATACCCTGGGGGCGGCGGGAGCACTGGAAGCGGCATTCTGCTGGCTGGCACTGACCCGCGGGCAGCTGCCGCCCCACTGCAACGCAGATGGCTTCGACCCCGAACTGCCGCCACTGAACCTGGTGCGCGAGGGCGCGACATCGCCCTCGCCGCGATATGTAATGAGCAACTCCTTCGCATTCGGCGGGAGTAACTGTTCACTGATACTGGGAAATTAATGGAACAGAATCCATCCTCCCCGCTGCAGCGTTACAGCGCTGAAGAGCTGGTGCCCCACAGTGGTGAAATGTCGCTGCTGGATGAATTACTGGAAGTAACCGAGGAAACCCTCAGCGCCCGCCTGACGGTGCGCGACGACGGCATTTTCAGCCGCGAGCAGCAGGTTCCGGCCTATGTGGGTATCGAATATATGGCGCAGGCGGTGGCGGCTTTTTCCGGCTACCATGCGCGCCAGGCCGGGCAGCCGGTGCAGCTGGGCTTCCTGCTGGGCACCCGTCGTTTTACCAGCAATGTGTCCCGGTTTACGTGCGGTAGCTCTGTGCAGATCTCTGTGGAGCGGCTGTTGCAGGCGGATAATGGCATGGCTACCTTCGAATGCCGCCTCACCGGCGAGGGCATAGAGCAAGCCGCGCGGCTGAATGTGTTTCAGCCGGACAATATCGAAGAATACCTGAAGGAAAAACGCTGAATGTCTGATTGGGTACTGGTTACCGGCTCCAGCCGCGGCATCGGGCGCGCCATCGCCCTACGCCTGGCCAAAGACGGATTCAATATCGTATTGCACTGCCGCAGTCGCCGCGAAGAAGCCGAGCAGGTGGCTGCGGAGCTCACCGCACTGGGCCGCGAGAGCCGTATTTTACAGTTCGATATTCTCGACCGCGATGCTGCGCGCAACGCGCTGGAGGCCGATGTGGAAGCCCACGGTGCCTATTACGGTGTGGTGTGTAATGCCGGCCTCACCGCCGACAACGCCTTCCCCGCGATGCCCGCGGAAGACTGGGATCGGGTGGTGCACACCAACCTGGACGGTTTCTACAATGTGCTGCACCCGCTCACCATGCCCATGGTGCGGCGCAGAAGTAGCGGTCGCATCGTGGTGATGACCTCGGTTTCCGGTATTGCCGGCAACCGCGGCCAGGTGAATTACTCCGCCTCCAAGGCGGGCCTGATTGGTGCCAGCAAGGCGCTGGCGCTGGAGCTGGCCAAGCGCAAGATCACGGTCAATTGTGTGGCCCCGGGCCTGATTGACACCGATATGGTGAGCGACGAACTGCCGCTGGATGAAATCCTGAAAATGATTCCCGCCCGCCGCCTGGGCAAGCCGGAAGAAGTTGCGGCCGCCGTCTCTTTCCTGATGGGCGAACATGCAGGTTATATCACCCGCCAGGTGATCTCAGTGAACGGTGGGCTCTGCTGATGAAACGGGTTGTGGTAACCGGCATGGCCGGCCTGTCTCCCATCGGACAGGGTTGGGAAGCGGTGGAATCCTCCCTGCGCGGGCGTCAGTCCGGTGTGGTGTATATGCAGGACTGGGACAAGTACGAAGGGTTGAATACCCGCCTGGGAGCACCGGTCAAAGACTTTGACAGACCCGCGCACTACAACCGCAAGCGTGTGCGCAGTATGGGTCGTGTGTCCCTGCTGGCGGTGCGCGCCACCGAGCTTGCGCTGGAAGACGCCGGCCTGCTGGAAGATCCAATCATCACCAGTGGTATGGCCGGCATTGCCTATGGGTCCTCCGCGGGCACCCCTGCGGCCATGGGGGATTTCGGTAATATGCTGCTGAACCACCGCACCGATGGCCTCAATGCCACCAGCTATATCAAGATGATGGCCCACACGGCACCGGTCAATATTGGTGTCTTTTTCGGTATGTGCGGGCGCATTTACACCACCAGTTCCGCCTGCACCTCCGGAAGCCAGGGCGTGGGTTACGCCTACGAGGCCATCCGCAATGGCAGTCAGACGGTAATGGTGGCCGGTGGTGCTGAAGAGCTGTGCGCCACCGAGGCGGCGGTGTTCGATACTCTGTTCGCGACTTCTACCAGCAACGATGCCCCTGGTACCACACCGCGCCCGTTCGATCGCCATCGCGATGGCCTGGTGATTGGCGAAGGCGCTGGCACATTGATCCTGGAGGAGTACGAACACGCGAAGGCGCGCGGTGCGCGTATCTATGCAGAAATCGTCGGTTTCGGTACCAATTCCGATGGTCAGCATGTGACCCAGCCCCAGGCGCAGACTATGCAGATCGCCCTCAAGCAGGCCATGGCCCAGGCGGGTATCGACGGCAGTGCCATCGGCTATGTCAGCGCCCACGGCACTGCCACCGACCGCGGCGATGTGGCCGAGACCCGCGCCACCCGCGAAGCCTTCGGGCGCGCGGTGCCGATCAGTTCCATGAAAAGTTACACCGGCCACACCCTCGGTGCCTGCGGCGCGCTGGAGGCCTGGGTCAGTATCCAGATGATGCACGGCGGCTGGTTTCATCCCACCATCAACCTGCAGGACGTCGATCCCGAATGCGCGGATCTGGACTACATTCAGGGGACTGGCCGTGAGATTGATACTGAATACGTGATGAGCAATAACTTTGCGTTCGGCGGTATCAACACCTCGCTGATCTTCAGGAAACCGGAATAAAAGGTAAAAAACATTGGCTTCCCGTCTGCTTGTACTTATCGCGTCGATCGTATTTTTTCAGCAGGCGGCAGCCAATGAACTGTTGATCAACGCCGGCGGTGGCCCGCAACCGGATTCGCCGCAGACCAACCGTACCTACGGTATCGATTACTCGTTCAAGAAATTTGAAAAAAGTGTTCGCCAACATATCCACCTGGGGGTGAGCTATACCCGGGTGGAAACCGATGCGGATACGCACAAGTCCTTCGACGCCTATTCCATCTATCCCCAGCTGAATTTATACCCGCGCAAGCAGAGCTGGGGCCAGCCTTACTTCTTTGTGCGCGCACTCGGTCCCAGCTATATCAGCAGTAACCAGCTGGGGGACCGTCACCAGGACAACCATTTCGCCTTCCAGGCCCAGGTCGGCTACGCCGCGCGCATCAACTGGCAATCCCGGGAAGATCTGGTGGTGATGGTTTCCTGGAAACACTTCTCCAATGCCAACCTGTTCAGTGATAACGACGGTATCGATATGCCGTTCGTAATTACACTCGGCCTGAATTTTTAACGTCTCACAGCCAAAGCCTTTCAACTGGGTGATGACCGTCTGGGGTGAGTATTTCAGAGGGGGAATCGTGCCGTGGGGATTGTGACTTTGAATGACCGACCTGGCATGGGAGTGCTAGAGGAACAGGAGGAGGGTGGGAACCTGCTCACGCCCGCGAGCGAATGCACAGCCGGCGCCAATCCTGGAAATCGTCATTTCCGGAAAGATTTGAGCAGGTCTCAGGTATGAAAGGCGGCTTACTGGGTAACGACCGTCGATCCAGTCAGCGCCACACCGGCAATCACGTTTCCGGCACCACACTGGAATTCGTTGGTGCTGGAGTAACGATTGTGCTTGTAGTTCGACTCAATGTTGACCACAGCATTGGCGCCGCTCTGACGGGCTTGTTCCTGCAGGCTTATCAGCGCAGACAGCAGTGCCCACTCACAGGCCACGCGATCGGACTTGTTGAACGCGTTGGTCTTTTTGCTGGTTGAAACCTGGCCAACCTTCCGTGTTACCTCAGGGTGGGCAGTCTCACCAAAATACAATTTGATGTCGTCCCCGAGACGGCTTTTGAAGTCTTCGCGCTGCATCGCGTTTTCCAGAGAAAAGTTCTGGATGGATTCGCGGGCACTGGCTTCCAGGGCAACAACGCTGAGCACGACGGCCAAGATAACTTTTTTCATAGTAACTCCTTTTTGTTTTCGGGTTTCAGACCGCGTCTCTATACATTCTGATGACGGGAAACCTCGGACCTAAAAATACATTGTCTATTCCCGATACCGCTGCGGACACCTACTAGTTAGCACCACAGTACCGGAAAACAATTCACGATACCGCCTCGCAATATCTGCGTGACGGAGTGCACAGAATAAACAGCAGAAAAGCTCAAGGCAAAAAAAACTGTGCAGTACCGGTTGATCCTGAATTTCAGGCGGTAGCCTCGACTGCGGGAGCGGGGCAGCTAGCTAGAAGCAATTAGCTAATTGGGGCTACTTCACACCCAGGGAGGTCGTGTTACCGTCTGAAGCTGGTCACCAGCGATAATCGAAGGTTTGAAATATTCCAGGGAAGGAAAAACCCGTCGCTGGATTCCGACGGGTTTTTAGCGGTGAATGCAGCGGAGATTCACCCTTTGTGATTTTTGGCCATCCAGCTGGCTACGTCTTTACCCAGAGTGTGGGCGCAGCGATGCAGAACGGTGCAGGAGCCTTTGAAGCCGGCACCAAAGCCGCCGCCAGAGTTACGGGTGCGGGTGAAGGTATCCAGCAACTCACCGTCCTTGAATAGCTGGGCTTCGATGGATACGGACTTGTTGTGGCCTATAAAGGCGTTGCCTGCGCTCACCGCATTGATAATCGTCAGCTTCAGGCTCATGCCTTCGGTCTGCTCGGAGATGTCACTGGCGGTGCTGACCGCAAAACCTTGCTTCTGCAAAAACTGTCGGGTGGAATCGGAAAATTTAAAACCGAGGTTGGAACATTCACCGACGATGTTACTGGCGATGATCCGTTCATCGTGGTAGCCGGCCTTCTCGCTGAGTACAAGAGCATTGGCGTCGCTGGCGAAACCGAAAGCGCTCCAGGTCAAGGCGAAAAGAAAAGTAGTAAATTTTAAATACGACACGTCCGTGTTCCTTGTGCTGATATCAATATTTTGTTGTAAAAATGAGCGCGATGAATTGCGCCGCACAAACCTAGCAGATTGGTCCCCTATTGGGAACTCTCCAGTGGCATACCCGGTGTGTAGCTAAGGTGTGTTTACTGTGCGAATTCAGCCGTTTGGGATGACTGGATTTCCCCGGTGAAAATACCTGGAAAATAAAAAAGGGCCCTGAAAAGGGCCCTTTAGACTGGAAGGTATAGAAACTACCTCACAAGATTTTTCGCAATCGTATGGTCAAGATTATTTACCCAGCGATTGTAATTTCTGTGGATGGTGTTTCTCCTGTCGTTGTAGTCCAGCAAATAGCTGTCTTTATACTCGATACTGTAGCGCTCCGCAGAGTAGTTGATCCTGGCACTGGCCCGGTGCTTGCGCACAGTAATCGAGGCATCAATTACCCCTGGTTCCGTTTCCCGGCAAACCCATCCCTTGTCTACACAACTTGTCAGGATCGCCTTCGCTACGGTTTGCGCGGACTGAGTGGTACCGTCGTACCGTTCGGATACGGCTCTATCGTATACGTTCATCACCGGGTGGCTAGTACAGGCTGCCAGGGTGGTGGATAAACCGGCGATCAAAAACAGTTTGTAGAATTTGTGCATGAGTACTCCAGAAATTCGAGTTTATGGATCAGATGCCATCGCTGGCCTTGAGGCTCTGGCGCGCTTGCTCGTCAGCGTCTTTCGCCTGCCACTTGGTGTAATAAGCTTCCTTTTTCTTACTTACACTCGCCGCATTGTTTTCCGCCCACTGCAGGGATTGCGGCGTGTTCTCCACCAGCTTGGTGCCAGCAACCCAATCACCGAATTTTGGCGATGAGGTGCTGAACTCGTCCTCGCCGTCTTTGCTCAGGGGCTGGAAGCTGAAACGGGCTTTCCAGGCACCCATACGCGGCGTCACCATGGCGTAATAGGTCTTGCCGGCTTGCAGATCGGCGCGCATAAAGTCTGCCGCCTCGGACACCACCATAAAGGTATGTTCACCGGGCTCAACTTCGTGGGAAATCTTGGTGCCGTTGGCCATGATACCGATAAATTCATTGCCTTCGCCGGTCACTTCAAACAGTGAGGCATTGATCGCGGACCCGACAAAGGAAGAGCGCATGAACACCACTTGCGCCTTGTTGGGATCCGGTGCGGTGAGGGTCTGGTCGGCGCTGGTGAGCATGGGATTGCCGGCGCAGGCGGCCAGCCACAGTGATGAAAAAACGAGCAGTATTTTGACGAAGCGGAACATCCTTATCTCTCCTTATTATTGAGTGGATGAATCCGCAGTTTGACAAAACTCCTCAGGAAAAAACAGCGTTGAAAACGTCCCAATTGATTGGTGTGACCGAGCGCCAAATTCAGGTCAATCTTTCCTGCGGACAATCACCGCAGTACGCAGCTTTTCGCGCCCGAAAATCGACATGCGGGAAATATCCTCCCGCGCAATGGGCAGGTACTGACTGTCTAACGGATTGTCCTCATCATCCACATCCGGGTCGTGTAAATAGAAGCACTCGTCGTCCATGCCGGTAAGGGTCACCCAGTGTGGGACTTTTTTTCCGTCCAGGCGAAAGGTGCTGATCAGTAATAGGACGAGCGCGCCTTCGGTCAGCCACTGCTCGCACTGTTGCTGGGTGAAATCCTGTTCGATTACCGACAGTCCGCTGCGAGTGGCACAGGACCTGAAATCTCCATCGACCTGCTCGATCACCCGCTTCTTTTTCTCACTGCGTACACTGCTGATAAACAGTGGCCCTCTTTGATTCAGGTAAACCTCACACTCGAACCCGCGCTTCTGCATAGCGAGGGCGAGGCCGATAGGGTGGCAGCCGCCGGTGCCCGAGGTCATGAAGATGGTGGTGGCTTCCCGCCACAGGGCCAGCTCGTCACTGCCGCTGGGCTCGTACTGTGGGTCCAATCCCGCCATGGCCATCATGGCGGCGGCCGGGCCGCAGGTGAATTCAGTGCGCTGACCGTACCAGGGCACCTCTGCGGTGTGCAGATTCTCCGGTCGATAACGGATGCGCTTTTGCATACGCAGGGCATTGCCGGCGTCTTCATAGTAATTGGCGTAACTGCCGAAGGTGCGGTAACCCAGCTGCTGGTAGAGGGCGATGGCTGGAGAATTTTGCTCGGCTACCTCGAGGCGCATATAAAGGCGGCCACTGCGACTGCTGGCATCTTCCGCACTGGTGAGCAGTGCTTTGCCGATACCCTTGCCACGCCCGGCGGGGCCGACCGCCAGGGAATAGAGACGCGCCAGGCGGGTGCCACGGCGCAGCAGCACAAGGACGTAGCCCAGCAACTGGTGGTCCTGTTCAGCGACCAGGAATACCCGATTGTCCGCGCGCACCCAGTGGCGAAAACGGCGGCGGCTAAGGCGATCGCCGGAGAAACTTGCCTGCTCCAGTGCATAGAGCGCGTCTATGTCCCGCTCGTTCGCGGGTCGGATCTGCGGGGCGTTGGCGTGATTTTGGGGGGTGGGATGGTCTGGCATCTGGGAGTAAGTCACCGGGAAAGGTCGCCGCCAGGTTGCGGCCCGGGAAAATTAGCAAACCGGCAGGAAAAAACTAGTACTCTGGCAAAAAAATTATTAGGCGCCGGGTGAATTTTCTTCTATCTTTCGCACATTCAAAGGGCCTTTTCTGGTCCCTGTATACCTGTCTCATCACTCCCACCGAGGCGCCTCCTTTATTCATGTCCCAGGTCCTTATTGTGATCGACGAGCCCGACGATTGGGCTCCCTACTACCCGAGTGAACGGGTCATTACCTTCGCCGACTACCTTGCATTGCCGGCGCGCCAGCAGCGGGTGCGGGTGATCAACCTCTGTGCCAATTACGATTATCGCAGCGAGGGCTATTACTGTTCATTGCTGGCGGAGGCGCGCAGCCACAATGTGTTGCCCAGCGTTCGCACACTCAACGACCTGGCGTTGCCTCAGTTGTACAAGCTGCAACTGGCACAGGCCATGCCGGCGCTGGCAAAGCTGCCTGTGGGGCAAGCCGGTGTTGAACGGGTGGTGAAAACCTATTTTGGTCGCTGCAACGAGCCGGCGCTGCAACCCCTGGCTCGGGCGCTGTTCGACCGCTTTGCCTGTCCAGTGCTGGAGATTCATCTGCGCGCGGACCCGCAGTGGGAGATCGTCGAACTGAAGATCTGCTCCCACCGGGACCTGAATGAGGTGGAGGAAACCGAGTTCGCCGAGGCGCTGGACAACTTCAGTAACAAGGTATGGCGCCAGCACAAGAAGCCCAGCAACAGTCGCTATGACCTTGCGATCCTGGTCAATCCGGAAGAGAAGCTGCCGCCGTCAGACGCCAGCGCTATCAAGAAGTTCGTCAGTGCAGGCCGTGAACTTGGCTTGTCAGTTGAGCTGATTGGCCCTGGGGACTACATGCGCTTATCGGAGTTTGACGCGCTGTTTATCCGGGAAACTACCGCCATCGACCACCACACCTATCGCTTTGCGAAGAAGGCGGAAGCCGAAGGGCTGGTGGTGCTGGACGACCCTACCAGTATCTTGCGCTGTACCAACAAGATATACCTTGCGGATTTGTTTACAAACAACAAGGTTCCTGCACCGCGCACCCGCATCCTGCGTCGCGGTGATGAGGCCAGTTTGAAGAGCGCACTCGCGGAGCTGGGTTTGCCAATGGTGGTGAAAATTCCGGATGGCTCATTCTCCCGCGGCGTGGTCAAAGTAAATTCTGAAGCAGAGTTGCATTCAAAGCTGGAAGAGCTGTTTGAGGAGTCTAGCCTCTTGCTGGCCCAGGAATTCCTGTATACGGAATTTGACTGGCGTATCGGCGTGCTGGACAACAAACCGCTCTACGCCTGCCGCTACTATATGGCGAAGAATCACTGGCAGATATACAACCACGGCAACAAAAAGACCGTGAGCGGGGGCTTCAGTACTCTGCCCACCTTTGAAGTACCAAAGCCGGTACTGCAAGCCGCCCTGAAGGCTACCAAGCCCATCGGTCGCGGGTTTTACGGGGTGGATGTGAAAGAATCTGGGGGCAAGGGCTATGTGATAGAAGTGAATGACAACCCTTCTATCGATAGTGGGGTGGAGGACCAGTATCTCGGTAAAGAACTCTACCGGCTGATCCTGCAGGAATTCGTACGCAGACTGGATGCAAAACGTCAGGGAAAAGTAGAGTCTTGACTAGGTGTCATAGCCAAGCTGATCCAGGGGTAGTCCAGTAATCGCCATAAGATTCCGGTTGCTGTTGACGAAGGAATGTTTATATCGGTTGCTGATAGTTTGCCTAAATTTTTCAAATTTTCGGTTGCTCTGCTGCATTCCGGGCAACCGGTTCAGATGAAAAAGTACTCGGTTGAATGTTTTTCTGTATCCTGAATTAACCGGTTTACACGGATCTTTAGGGAATAAAGGATTGAGTTTTCGTCGTAGCTGGAAAGTGAAATAGTTTTCTGCCGCATGGTCGCGGTTTGCATATTTTGGTGCGGAAAAGCTCTTGCCAGTAAAATTTGAGAAAAGTTGGTAATAGGTATCGGGTTCAGAGTTCAGTAGTTCCTGGGGAAGAACAAGAACCCGGTCTTCCCCAAAAAGCTGAATGTAGTGACCAACCGCTCTATCGAAGTGTAGGAATTCCGCGCGCAAAAGAGGGGAGTAAGACAGTGACTCGTCACCTGTACCAATAAACTGCTCCAGTTGAAGATTACCGCCACCTAGCACGTACTCTCGATAAATTGACAGAACGATATCCTGCTGCTTGCGGACAGTGATCAGAATGCGGGCATTGGGATAGCAGGCCTTTATTTTCCTCGCATTCAGATATCCATCGTAGCGGCTCGATGGAGGGTTCCCGAGCAATGTTTCCTCCGACCACACCGGCAAACATCCCCGCTGCTGAATATCATGATTGAAAGCGGCGAGTCTCTCGCGCGGCAATTGCGCATCAAACTCAAAATCGTCCGCCAAAATAAAGTTTGCGACAAGCTGTGCTCTGGTTTCTTTGCCGGCTCCCAGTGCGAGTCCAGGCAGTGATCCATTCTGTATTTGATTTTGTAGATAGGTGGTGGCGGTTTTGATATAGCCAACGTGAAAGAGGATATCGTCTGACACGTTATGCCCTCACTGTGTGCAATGTGTCCATCAGGTGCTGTATACGGCGTTGAAATTCATGCTCAAAACTATGGGCGCGAGCATAGCTATGCGCGCTCTGGGCCGTACGGAATATACGATCGGGATCTGATGCCATTTCTGCGATCAACGTTGCGAGTGCTTCTGGGTTCCCGAGAGGCGCAGTATGCCCGCCTTGAGAGGCTTCGCTTAACGCCTTCCACATCCGATTGTCATACCCGGCGATAGCCACACCACATCCCATATTTTCCAGATAGGAGCATGAGGGGTCAGATTGGCGGTGGCAACAAAGAAAAATGTGCGCATTCTCGCGTGCGAATGGGACCAGTTCATTTTCAAAATCTACCGCGCCGTGCAGATATACATTGTTAGTGAGTTCAAGAGCCCGAATCCCTTGCTGAATTTCTTTTTCGAGACTGCCTGCACCGAATATATGCAGTTCGAAATTCACTGATTTTTCATTCAGGGATCTCAATATAGGAACAATATCCTGTGATCCTTTCATCGGTTCCAGTCGCCCCGAATGTATCAATTTGAGGGGTGCGCCAGCCTTCAAATTTTCAAATTTTTTAGTCACCTCATCGTTGGATGCCTGCATGCAATCACGAATACGATTATCCAGGTAAAGTAATGTATTTTGATTTAGCGAAAGGTAAGCATTCCTTGCGGGAAATCCATTAGCCTGCAATCCATCAGAAAGCCGAAAAGCGCGGCGCCGACGTATTTCTGTAAGTAGCGCGCTTCCCATGGCATAGAGTTTCTTTACCAGACTTCGGCCCCGCTGCAAAAGTATGGCCTGTATTCTCGTTTCGAAAATATACTCAATGATGTAAACAATTTTTACAGAATTTTTTCTGCAAAGTTCCGAAACGTGGAGGTAGTCCTGATTATCGCCACTGCAGAGAACAAGATCGTATCCCTCTATATCCTGTTTTCGAATCTGCGCACCTTTTTCTTTGAAAATGGGGTGAAACGGTAACTCAGGTTCGCGAAAAATCTTGCCGAAAGGAAACGATGCATCTCGCTTGCGGAGAATACAGCTCACTTCACCATCCCAGGCGTCGCAATAAAACCGCATACCTTCGACAAACTTTACGTCCAGGTAAGGTGTCCCTTCGATAAAACCTGCGGGCGCGGATGAAATAACTAACAACTTTTTCATAGCTAACTTCCGTGTCAATTGACGTAGCCTGAATACAGGGTGGTAACGCGCGAAAAATTGGGTTAATTCATTCGCGATAACATGAATGGGTGGAGGCACACGACTTCTGCCACTCCCTAAGCACTGATTAGAGGTCGATGATATGCAGAGGAGGTTGGCAAGGCAAGCGTTGCCACGCTTGGTGCCAAAGTCGTTAGGTTGACCGTTCTGGTAGTGAATTGCACAGTTCAAGCCAGCGCTTCACACTGGTACTCAAGTATTTCTGTCGATGCAGGACAAAGTAAAATTCTCTATCGAAACTCCGGTGGGGAACTGGCAGCTCAACCAGTGCTCCTCTGGCGAATGCGTCGGATAGGGACACCCGGGACAGGCAGCTGATTCCCAGTCCGGCCTCTACTGCACGCTTGATAGCCTCCGTATGTTGCAGTTCAAGCAATATATTCAATTCGGGCACTAGCCCGGACAGCGCGCGCTCGAAGGTCTGGCGTGTACCTGATCCCGTCTCCCGTAGTATCCAGGTGGCCGAGCGAAGTTCGTCGTCACTCAACCCTGAGGCTTTCGTCAGCGGATGATCTGGAGCGGCGAATACTACTAGTTCATCACTCCTCCACGGGATCATTTCCAGGTCTGGGTGGTTTAGTTCTCCTTCAATCAATCCCAAGTCGAGTTCAAAATTCAGCACTCCTTGCGCGATGGCCGCGGTGTTGGCTACTTCCAACTCAACACGTGCCCCGGGTTGTTCCGCCATGTAACGGGCCATGATGCCAGCTGCGAGGTAGTTGCCGATAGTCAGCGTTGCTCCGACCTTGAGACGTCCCAGGTCGCCATGGGCCTGTAGGGTAGCCTCTAGTTCACGGGCGCGTTCCAGTAACTCTTCTGCCCGTGGCCACAGCTGCCGCCCCAACTCATTCAGTCGCAGACGTTTGCCTGTTCGCTCGAACAGGCGTACATCAAATTGCTGCTCGAATTCCTTTAGGGCGGTAGACGCGGCTGACTGCGACATGCTCAGACTTTCCGCCGCACGGCTTACATTTTGGAAATGAGCACAAGCTAGAAATACTTCCAGCTGGCGCAGTGAATAGCGCATGAGTTACTTCTTTAATATTGACTAAATAGATAAGTGATATCCAAATATCCCACTTTTTCTATAGGTTAGCTAGGGCTAAAATTCATTCAGCAAGGTATTTAGGAATAAGCGAATATATTGTTATGTCAAATTTGAATAAAGAGACGGTGCTGGAAGTTCACCATTGGAACGACACACTGTTCAGTTTCAAAACCAGTCGTGATCCGGGATTTCGCTTTGAAAACGGCCATTTCACCATGATTGGCCTGGAACAGCCGAACGGTCGCCCACTACTGCGTGCTTACTCCATCGCCAGCGCAAACTATGAGGATGAACTGGAATTTTTCAGTATTAAAGTTCCTGACGGGCCCCTTACCTCTCAGCTGCAAAAAATTAAACCTGGTGACGAGATATTTGTCAGTCGTAAGCCCACCGGGACTCTGGTAGCAGACCACTTACTACCGGGTAAGCGGCTCTGGTTGCTTTCTACTGGAACAGGCCTTGCGCCGTTTATGAGCATTATCAAGGATCCCGCTGTATATGATCGTTTCGACCAGGTGATCCTGACTCACGGTGTGCGCTTCAAGTCCGAGCTGGCCTATCAGGATTACATTGAGAATGAGTTACCTGAGCATGAGTATTTTGGTGAAATGGTGAAGCAGGGGCTGCACTACTATCCCACAGTCACGCGAGAAGCATACCGAAATAACGGCCGTCTGACTGACTTGATGTTGTCAGGAAAAATTTTCAGTGATCTCGGCCTGCCCAAACCAAATGTTGAAGAAGATCGCTTTATGTTGTGTGGCTCCCCGGCCATGCTAAAGGAACTCACCAGAATACTGGACGACTGGGGGTTTCGTGAAACACGCGCGGGTGTTCCGAGGGAGTTTGTTATCGAAAGAGCATTTGTGGAAAAGTAATTATAAAATCCGGCTGTTAATCGATAGTCTGTAGCAGCATTTGCGCTGCGGGATTTGAGTCTTTAAATGTTGTGGCGCCACAAGTTGGCGCCTATTTCATTTTATAGGCGCAGTTATTTTTTGAAATGTCAGGAATCCTTGATAAAGTGCGTTGGGTAACCCGCCTAGTTCGCGAAATTCAACAGTGAGTAGGCACTGACTGGTTACAGTCTCCGTTTTTTGGGAAAACGAATATTTTCATGTCTTTCAAGGCTCTGATGTGTGATCGTTAGAGCTTGTGTCATCGAGTTAATACACAGCATTCATTTGGACCAGGGAGTGTCGGGTCGAAGATTGAAACGCGCCAGTATCTTTAGGGTAGACATGGCACATAGTTTGCGTGCAGAGAAACTTGAGACCGTAAAAATTTAACAATGGATTTCCGTTCATTTCGCAATGAGATGACGGTAAAAATAGAAGCAGACAATGGATGGTCATGCCCCCCTACAATTGGCGGTAGTTATCGTTAACTACCGAACGCCTGCTCTTGTGCAGGACTGTCTGGAAAGCCTGTTACCAGAACTGGCATCCTTGAACGCTGAAGCGATCGTTGTTGACAACGCATCGGGTGACGAATCTCTCAAAATACTCAGAAGTTGGCTTGCGGACTGCCCTCAAGAATATTCAGAAAAAGTTCGTCTAGTAGCTTCTCCCATTAATGGTGGGTTTTCCGCAGGTAATAACCTGGGGGTTGCGCAAGCGGATGCCCATTTTTATCTACTTCTAAATAGCGACACCATTGTTAGACCAGGTGCAATTAGTTCATTGCTTGAAGCCATGGAAGCTGATCCGAATATCGGCGCTCTGGGGCCGCGTCTCGAGTACCTGGACGGAAGAGCGCAGGTAAGTCGCTTTCGCCGCAGGGGAATCACCAGTGAACTGATTCGTGGTGCGCAAATTGATCTAATTACTCGACTATTCCATTCCAAAAACACACCTATAGAGCTTAGCGAGCCTGATCAGGATATAGATTGGATCAGCTTTGCCTGTGTACTGCTCCGATCTGACGCGATCCGAAAAATCGGTGTTATGGACGAAGCATTTTTTATGTATTTTGAAGACATTGAATACTGCCTTCGAATAAAGGAAGCCGGCTACCTGGTGAAGCAGCACCTTGACGCTCGTGTAATACATTTGCGTGGCGGCACTTCGAGTGTAAAGAAAAACGGAAATAACCAGAAAAGAATTCCGGCATACTTTTATCGCTCTCGTTCCCGGTATTTCACCATAAGGGGTGGGAAAGCAGTGTTACTGGCAGCGAATATTGCTTGGTGTGTGGGGCGAGTTTTGAGGTCCGTAAAGCGCATCGGAGGGCGTGGAGCAGGACGCTCAATTCCTTCTGAGTGGAAGGATCTTTGGTTGGGCTTCTTTGCGCGGCAAGAGCAGAAATCATCAAAGATTATTAAAGGCAGCAGCCAGGCAAAGGAAGCATGAATAGTTCAGCGGGAGTGAAATTACCGCACTTTGTCATTATTGGAGCTATGAAATCTGCGACCACTACTATCTATGAGCAATTACGCTTGTTGGATGGGGTGTATATGCCAGAATTGAAAGAGCCTAACTTTTTTAGTGACGACTCCCAATATCAGCAAGGCTTAAATTGGTACTTGAAGCTATTCGAGCCGGCAAAAGACACTGATATTATCGGTGAAGCCAGCACCCATTACACCAAAATACCAATATATCCAAATACACTAAAGCGCATGTCTGAGGTTCTTCCAAGTGTAAAGATTATTTACATTATGCGAGACCCCATCGATCGGTTGATATCGCAATATATACATGAGTGGAGCTGCAACAACATCCACGATGAGATCAACCGCGCTGTCAATAAATTTCCAGAATTAATAAGGTACAGTTGTTACGCAGAGCAGCTAAAACCATTCATAGATCAATACGGTGTCGAAAATATTCTCCCTGTGTTTTTCGAAAGGATAAAAAAATTTCCTGAGGATGAGCTCGTCCGCATAGCCAAATTTATAGGCTATAAAGGTCACGCGCAATGGCGGGAATCTGTTTCCCGCGCCAATGTATCTTCGGAACGGCTGAGAACAAACAAGTTCACCAATTTTTTGATTACAAATCCAATTCTAGCAGCGATAAGAAACTCGTTAATCCCACATTTTATTAGAGATTCGGTGAAGTCAAAGATGCGAATGAATAATCGCCCAGAATTAACGAAAACTACTAAAAGCAAGCTAGAAATAATTTTTAATGATGATCTGTCGAAGCTAGGAACGCTGTTGGGGATTACGTTAACTTCTGACAACTATAAATCACAAGTTATAACCCAATCGCTAGAGTGGAAAATAAAAAAAGAACAGAAAATGGCGGCTCGAAAATATGAGTATTAATGAAGCTCAAAAAAAATTTGGTAGCGTACCAGAAATAGGGTTCGTAGTTATCGGCAGAAATGAGGGCGAGCGCCTCCATCGCTGCCTTAATTCCATATTAGAACAGTGCGTTGCTCTACAAAGAAGTAGAGGTATAGTAGAGCATCAAGAAATAAAGCGTAAAACAAAATCATTACCTATGCCCATCATATATGTTGATTCTGGTTCAACAGATGGAAGCGTAGAGTATGCATTAACATTGGGCTGTGAAACAGTGCAACTAGACAGCACTGTTCCATTTACTGCCGCCAGGGCGAGAAATACTGGATTCAAACGCTTAATCCTCAAAAATCCTAATGTCGAATGGGTACATTTTGTGGATGGGGACTGTGCGTTACAGCCGGCATGGTTGTCAAAGGCGGCTGCGTTTTTATCGATTAACCCACGCGCTGCCATTGTTTGTGGCAGGCGAAGAGAAGTATATCCTCAAAAAACAATCTATAACGCCCTCTGTGACATGGAATGGGATACCCCGATAGGAGAAAGTAATGCCTGCGGTGGTGATTTTCTTGCAAGACGCACAGCGTTGGAATCCGTAAATGCATTTAATCCAACAATGATTGCCGGCGAGGAGCCTGAAATGTGTTTCCGGCTACGCAAAGAAAATTGGAGTATATGGCGAATTGATGAAGAGATGACTTCTCATGATGCGGCCATTACAAGTTTCATCCAGTTCTGGTTGAGAAATCGGCGTGCAGGATATGCTTATGCTGAACGTTGCTCGATACATGCGACCGCGAAGCAACCATATTGTGTTAGAGAATTGATTAGCATCCTATTCTGGGCATTGGTAATCCCTACCGTTGCGCTCTTATTCACTGCAGTTATACCACTGATTTCAGTATTGCTGATATTTTTTTATCCCGCACTTATGTTACGACTTTTTTTCCGCCGATTAAAATTGCGGAATTCGATACGTCGTTCGCTAATTTATGCCGTACTCATACCAGTCGGTAAGTTTCCACAATTTATTGGTGCCGCAAACTACGTTTTCGCACGATTAAATGGAAAAAAACAGCCGATTATCGAGTATAAATAAAGGAAACGTTATGGGCCACGATCACTCTTCTCTGGATATCGGCCTTTGCCGAATTGATCTTGCGAGTATGGATGAAGTGAGATCTACCATACGCGCTATGCGAAAAACCAACTCTCCAGGATACGTAGTAACACCGAACATAGATCATCTAGTGCGTCTTTCCGGGAGCAAAGAGGAAGAAGACCTCAAATCGCTGTATTACAGTGCAACGCTATCTTTATGTGACAGTCGTATCCTTGAATTAATGTTGAAACGACATGGCTTCAATATACCGGAGGTTGTTACCGGGAGCGACCTAACGGCGAAACTTTTTGAGCGAGATCTGGGTGCTGATGATTACGTATACATACTTGGTGGCGAGGACAGCCTTATAGTGGAAATCCGACAGCGTTTCCCTGAAATTACAATAGAACACCATAATCCTACGATGGGTTTTATTAAAAAGAATGCAGAAGTAGGTCAAGTCGTCGATCTAATAGTGGCTAAGAAACCTAACTATGTTTTCTTAGCCGTCGGTTCTCCACAACAAGAAATTATCGCAAAAAAATTATGCGATCAGCCAGAATTTAAAGGTATTGCATTGTGCGTGGGCGCCTCGATGTTATTTCTTGCGGGTGCGGAAAAGCGAGCTCCCGGCTGGATACAGAAAGCAAGGCTGGAATGGCTATATCGGCTCAGTCAAAACCCATCCAGATTAGCCATACGTTATTTAAAAAATGCACTGGCAATACCGGCCATAAATCGCGAAATGATGTCACGACTGGGTCCGTGAATCGATTCAGAGTGCAAGTGAATTGTAGGAAAAACTTCAGTGGATAATCGAGATTACCTAATAATTTCACCATGCCGTGACGAAGCTGAATATATGGAGCGTACGCTGAATAGTGTTGTTTCTCAGTCAGTCTTACCTAAATTGTGGTTAATCGTTGATGATGGATCGACAGATGATTCGCCGGAAATTCTGAAGCGCTACAGCTCTAGATATCCTTTCATAAAAATTCTCACACGTAAAAATCGAGGATTTCGCAGTGTTGGCCCCGGCGTCGTTGATACATTTTATGCAGGCTATCGGACAATAAACTTAAAAGACTATAGCTATATTTGCAAATTAGATCTGGATCTTGAATTACCGCATCGCTACTTTGAGATACTGATTAAAAAAATGGAAGACGATGCTCGTATCGGGACCTGTAGTGGAAAGCCGTACAACCTAAGGAAAGGTCGGTTAATAAGTGAACGACGCGGTGATGAAATGTCAGTGGGAATGACAAAGTTCTATCGTACGAGCTGCTTTGAACAAATCGGCGGATTCGTGCGGGAAGTGATGTGGGACGCTATCGACTGCCATAAATGTCGGCAACTTGGATGGCGTGCAATCAGTTGGGACGAACCGGAACTAAAGTTCATACATTTAAGAGTAATGGGGTCAAGTCATCAAGGCGTACTGACAGGCCGAGCCAGGCATGGATTCGGACAGTATTTCATGGGTACCGGCTGGTTATATATGTTAACAACCTGTGCATTTCGTGCGGTTGAATATCCAATAATAGTAGGTGGCTTCGCAATGTTTTTCGGGTACTTAAGAGCTGCCTTCCAAAGTAGTCCAACATTGGATGATGAACATTTGGTTCGTGAAATTAAGCAGTTTCAATGGAAGTCGCTATTTGCAGGAAAAAAAGCAGCCACTAAATATATAGAAAAGAAAAACAGTTCAAAATGGTTCCCGAAAAATTTAGAAGCTGGTCGAAAATTGTTGAAGTTGAGGGCTGAACCTGAAGTCGAAATTAATGAGTTTTCGGTTTCAAAATCTGAAGCATTAGACGCAAATGTAAACCAAAAATGAAAGCTAGTAATCTCGAAATAGTTATTGCTTATTTAGCCCCTGAAATACCTGGTGCATCTAGCACCTTTGTATACAACGAAATTCTAGAATTGGAAAAACTGGGTATTGAAATTCATCCATATTCATTACACACAGTGGCCAAAAACTCGGAAAATAAGAATATTCAGAAAATTGCCAATAGTTGTGAATATCTATACGAAAAATCACTGATAGCCATTGCTTTTGGAAATATTATTAGTATTTTCCAGTCGCCATTGCGTTACTTTGACGCATTCGGGACTTGTTTACTAGACACTTTTAGGTGTTTTAAGCAGCCCCGGGTTGCAGCGGGACTACTTTACCGATTCTTTGTTGGTGGAAGCATGGCGGTATCCCTAAGAGAAAATGGAATCAATCACCTACATTGCCATTTTTCGCACATTGCAACTGATGTGGGAATGTATGCTGCTTTACAAACAGGTATACCGTTTAGTTTTACTGCTCACGCCAATGACATTTTCGAACGCGGATATTTGCTGAAAGAAAAAGGCAGGCGAGCCAAATTTATCGCTACAATTTCAAATTACAATATATCAATTTTATCAAATGTCGGAATAAAACGAGAAAAGCTGAAATTAGTTCGATGTGGAGTAGATACTGAAAAATTTATCCCTAGAAAAAAAACAGAGCCCACAGCGTATATGCAGACTATTGGGTTCCTTGGGCGACTTGTAGAAAAGAAAGGCGTTGACCTACTAATTTTTGCGATGCGAAAACTAATAAATGAGGGACTAAAGGTCCGATTAGAAATCATGGGCTCGGGACCACTAGAAAATGATTTACATGCGTTGGTGGTCGAACTTGAACTTGAAGAGCATGTAATTTTCGGTGGGGGGCTACACCACGATCAGGTTGCTGAATGGTTTGAAACAATTGATTATTTTGCCTTCGCTGGGAAAAAAGACAAGAACGGTGATATGGATGGAATACCCGTCGTAATTATGGAAGCGATGATGCGAGGTGTACCCGTAATCGCAACATCCATTTCAGGAATTCCCGAGTTAGTAAGGAAAAATGAAACTGGTAGATTAGCTAAACCAACATCGGAAAGCTTAGCTGACGAAATGATGACGTTATTGACCGAGCCAGAGTCAGAAAGGAACAGGCGAGTACGCCGCGCTATTATCGTTGTGTCCGAAGAGTTCAATCTTGCAAAAAACACGAAACAATTATTGACGCATATGTCCGTTAATGGGACTGATTATCCATGCCCAATATATTCGCACAATTAGCTGTTCTTTGTTGGCCGATTGTGGCGCTATTTTTATATCGGAAGTATACAGCGCTAACAGCGACCTTTTGGACGATTTTCGGCGCATACATGTTTTTGCCTTTAAAAGTTTCTTATGAATTTCCTTTGATACCTAATATCGAAAAAGAAAATGTAGCCGTCTATTCCGCATTGATTGGTTGCTTTGCGATAAAAAAAATTCCGTTTAAATTTATACCTGGATCGTTTGGTGCCAGAGCTCTAGTCTTTATAGGGTTAACTATATGTACATTTACGGTGCTCACTAATCTGGACCCTGTATTTACTGGTATGACGTTAAAACCAGGGTTGCAGCCAAAAGATCTTATTTCGATGACGTTCCAGACTGTATTTACGCTCGTGCCCTTCATTCTTGGCGCGATGCTTGTAAGAAATATAGATGAAGCTGTTTCGGTGCTCAGACTTATAGTGATAGCAGGAATTATTTATTCCCCGTTTATGGTTATTGAAGTTATGCTTAGCCCGCAGTTACATACCTGGATATACGGTTTTTTCCCTCGATCATTTAATCAGCAAGTTCGTTTCGACGGATACAGGCCCGTAGTATTTATGGGCCACGGGCTATTGGTTGCGATCTTTACGATGGCAGTGCTCATTGCAACAACCGGGTTGTGGAAGGCCAAACAAAAAATATTTTTACTGCCAAATACAGTCTATGTGATTTATATGCTAGCGATGCTTGTTATTTGCAAATCTGTCGGAGCATGGTTGCTGGGATTTCTTGGCTTTATAATTTTGTTTGTTGCTCCTATATCAGTCGCGTCAACCATAGCCTTTGCAATTGCTGTTGCAGTTTTTTCGTATCCTATCTTATCTATATTTAATATTATCCCACACGATTCACTTTTGGATTTGGCTGCGATGTTCGGGCCTGAAAAGGTCGGCTCACTTGCTTTCCGATTTGAACATGAAGAAGTTTTGCTTGCTCATGGACAAGAAAAAATGCTTTTCGGTTGGGGAGGTTGGGGGCGAAATAGAATCGATGGCGCGATCACTGATGGATTCTGGATAATCAGGTTTACGCAATTCGGGCTGTTGGGATATCTCGTGTCATTTGGAATTCCTCTACTAGCCGTTAAAAATGGGCAGAAATATATATTTAACAGCCGTACAAAACTTGAGAAGAGAGTGGCATTGGCATACTGCATGTTAATCGCATTGATAATGGTTGATCAAATACCTAATGCATCTCTAAAAAATTGGGTTTGGTTTATCTACGGAGCAGCTACTGGGCTGTTTGCAGCTAGCACTGTTAGAGTAGGTAATGTACATCCTATTCATTTGAGAGAGATGAAAACGTGATAACAGAATCTACGTGTGTATCAATGGACTAGTGGCATATCAAAAAATGATACGATATCTGGTAAATTATTTTGGAAAATATTTCCTTTCATTTAAAAATCCACGAGTGGTTTGTCCGCCAGGCAATCTTCCCAGCGTTGAGGGGAAACCCATTATTGTGGCATCGGTAATGCGATCTGGTACGCATTTAGCTATTGATCTGTTGCTTAATAATTTCCAATCAATTCCGAAGACGCCGCTTTACGTTGATGGCGATCAATATTTTCGTAGCGAAGTTAATCGTACCGGCTATTTGAGTGAAGGCGTAAAAATTGGAAAATGTGTGCTTAAGACGCATTACCCGCAACGGTTACCGGCAGGTAAAAGAGAAATTTTTCAACGCCTAGCAAGTGAATCTCATGTAATCGTTTTACGCCGACCGATAGAAGAAACGTATAGATCTTTGTCGGCATGGGGAGTTTCGATTGAGTATCCTCAATACTTGGATATTGTTAGTGATTTCTACTCGTTTTGGGAAGAAGCTGCACCACACAGAATAGAAATTGATTTTTCGCAATTAACCAATAAGAAACGATTTGAGGACTTGGTAAGGCGGATTGAATCAGAGACAGGGATTGTTTCAAGGAAAAAAATAAAGTATCCAATAAATCCCAAACATGTTGGAAAAATCGCTCTGACCAAGTTCGCCACCAGGCTTATGGGAAAGTATGCCCCGACAATTAATACAGGTATTCGGACAGGAATGAGTGGTGCATAGGGAAAATTTGTATATGAGAAATAAAGTACTGCTTGTTGTTGAAAGTTGTAACCCCGAACTTAGTTCGGTGCCGTTGGTGGGGTATAATTTTGCGCGGATTATTCAAAGGTTTTCAGATGTCCATCTGGTGACTCACTGTAGGAACAGAGAGGCGTTAAAAAGAGATGGACTAATAGAGAATATCACTTACTACGAGCAAAGCTGGCTTGAAGTAATTTATTACAAATTTTTGGTGTTCTTTTCGACTTACAGGGGCCAGGTAATATGGCCGCTGAGGCATGCACTACAGTATCCAATTTATTTCTTCTTTAACCGATTTGTATATCGAAAATTTTCATTAGCTGTTATGCGTGGAGAATACGACATAGTTCACGCCATGACTCCAATGATGCCACGATTCCCGTACAAGATCGTAAATGCATGTAAGCGTGGGAAACAAAAAACTATTTTTATACTTGGGCCTGTAAACGGCGGCGTACCATTCCCAAAAGCGTTTAAACATGTAGCTAGGAAAGAATTCAGTTTTTTAAATTGGTTGCGGTCGGTGGGCGGATGGATAATTCCTGGTTACAGAAAGACATATTTATCTGCGGATGCAATTCTTACTGGTTCTAAATATACGAATACGTGGATAAAGGATACGTTTAAAATCTCAAAAAGCAGACTAATTCCGGTGTATGAAAATGGCGTGTCAGACGAGTTTTACTCAAATATTGACGTGACATCATTCACAAATGACCAAAATCCATACGACACTCATGAAGTATCCATTCGTGATGTGAGTGAAGAAAATTCCGTTTTGAGTTTGTTATTTATTGGTCGCCTGGAGCCCTACAAAGGATGCGATATGCTTTTGCAGGCGGTACAGCGCGTACGGGACCGAAAACCCGGTCGAATTAAACTTACCATTGTTGGTGATGGTTCTCAGCGAAAACAATTAGAGCATTTCGTTCAAGTTAACGACTTGACTAATGATGTGTTATTTAGAGGTTGGATTCCGCATTCCGCTGTACCGCAAGAGTATGCTTCGGCAGAATTGTTCTGCTTTCCTTCTGTTAGAGAGTTCGGTGGCGCGGTAGTAATGGAGGCGATGGCATCAGGTCTGCCGTGTATTGTTGTAGATAATGGAGGGATTGGGGAATACGTTACTGAGAGCTCCGGTGTGAAGATAGCTCCTATAAGTCGTGAACATGTTATCGAAGAATTGATGGCATCGATACTTGAATTCACAGAAAATCGAAAATTACTAAAAGAACTATCTAACGGTGCGAGAGCGCGCGCAGTTGATTTTTCCTGGAGTAGCAAGCGCACAGCTCTCGAAAAAATATACAACGAATTATCAATTCAGCTAGAGAGCGGTGAGGCTACGCTAGCTGGTTCTGGCTAATGTATTGAAGCAAAGTGCTTGCTGACTGTTTATGGCTAAACTTTTCTTCCGCAGTTTTCCGGGCATTTGCCCCGATTGTGGCTAGCCTTTTACGATCGGACAGCAAGAATAAAACTGCTTGCTTAATATCATGAATGTTTTTTTGTTGGACAAGCATCCCGTCATGCTGATTAGTAATCATATCTTTAGTGCCGCCAATAATCGAACAAATTGATGCGACACCACAAGCCATTGCCTCCATGATTGCAACGGGCGCAGCTTCCCCGAATCCAAAACTGGTTAACATAAAAATGTCAGTGTTCATTAATGTATTGTATACCTCGCCTTCTTTTTGGAAGCCTAGGAAGGTAACTCTATCATTTAGTCCCAAAGTTTGAACTTCATTTTCTAATTCAGATCGTAACTCCCCATCGCCAACAATTTGGTATAAGAAATTGATCTCAGATGGTAGCTGGGCTAGAGCTTGTAGGGCAAATTTGTGGCCCTTTACATGCACAAGTCGGCTAACGGAGGTTATAACAAATTGTTTTTCAAGGATTTCGGGGTATTTTCTAGGCAAAAATTTGGTAACGTCCACACCCATCGCCAGTACGTGAACTCTATCCTTCGGGTACTGGGGGATTGTAGAATAGATCTCCTCTTGTAGCGGTTTTGTTACAGTTACTATAAATTTTGCAGAGGAGAGCTTTGCTTTATGGTTATCTCCATATTGATTGAGATTGCCATGGATACATACGCTGTATGTAAACTTTTTGCAAAGCGAAGCTAGGGCAGTAATATGCGAGGCATCTGCTGAGGAGTGAACGTGTACGTGATGTATAGAATGCTCTGTACAGTACGCGGCAAGATTAGCGGCGACAGGAATAAAGAGAAGTGTCCGAAAACGCAATTTCAGGCTGCATTTTAATGAAAAACAATATGCTAGTGTTGATGCAAACCAGCGCGGATTGCGCAGACAGAAGAGGATGCTCGTAAAATAGCGTAACGGTGTTAGATAAAATGTCTCGTCGATCTCACTGCAAAACTCATGGAAGTTTCTCGTCTTGGGTGCGCGAGTCGATATGATTTTAACACTAGCTCCATCGAGCCTAAGCGCCTGAATTTCTCTCCAAAAAAATATATGAGTTTGACCTGGAAATTCTGGTATAAGAACCGCCAGGCTACCTGAATTTGTCATTTATACATATCCCTATGAGTCAATAAACATTTTTGAATTGCCAATAATAACATATGTGTATATGAAAAATGTTTTCATCCTATGAAATTCAGGTGTTACTTGTAGGCCTAGAGCGGAGTGTAAGATAGCGGTATTCCCCAGTGAAATGTATTGCTTTCATTGGGAATTAAATCTGGATCTATAGGTGGTGCTTAGAGTTAGCAACGTCATGGTCGAATAAGTTTATCTGAATGTACAAGGACCCCGATGCTTTTGATTTCGCATCAGCCCTGGTCATCTCAATAGGTGAGCTTATAGACTTCACTCGGTGAAGATCGCTAGTAAATCTATTTAAAAACTCCTTTTCTGAAAATACCAATTTTTAGCTCTAGTATTGACCAGAATTTAGGCGAAGTGATAAGCCTATATTCTCCGCAGTATGACTAAGGCTTACAATACAAAGCTATTTTCTTGTTTCAAGATCGATGTTGAAACTGCGTTGGCGTATGGTAGTAGTAACTTCTTCTCAAAAAATGAATAAACGAATGACCGGATAGACTAGATTTTCACATAATTCGGTCGACAAATTGATAAACGCCCTCGATTTGTGGAAAACAGCAACTGCTAACCCATACTTTTGCTGATTTTTTCCACCAAATTCGAGGTATCAAATGGTTAGGTTCACAATGTATGCACTAATGTTGGTCATCTGTACAGCTTGCGGGGGCGGAGGGAACCCATCACAGACATTACCTGAACCTGCTCCGGAAAAAAATACGCCACCTAAGGTGGAATTATTGGGAGCACGTAGAATTCAGTTGCTTCATGGAGCCAACTATGAAGATGCCGGTGCAGTTGCACATGACAAACAAGACGGCGATATAACCGACAAAATCGTCACTGAAGGGCTGCCGATTAATACCTCTGTCGCGGGTGACTACGAAATTAGATATACCGTCACCGATAGTGAAAGCGCTGTTGCAGAGGTGGCTCGGCGAGTGATTGTTTCAGAAAACGAATCACCAACGATTACGTTGTTGGGGGCGAATGAAATAAGTGTGAATGAAGGAGCTCGATTCGTGGATCCGGGCGCCGAAGCAAGCGATATTGAAGATGGAGAACTTACATCAAAAATTGAAGTAGAAAATGGCGTCAACACAGAAGTACCCGGTAATTATAAAGTATTTTATAGAGTTTCAGATTCCGCGGGGGCAACCGCATCCGTTGAACGAGATATATCTGTCATTGGAAAACCATCGGAATATTCCCACATCCCCATTACTATAGACAAAGAAGGGTTCTCCAGCTTTCAACCTCAGTCTGACTCAAAATTGATATATGTAAGCAGTAGTTCCGGAGATGATTTTAATGACGGGCTTTCGCCTAAGACAGCGGTCAAGAGTATTGCAAAAGGCAAAGAGTTACTTAGAGACGGGTTTCCTGACTGGTTACTGCTAAAAATCGGCGATGAGTGGTCGGAAGGCTTGGGAAGATGGGTCAAAAGTGGTCGTTCAGCAAAGCAGCCGATGATTGTAACTTCTTACGGCACCGGTTTAACACGCCCTTTATTATTGACCGGTGCACGTTCGGGGATTCGTGCGTCTGGAGGCGGCGGCTCGCCTAAGCAAGTCGATTACCTGGTATTTAGTGGATTGCACTTCTATGCAGAGACTCGTGACCCCGACTCTGACTCGTTTTCAAATACCGACGGTGCGTCGGGAATAGTATGGCTTCGAGGATCTACCTATTTGTTAATAGAAGATAACTGCTTCGATCACTATCAAACTGGCATTGCGATAATGGACATTAGTGATCTGAATGTCAGTGGCGTTGAGATTAGAAAAAACGTCATTGTTGATTCCTTCTCCACGGATGGTCATTCTCAGGGAATTTATATACAGGAAACAGAGGGTGTCACGATAGAAGAAAATATTTTCGACCATAACGGCTGGCATGAATCTCTTTCCGGAGCACAAGCTACTAAATTCAATCATTCGATCTATATTCAGGGAGATAACCTAGATGTACAGATCAAGAACAACATAATAAGTCGAAGCTCTAGTCACGGTATGCAGCTTCGCCCAGGTGGTTTGATTGAAGGAAATTTTCTAATTCGAAACCCCATATCGATATTGTTAGGAATGTCCGACGTTAGTGATGATGATGGGGTTGTCGTAAACAATGTTATTTTAAATGGAAATGATATTGGGTCAGAACCACGAGGCTGGGGGATCGATTTTAAACCAGAGAATAATGGTGTGATTAAAAACAATATCGTGGCGCACGTCTTGACCGACTCTGGAAATAGATTCGGGATAAAAACATCCGATTATGCGACTTATTCGGGAAATGTTGTGTACGACTGGGAAGAGATCAGGGGTGCTCAAGAGAATTACGTAGATCCGAAAAGGACGATCGAAGAGTATAACGTTTTGATGGGGGGGGAAGCCACGTTTGATTCATTTGTCGAAAAAATCCGGGCCCAATCGCGGCTGGATTGGAATCCGGATTATTCAACTGAAAGTTTAAACCGGTTCTTTCGAGAGGGATTTAGCCCGAAAGAATAATTAAACTTTACGTCAGACACTATTGAGCAATTTTAAATCCATCTTGGAAATAGTGTCTGATGTAATCAACATCGTACTTAGATTCAGAGTGTGTACTAGGATCTCTAAGTGATTTTTTCCTGATATTCTCGTAGAAAGATTCAAGCGTACCGCTGCCACCAGCTTGAAGATCCAGGTCAGCAATAGTGATCGAGGGGTTTACAAAAATCTCTTCACTCTGTGACTGGCTTCCCCATTCATAGATGGCGTTACCTGATTCGGTTGAAAGTGTGTGCTCTTTAATTGCCCTTGGGTCACTCGCCATTGAATTCTCATGTGCAACAATGTTGTTGCGTACTTCTGCGGACACGATATTCGCAGTTAAGTCTATACCCCAACCCCTGTATTCCTCATCTGATAGATCGCTTCCATGAAGAATCACATTATCCTGAATAATACCTGGTTCGCCTTCCATGGAGTCTCCGCCCAACATAAGGCTGATCGCATTCTCTACTAGGACGTTTCCTTGCATCAACCCGCCTGGGCGAAGTTGAATACCGTGGCTTGAACTACGGGCAATTATGTTATCTACGATTTCAACTCCCCGATTGGATGATTGAACATAGATCGAATGATTGAACTTTGTTTTGTTGGCACCTTCTATTTGTTCGTTCCAGCCTACATGATCAAATACGTTTCGCTCGATACGTACATTATCGGTTGATTGAATATATATACCTTGTGAATGGCTACCTACACCATATGAATCAGTGATGACATTGTTTTTAATGAGGACGTTTTTGATATCAATATCACCAGTTTCCTGCAAAACAATAGCGGTGGTGAAATATTGGAACATATTGTCTTCAATTAAGAGACTGTTAGTGCCACGGAGCCAGACGATACCGGTACTGTTTGATGTTTCACTGGTAAAGTCAGGAGACCCGGGTTCACGTGATGCCGCGAAAAAGTGTAAGCCGTGAATTACGAGATAATCTACGTATGCAGGACTACCGCTGCCCCCCTGATATCGGAGGGCGTCCTGGTCATGAGTGCGTAAAAGAGGTCGAGCATCGCCGGAACCATAGCTCGTAATTACCATAGGTTCGTCAGCGCTGCGCCCGGATTTCCGCCAGCCGCCAATACCTGTCTCCCAGGTATCTCCCGCTTTAAGTGCGAGCCAATCTGGAAATCCGTCACGAAGCAGGGAAGCTCCATGCTGAATGGTTTGTACCGGGGTTTCTGAAGAAAGACCGTCATTGGCGTCATCCCCAGTCTGGCTGCTAACGTAGATTATACGGGTATCATCAGCTGGCAAAATTTGAGTGTAGTTCTCAGCTTTGGTCATGATCGGTAGGTAGTCCAACACTAGAACAGTGGCAATATCTGTTGCAGTGCTTCCATCGTCGGAAGTAACGGTTAGTTCAACTTCGTAGCTACCAACAGAGGTCGATTCTAGAGTTGGGGTCGCAGAGTTGGCATCAACCAGCATTGTTGTGGAGCTAGAAGGCGCCGACACGATTTTCCAGCTATAAGTCAGCGAACTATTGTCCGCAGCGGTACTAGCGCTTCCATCCAGTTGGATTTGAAATCCCTCGGAAGCTGAATAGCCACTTCCGGCATTTGCAACGAGCGATGGATTAGATGCTCCAGTCACGGTTATGGTTATTGTGTCGGAAGAGGAAATCGAGCCATCACTTACGGTGAGTTCAATTTCATAACTACCGGCAGTATCTGCAGTGAAATTTGCTTCCACCTGTGAGCCGGATGAAATAATGGGATTTGAATTACCTGGTGACGAGGAGATGCTCCAGCTGTAAGTCAGTGAATCACCGTCGGGGTCGGAACTTGCCGCACCACTCAAGTTAACGGATTGCCCGAGGTCTGTACTCAGATTGTTTCCTGCAACGGCTATAGGAGCTCTATTCTGGGGCGCGACCGCACCATCTCCGCCATCACTACCACCACTGCCACCGCAGCCGATTAACAGTGTTGATAGAATACAAATAGGGAAAAAGTTTTTCATTGTAATTAATCCGTACTATTAATTTCTTGCCAAAGAGCAAAAAATTCCAAAAGCGACAAAGCTTCGTGTGTTAAATACCGCATTGGCGTGATATTCATCGATAGCAGTAGACAACCCTGAGCGCGAAAAGTTGTCGATAAGGTTACGAAAAATTGATGAATTGCTGATGATGATAAACCAGAAGACAAGACGGATAAATCAGCAAAAATGTGACCAATGTGTGATATTGGGAAAATGATCTATAAAAAACGAAACAATAACGATGATTTACACCTTGTTACCAAGGGCGATAAAATTACTGTTCAGTCAAAAGGTGAAATCACGGATGAACATCACTTTCGCACTTCCACTGCCCTCTCTTAAGGGCCGCTGCCAGGTTGCCGCTACTTCTGCAAAAGTGCTGCCAAACACCGTCCATACGGTCACTAACGTATCCTCTACTAAGTGTATGAACCAAGCTGGTGCAAGAGAAGTCGTTAGTCGGCTGCGGATAAATCATGCCTTACCAAGGGCAAAGTTATTGAAAACCCGCTTTCGTGACCCCAAAGCAGTCAATATTGCCATAATGGCTTTTTCCCGTGTTCGCCCATTAGTCGACATGACTATTCGATACACTCGTGAACACATCGAAAATGGAATAAATGGATTTGTTTATAACGTCGATCATTTTGAAGGTGTAGTTAGATGAGCTCGGTTGCAGAAGTTGGCGCTGTCCAGAGCTCCGAATTTAGTAGCCGTAGGCTACGTCACGCCTCTATTCTGGTCTTTGCTGGTTACGCTGCCGGGCAGATACTTCGACTCGGAAGTAACCTTGTGATGACCAGGTTACTGGCCCCGGAAATGTTTGGTTTGATGGCTCTAGCTAATGTAGTGGTGGCTGGGGTGCAGATGCTCACGGATATGGGTATCAACAAGAGTATTATTCAAAATAAGGATGGCGTAGAGCAGCCTTTTTTGAACACGGCCTGGGCATTGCAAATACTACGAGGAGTATCACTTGCGGCCATTGTATGGGGATTCGCCCTTACATTGTGGATAGTAGGGCCAAATGGATCGTCCACTAATGTGTATTCTCACCCTGACCTACCTATAGTGCTTGCTATTCTGGCGAGCAGTTTGGTTATTAGTGGATTTCGACCAACAAAAACGGCTGTCGCTAACCGTGATTTGCAGCTGGGTAGAATTACAGCAATTGATTTGATGACTCAAATCATCGGAATTGTTGCCATGATTTTATGGGCTAGCTACTCACCCAGTGTGTGGGCGCTTGTCGCTGGTACGGTCATCTCCAGTGTTGTGCGAATTACAGCTGAGAACATTTGTTTATCGGGTGTAGGAAACTCTTGGCAGTGGGATAGAGGATATGCGAAGCAGATTTTTCACTTTGGTAAATGGATTTTTTTCACGTCGCTGTTGAGCTATTGGGTGCTTAACGGTGACAGAATTATTCTCGGTTTCGATATCAATGCTCACGAAATGGGGATCTACTCAATAGCGGTATTTATCGTGGGTTCAGTCAGAGGAGCGCTGAATACAATCATGCAAAAAGTGATGTATCCGGCGATGAGTCGAAAATTGCGTGAAAGCAGCGACTGCACCGATATGTATTACCGTTTCCGTTTGCCGCTAGATTTTGTTATCTGTAGCCTTTGCGGCTTTCTGGTTGTTTCGGGCGATCAAATTGTTCGACTGTTGTACGATGAACGGTACAGTCAGGCCGGGATATTTTTATCTTTTCTGTCTCTCGGGCTAATAGCAGATCGATATAGAGGCCTAGGTCTTTACTATCAAGCTGAAGGTGAGCCAAAGAAAATGATGTCAGTTGCATTGTCCCGAGCACTACTGTTAACGATTGGCCTTCCATTTGCATTGTTTAGCTACGACCTTATTGGAGCCGTGGTATTTCTTGGTGTATACCCAATTTTTATTATTCCTTTGCAGCTGTACTTAAAATATAAGGCGGGCTTGATGAGTGTATATCGAGAGATTGCGTATACTTCTTTCATAGTGCCCGGCGTTGCAGCAGGATACTTTTTTACATGGCTGACTAGCTATGTTGTCAACTAAGTATTAATCAGTAGTAGTTATGGATATAAATGATACGGATTTTTCTTCCCCTATATTTATTGTTGGCCCACCGCGATCTGGTACGTCGTTGCTTTCAGCTATTATTGGTAGTCACAGTCGAATTGCGTGTGGACCGGAAACCGATCTTTTTCGGGCAATACCGGTAGAGCAAGCTGAAGGAATTGCTTCGAATAAAGAGTGGGCGAGCCTGGCAGTAGAGCGACTGGAATGCATAAAATATCCAGATGGAAAAAGTCTTGCGAGTCATTTTGGTTTAACAAGTGATTTATTGCATGCTCAATTACTAGCGCAGGGCTCGTCTGTGAGGTCCATTTATTCTGCTTTACCTGGAGCACTTGCAAATGCGAGGGGCAAGGCGCGCTGGGCGGAAAAAACTCCTAGGCATCTGTTTTATGTCGAATTAATTCGAGAATTATTTCCAAAGGCAAAAATACTTAGAATTGTTAGAGATCCGCGAGATTCAGTACCATCCGTAATAAAAAATATCGGCTTATCTGAGTCGATGATCGGTGAGTTTTATCGCTGGGCAGCAGTGTATTCAAAAACTGACCATTTTTTCGGGACGGATGTAGATAGTATGACCGTTCGATATGAAGATCTAGTGCTCCAGCCGCGTCAAGAGGTCGAGACTATATGTAAGTTTATAGGAGAAGAGTTTGAGCCTTCAATGCTTGATCGTTCAAATGCGAACGATGTAAGGGTTGCTTCGGAAACCTGGAAAAAGGATATTGATAAAAAAATTACCGCTGAAAATATTTACTCATGGCGTTCAAGTCTTGATTTAGATTTGGCTCGAACAGCTTCATTGATTTGCTGGGAGGCTTTAGAGGACTTAGGTTATCCTGCTCCAGTAAAGCCAGTGCGAGACATTAAAGTATTTCCATTAGGAGAAAATTTTGGGGTTGCTAACGAATCACATGTAATTAGCTGCGCTAAAAAAGGTATTAGATACAGTGCTAGTCCGGAGCCCTACCCAGCGTCAATAGGTGACGCCTTTAAGTTATGTCCTGATGTGGTATTGGGGGATATACCCCTTGGGAAAAAGCCATCTAAGCGAATCGAAAACTTCCTAGAGGCAATCGGAAGAATTGTATTAAGGTTTTTCCGAGGTAAGCCTGTGACCGTAGATCCTGATCTTAAACTGGGTGTTGGCGTGTTAAATCGTATGGTTGGAAAAATTGCATTGATATTGGGTAATCGAAGATCAATTTAACAGTAAACCGCCTCCAGCCAGTTTCTCACCTGGTTGTAAATTGCAGAGCGCTGACAAATTTTCTCCAAGATCGGATATGGTCAATTGGGTGCGCAATGCAACCCCTTTTTTATTCAAATGATATTCAGTATCGAAAAAAAAGTCTCTGGAAAACAGGTAGTCATTGTGATCCCCCGAGAACGTAACATTTTCTTCGTTATAGAATTTTTTAACATTTTCAAAGAAAAATACAAATTCCTCAGAGTTATACTCGTCAAACTTCATTAGATTTGGAGGGGCTCCAATAATACAAATATTATTTTCTTTGGCCCATTCAAAATATTCATGCAGAATCTCTCTTGAGTATTTTGAAATCTCTCCGTTACCTATATCCTTGGGTGTTAGGCGGCTTAGCTTTTCTGTGAAAGCCGCGGCGTCTTCGACGGAATTGTTTGTCTGATTTCCGGACGTGTCGACGTTACTTACATTGTAAATTTTCGAAGAGCGCCCTTGATACGTGTTACTACCACCACGCAGTCCTTCGAATAATCGCTCAAAAGAAACATTAGCATACCCCAATATTTGCTGTGTTAACGGTAGGGAGTGAAGGTATGTAGGGTCGCGTGCAATAAGAAAGTCCATTAATTGCGCAGATGGTGAATAATCATCCTGATAGAGGGCGTATTCCAAGGGAAGGTACACGATATCGCCCTTGTCTAGAGAGCGCTTACTGCGTTCCAAAAGGTAGCGTAAACCGAGACCCGCATGAATTCCGAAATTTGTCGTTGGTAAATTAAAGTTTTCTTCGAGCTCATTGGAAAAAATGCCAAAAAGACTATTGGATCCCGCAACGATCAATAACTTGGGCGAATCGCTTTGTGCTGCATGTAGTTCCTTAACTTGATATAGGTCGAATGCCCATTTCGAACTCGACGTTGGGGTTCCCTCTTGTATCAAAAACAGTAGTACAAGCAATACAATACCTAGGGTAACGCCTAAAGAAAAAGCACCGATATGTCGCATATTTATTAGAAATTAAAGTAGAGGAATTCACTGTCCGGAGAAACTGCAATTATTTTAACGCAAACCAAAAATAGGACTCCGGTAACCACCATGACTACGAGCGAGAGCGGGGCAGTGTATTTAGAGCTGTCCCGATTCTCTTGCGCTGGGAATATCCAATCGGATAACTGGTTTGAATTTGGTGTAAAAAATGCCAATAACATGGCCAGAAAAATAACGCCGAATCCACTGATGTGAGGAAAGGCCCCTATTGACATGTTGGGCGATGTTTGAGCGAACTCCGAAATTATGTCAGGAGCGATATTAAAAATCTGATTTGGCAGCACTAGTCCATGAAGCCCTGAAACACCTCCAAGCATGGACAATGCCCCATCCAGGGATGCAGAGCGAAAAAATATCCATGCTAAGGATACTGCGATAAAAGTTGTAATTATTCCCGGAGTATCGGCAATAAATGAGGGTAGGGTGAATCGAGTTCTGGATTGCTGCTTTATATTCTCATCACTGGATTGATACGGTAGGTAAGGGGCTGGGGCGGAAAAGCCTCCTGAGTTTGAGAAACCGGAAAAGCGCGCCAAAAAAAACGAACTTATTAATGATTTGACATATAGCCACTGATGATTTATTACGAGAAAAGCTCCGTGCAACCCGCCCCAAATCACAAAATTCCACCCCGCACCATGCCATAAACCGCCCAGCAGCATCGTAATCAAAAGGTTTAGGTTTTTTGATCCACTTCGGCTTCCACCTAAGGGAATATATAGATAGTCCCTTAAAAAATGCGATAGGGTAATGTGCCAACGACGCCAAAAATCAATTATATTCTTTGATTTATAAGGCGAGTTAAAGTTAATGGGTAATTCAACCCCAAACATTTTGGCAAGCCCAACTGCCATGTCCGCGTATCCGCTGAAATCAAAATATAACTGGAATGAATAGGCAAGTAATCCTCCCCAGGCTTCCAGAAATGATGGGTATGACCCGGCGTCCGCGGCTGAAAACACAGGTGTTGCATATGGGGCCAGCTGATCTGCTATAAGTACTTTTTTGGCTAGCCCAATAACAAACAAAAATATACCAGCGTTTATTTTTTCAACATGAACGTTACCAATGGCCAATTGGTTAAACTGTTGGGATACTTCCCTATGATGAACAATTGGTCCGGCAATTAGCTGTGGAAAAAATGAGATAAACAATAAGTATTTGTCGAATTGTTTTTCTGCACGTCCTGTCCGATGAGTGTCTACGAGATAAGCAATTTGCTGGAATGTAAAAAAGGAAATCGCTAAGGGCAATATAAGATCGGGAATGGAAATTGAAGTTCCGGTCAGATACGAAACGCTGACAGCAAAAAAGCCAAGGTATTTATATATCGCAATCGCAAATAAATTACCTACAATGCCGGTGATTAAAAAAAATCTTTTGTGAGGTGATGATGCAATTAGATTTCCAAGGAAAAAGTTTGCAATAATCGAGAATAGAAGCAGAAATAAGTATTTTGGATTCCACCAAGCGTAAAAAAATAGTGAGACGACAGAAAGCCAAGCAAGAGATATGCGGAATAAATCCAATCTCCGCAGTGCATAGAATCCGATGAGCGCCGCGGGCAAAAACACTAAGATAAATGGGATAGAATTGAAAAGCACTTAAGATAAACGCCGTATTTAAGTTTTAGTTATTCTGCAGAATTAGCATTTCCCGGCATCCTTAAATGTGTGCTTCAATATGCCGGGCAACTTTGTCTACATGTGAAGCCATCAAAATTGAATGGTGATCGCCGGGTACTTCGTAGACAGTAAGTTGACTGCTGTATTTCGTCCATCCTAGATCTTTAGATGGCTGTTCACCGTATAGATATTTTCTATCGCGCGCTTTGATAAGCGTTAGCGGCGTCTTAACTGGAGATAACCGCGTAGTTAAAATCGCGTTTTTCCGCACTTTATGACGGACGCGTACATTGTCAAGCCCATCATTTTTCGCCTGGAATGTATCGAGTGAAGAGCCTTTATGTTTATTGCGGCCGAAATAGCGTAGTTTGATTCGCGACACCAAATAACTAGGCCCTTCGTGTAAAGTGCACTTAATATGGTTGAGTACTCGAAATGCAATTTTTTTATGGGAAGTAAAAGCTTCCGGCACAACCGTATCGAGTAATCCAGTAAAAGCTACACTGTGTCCCTGGCTTTCGAGTTCTCTTCCAACTTCAATGGCGATGATCCCGCCATAAGATTTTCCTGCCAGAAAATAGGGGCCGGTAGGTTGTAGCGTAGTTATAATTGATAGATATAGCTTTGTTATATCTTTAATAGAGCTGGTTCGAGCAATGGCATTGGACTTTGCACCATTAACTATGAGATCAACTTCTTCAGGTAAATAAACTGCGTAAACTGATCTATCGGTACGCAGTTCTTTCACCAGGTCTAGATACTCGACTACACCATTTATTAACAAAAGTGGAGGAAGATTTGAGTGACCCTTTTTGAGTAATTGACATCCTGGTATATCGTTGCTCTTATCGTCATGCGGTGAATTAGGAGTTGATAATTGCTGGGATACTTTGGATGCAAGGGCTCTTACCGTAGTATTTTTGACGATATCTGCTATCGTCAGGCGACAACCTAGATCTTCTGAAATCCTTGCCATAGCCCTAACTGCAGTAATGGAGTCTCCACCTAGTTCAAAGAAGTCGCTGTTCGCGTGGATTGAAGATCCTGCCAGCAGGTTTTCCCAGGTGTTGGCGATACTTTGTTCGACGGATCCTTGAAGAGGTTCATCTTCGCTGGATTGGAGAATTTCGCAATTTCCTGGATCGGGAAGATTTGCTCGATCAACTTTACCATTATGATTTGTTGGTATCTTGGAAAGTTCAAGATAGAGAGATGGAACCATATAGCTGGGTAGGAGATCTTTTACAAAAGTCTTAATTTCATTTAGCGATGGGCGGCTCTGGTTACTTGGTACAACGAAAGCTGTTAAGGTTGGCGTTTTTATGTTGCCGATATTCTTGACTGCAACTACACAGTCTTTAATTCCAGAAACTTGTTTAATAATGCTTTCAACCTCAAGTAGCTCTATCCGGTTGCCATTGAGTTGTATCTGAAAGTCTTCTCGACCAAGCATTTCATATAAGCCGTTTTCGTCTACTCGGACCATATCTCCAGTTGCAAAGAAGCGACTTCCTTCTCGTATTAAAAACTTTTCTTGATTCAGGTCTTCGCGATGCATGTATCCCATAATAACGCCAGGGCTATCCACATATAGTTCTCCAATATTGCCCGGAGATACCTCTTTATATTTTTTGTTAAGCACAAGAAGATTTACGTTTTTTTGAGGGATGCCAATTTTGGTCTTGCCGATAGTTTTTTCCTGCACGGGCCAATATGTAACCATGCAATTGGTTTCGCTTGCGCCGTAGTTAACGTATAACTTTACTTCGGGAAGGAGAAGTCGGATTTTACTGAGTAGATCGGGTGGAACATTGTCACCACCGGTTAATATACGCTGGAGGTTATTGAGCGCTGAAACCCTTTCGGGTGTTTGCTCTATGTATTCAATTAGTCTCGCAAGTAAGGTGGGGACAAAATGCCATACGGAAGCTTGTCGAGCGGACTCGAATAACTTTTCAATATCGAGAATATCCGATCTTTGTGCGATAGCCGTATAACCACCGCAGGCCAGCAAGCTAAGCAACTCAAAAGTACTAATACTAAAGGACGATCCCGCAACGGAAAAAATTCCATGCTCACTTGTGAACTCAAAACAGGCAGCGGAAGATGACATGCCATGAGCCAAGTTTCTATGTGTTGAAATAGCTCCTTTTGGGCGTCCAGTAGTCCCGGAGGTGAAGAAGATATGAGACTCATCTTCAAGTTCTACCGGATACGGGACAAATTTGTCGATTTGACCTTGTTCTATCTTTTTTGAAAAATTAGAAGGATAAAGAAGGCGTCGATATGGGTCTGGGAGCACAGACCTAAGAGTAGATAGGTTCTCTTTGGTGCAAATAATCGCTGCAGGTTCTACATCTTCGAGAATCATCCTGATTCTTGTAACGGGAAATCCAGGGTCAATCGGGACATAAGTCCCACCCAGCATATGGATTCCTAAAAGGCTCCAAATCAGATCTGGTGCCGGATGCATCAATACTGCTACGCGCGAACCCCGTACTACACCGAATTCCTTTAATTCTAGAGCCGATCGTTTCGCAAAAGATATTAGAGATGCATAAGAAACTTGTTTTCTGCCATAAAAAACTGCAATTTTATCTGGTGTTTTCTTGGCTTGGTGCTCTATGCGTCTGATTACCGGAATTTCGGAATCATGAAGTGCGAGTTTATCGTGCACAAATTTAGTACTTTGCGCTCTTGGTTCCTGTACGTTATTCACCGGTGTACCTTTCACATATCTTTTGACTATATGCGATGCGTTTATTGCGTCATCTTGAATTGAGGCGCCGATGCCCCGTGTCTGATCGGAACATGGCATTGGGTTTTGCAAAATTAAAGCTATATAGTGTCGACGCTACTCGTAAGACGTTGGTTATGCTGGAGTCGCTTCTTCGTGTTTTATGGGCTTGGAAGAGCTGCTTTTTTTAACACCTTGGCTTGATTCTGGTATCCAGTCCGAAGGCATTAGCGAGAAATCGATGAGTGTAGATTGGTCGCCAGTATTGCGTGCGTGTTCGATCCGTTGATAAAAGTTTTTACCGGTATTTTGGGGCACGCTAGTGCTCATGCTGACGCCTTGCTTTGGGCGTTCAACGTATTCAGGAAAAGACATTACTGCAGCGTTTTGTTTTGCGTATCCTTTTCCGAACAACTGCTTAAGTTCCCCAAACCCATCATTATTGACGAGCTGCTTACCCCGCAGATTTACGCCTTTTGAAATCGCGTGAGAAACGAACTGTTCTAGGTTCATTGTATCAAAAGCGATATGCTGGACGCTGTGGTCACCGTGGCAATCGGCGAAGGCAGTTACCTGACTTTTCTTATTTCTATCTATGCCCTCGACTAATACCACGCCAAAAGATTCGAAATCGATACACCAGAGCTTCATGCTGCTATCGGGATCATCCGGACGCACATCATCTACGCGCTTGGTGAGTTTTCCACCCTCGACTTCTATGTGATACCAGGCCCACTTCTCGATCATCCCTTCCGCGACGGCATACGCAATATGGTCAACTCTGCTGACTTTCGACATTCCCTGTCTCCCCCAAAGTAGAAAAATTAGCCCCTGTTCCGCGAACTATGCGGCAAACGGGAACCAATATGGCAGCGCTCAAAATAATGTCAACAAAAAAATACCGAGACCCAATACACAAAAGTTAGTGGATTTTGAAACGTATGATCAAAAGTGTGCACGATGCACTCTATAGTGTTCCGCAATGGTGAGCTAAATGCTCAAGACTGGCGGAAATTTCATTTATCGATATATCGAGGTCTATATTTAGTGTTTTTTTGCGCCAATAAAGGATTAGTTGAGACTCACGTTGAGAAATGCGACAAATTTAGTTGAGTAGCTTCACATTTTGGGCGGATAATCATTGTTCGCTGGATTGTTTCAGTAAAAGGCTTTAGCCCCATTACAAAAAAACCGCAACGCATGGAAAGTCGGCCCAGTATATGCATTGTCATTATAAGGTCGCAGTTGTAGGGGTGTAATAAGCAAGCAATGGAATTATTGCGTCACTCTGAAGGCCTTTGGCCCGAATTGCGATACGGGGTATTACAAGGAATAGTTTAAGGCCGCTAGGCCTTGCCTAATGAGGGGGTTCTCGTGGAACAGGGATGGATCCGCAGTCGTCAGAGCGGAATAACGGCGCTGTATCGCTTGTTCGATGTGCTGCTTATTCTGGGTATTCTTTATGCAAGTCTTACTTATTTTGAGGTAAATCCAGGTAAAGATTGGGTGATAGCGGGGCTGTTGGCCGCGGTCGGCTTCGCATTTATTGCTGAGTCCGTTGAGTTGTATCGGTCGTGGCGAGGTGAAACTTACCTTCGAATTTTTGGAACTGTGACTGTAGCTTGGGTTGCGGTTTGTATATTTTTAATTCTTCTTGAATTTTCTTTTAATACTTTTGCTACCGATTATATGCGACCTGCAGCGGTAGCATGGCTGACATTTACTTTATTCGGTCTGGCATTCTGGCGTTTTTGTATGCGGCAGATATTGTTTTCGATTCGACTCAGAGGCCGCAATACGCGTAGTGCTGTCATTATCGGCTGCACTGAATCTGGGTATAAGCTTGCCAGAGATCTCGCATCGAACCCACAGCTGGGTATCCATGTAAATGGGTTTTATAGCGTTGAGGGATTTCACGACCATACTTCTCACTTGGATGATACAAGCAAATTTCCTGTCCTTGGGACGGTTGATGAGGCGGTTTCTAAAGGGCGCGCGGGTGAGCTTGATGTTGTGTTCATAGCATTGCCGATGCGGGCAGAAGACATCATTAGCGAAACTCTCGATAAATTTTCCGATACAACAGCCACCGTTCATATCCTCCCTAACTTCTTTGTAGCGAAAATGCTTCATGCGCGCTGGCACCAAGTGGGAAGTAGCAGCCTTCTCAGTGTATTTGATACTCCGATACAGGGGTTTGACGGTTGGTTAAAGCGCCTCGAAGATCTAGTGCTGGCATCTGTCATTCTTGCATTGATTTCTCCGATAATGTTGCTTGTAGCGGTAGCAGTTAAGTGCTCTTCCCCTGGACCGGTTATCTTCAAGCAGAGGCGCTATGGCTTGGATGGTCGCACCATTTATGTATGGAAGTTCCGCAGTATGACCGTTATGGACGATGGCGATAAAGTTGTACAGGCCAAAGATGGAGATCAGAGGGTCACGGTCTTAGGTAACATATTACGTCGAACTTCCCTCGACGAGCTGCCACAGTTTTTTAATGTATTGCAGGGAACTATGTCGATAGTGGGACCGAGACCGCATGCGGTTGCTCACAATGAAGAGTATCGAAGTCTGGTTAATGGCTACATGCTTCGGCATAAAGTTAAACCAGGTATTACGGGCTTGGCGCAGATCAAAGGCTTCAGGGGCGCAACCGATACGCTGGATAAAATGAGTCGCCGGGTTGAGTACGATCTTGAGTATATCCGTCGCTGGTCAATACTTCTTGATCTGCGTATTGTGTTTTTGACCATTTGTCGTGGTTTTTATCATAAGAATGCTTATTAGCCGTCATTCCTAGTCAAATATGACAAGCGAGAAAGAGAGCGGTATATAAATATGAAAGTGGAAGCCGCTAAAGTGTTATCTTCAGGGCTCGACAGTAGAAAAAGTGTTCTCTGGACCGGGTCCGCGATTTTATGTGTATTTTCAATGATGGGGCAGTCCGCAAATGCCATCACAATTGATTTGCCTGGTAATATCGAACTTACGAGCAGTGCCAGGGTTGAAGCTCAGTATGATGATAATGTTTTCCTTGCCGCAGAAAACGGACAAGGCGACTGGGTCACTCGAATTTCTCCGAATGTGAGATGGGAGCGAGAGGGAAGAGCCTCAAGTCTGTCTGGCAGTTTTTTGATGACGCGTGGCTACTATCGGAACGGCACACGACAATCCTTTAGTGATTACGCAGTGAATCTTGATTGGCAGTGGCGAGCACTTTCTTTCCTTGAAGTACAGATTTCCGGCAGTTATTTGAACCTGGCTCAGTCTGTTTCAGGAGCTGCCGACGGTAGTTTGGACCCGATTTTGATCGAGGCTGATAGAACTCGCCAACCGAGTGCAGAGGTTGCGTTGATGTTTGGACGCCAGGGTGGGAGGTTACAGGCAGCGGTCCGTCAGGGGCAGCGGAACTATGAGTTTCAGGATCCTAGCCGCGAGTTTACCGACGTATATTCTATATTCAGCTCCAATTATTCACTGAACGATCAGTTTATTCTTGGTTTGCAGGTTACTGAGCGGGCCCTTGATTACGCTGATGTCGCGACTACAACACCTAACCGCGATAGTGACGAATGGACTGTATTGGCCACAGGAGAGTACCGGCTGCCAAAAACTCGTGTATTGCTTAGGGCGGGCCGTCTGAATAGGGCGTTCGCTGCTGGTGAGCGCGAGGATTTTGAAGGGCCCCGCTGGGATTTGACAGCTTCATGGAGTCCAAAGAGCTATAGTACTTTGTCGGTAACGACAGGGAAAAACGTTCAGGAGTCTTTTGGAGTTGCAGATTTTATTGATGTAAAAAGTAACGTATTTTCCTGGTCTCATCAGTGGGTGGGGAATTTAAACAGTGTTCTCTCGTATAGTCGGACTACGGGTGAGTTCGTTGGCGAAGATCGTTTGGATGAAGTGTTTCGTTCCAGTTTCACTATTGAGTACCTACCTGTGGACTGGCTTAGGCTCAGTCTTGGTGTATCTAAGCTTGAAAACCATTCGTCAGCAACCGGTGCCGATCTGGAAAATAATCGCTATATTCTTGGAATAGAGGCACCGCTTTAGTGCGCAATGATTTAAGAAGAAAAATATGTTGATGAATATCTTTAAGTTGCCTGCGCAGATTTTTACTCTAATTTTTTTCGCCGTCTTAATAATTGGAGAAGCTGTTGCTGATAGCACAGAGTACCGTATGAATGCTGGTGATAGGATTTCGATTCGCGTTTACGGCGAAAATGATCTAAATTTTGATGTTATGCTGGCTGAATCGGGGAACATCAATTATCCATTTTTGGGTGAAATAAAAATTAGTGGCCTAACGCCATCCGAGCTTGAAGCATTAATAGTAAAAGGGCTTAAGGACGATTATCTTATCAATCCGAATGTCACAGTTTCTGTCACGCAGTATCGCCCTGTATTTATATATGGCGAGGTACAGTCGCCTGGTGGCTACACTTATCAACCTGGGCTTACCGTAGGAAAAATTGCTGCCCTGGCTCAAGGAATGACTGAGCGTGGTTCGGAAAATAGGATATTCCTTATCCGAGAAGGTGAATCTGAAGACAAAAGAAAAAGGGCCAGTATGTCAACCAAGCTTAGGCCCGGCGACGTAGTAACCATAGAGCAGGGGTTCTTCTGAGCATAAGTATGGAGAAGCACACGCATGCCACAGACGAGGCTGAGACCTCGCCATTTGGCAATATTGATTTTGTCGCTCTGTTTTTCGCTGTATATGCAAAAAAGTGGTACATAGCAATATTTGCAATAGCGGTTACCACCGCAGCATATTTCTCAGTTCAAAATATCCAGAACCGATATCAAGCTACCTCTACCCTATTACTGGGTGCAGGGCAGGCTAATCTCGTGTCCATTCGGGATGTATATGAAGCCGGAGCGCAGCGTCGCGAATTTTTGATGACGCAAGTGGAGATGTTGCAGTCACGCGGCATCGCTGAGCGTGTTGTGTATGCTTTGGATCTTGAAAATCATCCGGTCTTCAATCGTCCGCGAATACCAACGTTAACGGAAAAGGTAAAAAGTTGGGCTGGTTTGGAGACTGAAAGACCCGAAATAGACCCAGAAATACGGTCCCGTCAAAAGCGTGAGGGAATTGTCAACCTTATCGCGAATAGTATAAGGGTATCACCTGTCCGAAATACTCAGTTAATCAAGCTAACCTATGAGAGCTATTCTCCGGAACTGGCAGCTTCGATTCCGAACGCGGTCGCCGATGCTTATATTGCTGAGCAAAATAGTGTACGTAAGGATGTTACGGAAAAGGCGACTAGTTGGCTGAGTGAGCGGCTTGAGGGTTTGAGAGGAAAATTAGAGTCTTCCGAGCGAGCACTTAATGATTTTCAGCAACAGGAGGATCTGGTGGATCTCCAGGGGGTTCGCGGGCTAGCTTCACAGGAGCTCAATGAAACCATGGATCAATTGTTGGAGGCGAAGAGGGAGCTTAAAGAACTCAGGTTGTTGTATGACCAAGTTCGCAGAAAAGACCTTCCGGAAGCGTCATTGCTGAATCAACCAGAAGTTCTCAATCACCCTTTGATTCAAACAGCTCGACAGGCGGAAACAAGTGCGCGGCTAGGGGTCACCGAGCTGGCCCGACGTTATGGTCCCAAACACCCAACGATGCAGGCTGCGCAAGATGAGCTGGAAAGGGCTCAAGCGCAATTGAGTAGCGAATTGAGAAAGCTTGTCGCAAGTATCGAGATTGATTACCGGCAGGGCAGAGAAAAAGTTCTTACGCTTGAAGCTGAGCTCACGGGAGCTAAGTCTGATTTACAAGTAGTTGCGCAAAAAGAAATTCGATACGATGAATTAAAGCGAGAGGTTGAAGTCAATCGACAACTCTACAATACCTTCCTTACACGGTTTAAAGAAACCAGGGAAGTTTCTGGTTATGATGCAGAGACGGCGCGTCTAGTAGATCCCGCTGTTACGCCGCGCCGCCCCTTGGCGACTAAAAAGCGTCTATTGGTATTATTTGCATGCGTCATGAGCGCTGGCCTCGGTGTGGCGGTCGTCGTGCTGTTAGAGCTTTTAAAGAGCGGCATACGTGATCCGCAGGACGTTGGTCGGAAATTGGGATTACCACTTTTGGGGATCGTACCCGAAGTGTCATCGGTGGATGACAATGGCTTACCCTTGTATAGTTATTTTGATGGAGCCCATGGGCAATTTTCAGAAGCGATCCGGTCATTACGTACCGGTGTGGTGTTATCTAGGTTTGATAATAAAGCCGAGGTGATTTGCATTACCTCTTCGGCACCTTCAGAGGGAAAAACCACAATATCCATCAATTTGTCGTTTTCTTTGGGGCAACTTGAGAAGGTGCTCTTGATTGATGCTGATATGCGACGTCCTTCCCTTGGTCGCAGATTTGAAGTGGCCCCTAGTCGGCCTGGATTAGCGGATCTTTTGTCTGGTCGTTTTTCCATCGAAGAATGTATTCTTCGGGACAAAAAAAGTGGTGTCGATATTATACCGGCGGGAATCCGACCAGAAGACCCCCAGCGACTTCTTGGTTCGTCACAGTTTCAGAATGTCATGAAGGAACTACGACAAAAATACGATCGTATTATTATCGATACTCCTCCGGTTCAGGCGGTAAGCGACGTGCTGGTTATTTCAAAAATAGCCTGCTCTTTATTGTATGTAGTGCGTGCTGAAGATACGAGGATAGGGGTGATTCGTGCGGGGATTTCCCGGCTGATGAGCCTGGGTGTAAAACCTGAAGGTGTAATCCTAAACAGTGTCGCAATGAAGCGGAGAGGGGGCTATGCAGATCAATATTACGGTTATTATCCTGAGTACACCCAATAAAATCTGGTTTTGTTTTCTAATAAATATGGTGAAAGGGCGTAACCTGTAACCGAATCAATGTCGCGTAATAGGCAAATTAATTGGCAGTAAAAGCTAAAGCTGGCGAACTATGCTATAGAATTCGTCCATGATTGACCTGCATAGCCATATTCTCCCCGGGATAGATGACGGTCCCAAATCGTTTGAGCAGAGTCTGGAGCTTGTTCAGGCTGCGGCGGCAAATGGGATTACTCACATGCTGGCAACGCCACATATTCATCCGGGACGCTATTCAAATACCTCCACTTCCATACAACAAGCTTTTCGGAGTTTCCTTGAGCGCTTGAAAGCCAAGGAAAAAATTGGAATCCAATTTGCCCTGGCTGCAGAGGTGCGGATCTCTGATGAGGTAATATACTTCGCATCAACAAATCAGTTGCCTGCACTGGGGTACTGGGAGGGAGATCTTCTCGTATTGTTGGAAATGCCCCACAGCCACATACCTGCGGGACTGATCAAATTGCTTCGCTGGCTCGTTAAGCAGAATATTCGCCCTATGATTGCTCACCCAGAGCGTAACAAAGACATTATAAGAGACCTTGATCAGATAAAACCACTGGTTCAAGCAGGCTGTTTGTTCCAGGTTACAGCCGGCGCGTTGGTTGGCCGGTTTGGTGAGCAAGCTCGCGTGCGCGCTCAGGAAATTCTCAAGCGTGGACTGGCTACCGTGCTTGCTACCGACACTCATCACATACAGCGGCGCCCTCCTGATCTCGCTGAAGGCCGGCGCGCGGCTGAGCGGCTAATCGGCGAGAAAGGATCCTGGGAATTGGTTCGAGAGAACCCGGAAAAGATTGTTCGCGATCGCGTTTTTCAGCTGGCTTAAGTCGGGGCTAGTTAATAGCATGATGCGAAAGGTTGCAGAGAAGTAAGGGCAGATGAATACAAAGCTCGCAACATCTATCTTTTTTGCTTTTTTGCTTTTTTGCTAAAAGCTAATTTTCTGGCCTGGGGGGGCTGCCGTTTCGCATTTATTGTATCTATATATTGGTCCTGGTGATCTTGTGATTGGGCCCTTCCCGCTGCCGTCTTTCGCACACGATTAGCCTCTCCCCTTTCTAGCTTTGGACCTGAAGGCCACATTTGGTCATCAATTCAGCCATCGATTCGTCTTTCCCGTCCTATCACTTCATCTACAAGGGGTGCCTCGCCCTTGACATTGGTTACATGCGAAACTAAATTTCGTTGCGAATGTAACCATTTCAATCCAGCAAGACCGCCGTTGCGAACTACGGCATTGCTGAGTCATCTATAAAGAATCCCATTAATGGAGGATTACATGGCCGACTTGTTTGAGAACCCCATGGGCCTGGACGGCTTCGAGTTCGTTGAATTCACTGCGCCGGAGAAAGGCATCCTGGAGACCGTTTTCGAGGCCATGGGCTTCACCAAGGTGGCTCGTCACCGCACTAAAGATGTGGCGTTGTGGCGTCAGGGTGACATCAACTTCGTCACCAATTATGAAAAGGGTAGCCACGCAGATTACTACGCCCGCGAGCACGGGCCGTCCGCCTGTGGATTGGCGTTCAGGGTGAAAGACGCCACGCTTGCCTACAATGAGGCGGTCAAAAAGGGCGCGCAGCCTGTAGAAGTGGCAACTGGTCCGATGGAGCTGCGTTTGCCTGCCATCAAAGGGATCGGCGGTGCCACCCTTTATCTGATTGACCGCTATAAAGAAGGTGAGAGCATCTATGATATCGACTTCCACTGGCTGGAAGGCGTAGACAAGCACCCCGAGGGCTGCGGTTTCCACACCCTGGATCACCTGACCCACAACGTCTATCGCGGCCGTATGGATTACTGGGCCAAGTACTACGAAGACCTGTTCAACTTCCGTGAGATCCGCTACTTCGACATCAAGGGCGAGTACACCGGCTTGCTGTCCAAAGCGATGACGGCACCAGATGGCAAGATCCGTATTCCGCTGAATGAAGAGGCAGCCGGTGGCGGTGGTCAGATTGAAGAGTTCCTGATGAAGTACAACGGCGAGGGCATTCAGCACATCGCGTTTGCCTGTGACGACCTTGTCGCCTGCTGGGATCGGTTGAAAGCACAGGGCATGCAGTTCATGACCCCGCCGCCCGAAACCTATTACGAAATGCTGGAAGAGCGCCTGCCGGGTCATGGTGAGCCCACCGCAGAACTGAAATCCCGTGGCATCCTGCTGGACGGCACCACTGATGGCGACCAGCCACGCCTGCTGCTGCAGATTTTCTCTGCCAACATGCTGGGTCCGGTGTTTTTCGAGTTTATCCAGCGCAAAGAGGATGAGGGCTTCGGTGAAGGCAACTTCAAAGCATTATTCGAGTCTATTGAGCGCGACCAGTTGCAGCGCGGTGTGATCGGCAGCAAAGGCAAAGAAGACGCGGCCTGATTGGGCGCGCATCCGGAGGCCTGATATGGCTATCAAACGCATTCACCACGTGGCCTACCGTTGCCGCGACGCCAAGGAGACCGTCGAGTTTTATCGCGATCTCCTCGGCATGGAGTTCCAGCTCGCCATCGCCGAAGACAAGGTGCCCTCTACCGGGGCACCGGATCCCTACATGCATGTATTTCTCGATGCAGGGCAGGGCAATGTGCTGGCGTTTTTCGAGCTGCCCAATTCGCCGGATATGGGCCGCGATGAAAACACCCCGCAATGGGTGCAGCACATTGCGCTGGAAGTGGAGAGCATGGACGAGCTGCTGGCGATGAAGCAGGCGCTCGAGGGTGCCGGTATCGACGTGCTCGGCCCCACCGACCATACCATTTTCAAATCCATCTACTTCTTCGACCCCAACGGGCATCGCATCGAGCTGGCCGCGAATACCGCGAAGCCAGGGATGCACAAGGAGCTCAAGCGGGTGGCCGAAGGCATGCTGGAAGAATGGGCGCGCACCAAGAAGGCACCTCGCCACGCGGCGTGGATGCACGGCGACCAAGAATTCAAACCTTTAGACCCTTGATTCATCAGGGGGACGTGAATTGAAAAAGAGGAAGGCACAGTGAAGTTAGCCAGCCTGAAATCCGGTCGTGACGGCCATCTAGTGGTGGTCAGTGACGACCTGACACGTATGACGTCCGCGGCAGAAATAGCCCCGACGCTACAGAGCGCGTTGGACAACTGGGCGGAAACGTCCGCGCAGCTGGAAGATCTGCACGCAAAACTTAACAGCGGAGAAATCGCGGGCGAAGCCTTCGATCAGACGCAATGCCATTCGCCGCTGCCGCGTGCTTATCACTGGGCGGACGGCAGTGCCTACGTCAACCATGTCGAGCTGGTGCGCAAGGCGCGCAACGCGGAAATGCCGGAAAGCTTCTGGACCGACCCGCTGATGTATCAGGGCGGCTCCGATACCTTCCTGGCGCCGCGCGAGGCGGTAAAGATGCCGCAGAGCGAAGGCTTCGGTATCGACTTCGAAGCGGAAATCGCGGTGATTACCGATGATGTGCCCATGGGGGTTTCCCCGGAAGATGCCCTCGGCTACATCCGCCTGGTGATGCTGGTGAACGACGTGTCCCTGCGCGGCCTGATTCCGAACGAGCTGGCCAAGGGCTTCGGCTTCTACCAGTCCAAGCCATCCAGCGCCTTCTCCCCGGTGTGCGTCACCCCGGCACAGCTGGGCGAGCACTGGCAGGCCGGCAAGCTGCACCTGCCGCTGGTGTCCGAGCTGAACGGTGAGAAATTCGGTGAACCCAATGCGGGTATCGACATGACCTTTCACTTCGGCCAGCTGATAGCGCATGCGGCCAAGACCCGTCCGCTGGGCGCCGGTACCATCATTGGTTCCGGTACTGTGTCCAACAAGCTCGACGGCGGTCCCGGTAAGCCGGTGGCAGCAGGTGGTGTTGGTTACAGCTGTATCGCCGAGATCCGTATGATCGAGACCATCCAGAATGGCCAGCCGAGTACGGTATTCATGCAGTTTGGCGACAAGATTGCGATCGAGATGCGGGACGACAAAGGCCAGTCTGTTTTCGGGCGCATCGAACAGGTGGTTGAACAGGCTTAAATTGCTATTACCCTCGGAAGAAGTCAGTCGTCCACCAGCTATTTGGGTGAATCAGGCGAAACCTGAAATATTGTTCCTGGTTTTCCGGCAATAAGTCGGGTTTTGTTCTGGTTCGGGGACTGACCGAGGGGGTAAAAACTTTTTGTAAAAAAGAGCTTGCGCCCCACTGACTGCCTACGTATAGTTCGCGCCCTCACCGCTGCAGAGGCGGCGAGGTTGGCAGGATAAGTTGTTGATTTTCAAAGGGTTTTCCCTGAAAAAGAAATTCAAAAAACAGCTTGCCAAGGTCGGGGAGGTCGCTATAATGCGCGCCACTTCGACGGGGTCGCCAAGGCGACACCGCAGGGCTCCGGCAGCCCTTCAGGAGTTGAAAGTCAGCGCTGTTTAGCCTGGTTTCAAGCCTGAAAAAAGCTCTAAAAAAAGAGCTTGCCAAGCGAGAAGAGCTCGATATAATGCGCGCCCTTCTCGAGATCACCGAGAGGTGGTTGAGGCTTTCGGAACACCTTGATTTGTAAGGGTTTCGGAGCGG